>DGKH01000033.1:4951-6371 GCA_002386945.1 Proteobacteria bacterium UBA4575
AAGGCTAGACACAGCATCGCCTTAACCTCGCCAAGGCGAAGTCTTGCCCAGACGCTATCTGCGTCCGACAACAGGCCAATGAACTGTGCTACTAGAGTCTGATCGTTATAACCACCCTGCTCTAGGCCATCGAGTAAGGCCTGCAAGTCGGCGGAATCGGCTTTGTTGAGATTTAACAGGCTTGCTCGAAAGATCGCCCCTTCATTGTTATTTTCCCAGAGCAGCTCATCAACCGGATAGATATCGGACATGCCCGGCACCAAGATACGGCAAGCCGCTACACCAAGATGGTTATAGTCTGCGCAATATATTTGATAGCCCTGCTCATGAATCAGTGCCGTTAAGGCCTGATATTCCTGTTCTGTTGTAGTTTCAGTATTCCAATCACAGTATTCGTAGTCTGGCTTTGAGCGGAAAAAGTCATTCGAAATATCGCCACTGGAGTCAATAAAGTGCATCTCGATATTCTGCGGTGACGCAACTGCATCTAGATCAAAGACCGGTGGTTGAAACACGTCCATTTGATTGAGCTCTCGGCCTTGCAGTAATTCGGTCACTGTTCGCTCTAATGCCACTTCAAAACAAGGGTGTGCGCCAAATGAGGCGAATACAGAGCCATCTTTGGGGTTAATCAAGGTCACACTGACCACCGGATAGATACCATTCAATGAGGCATCGGCTACTTTCAGGCGATAACCGTAATCTTCAATCGCTTGGATCGATTGGGCAATCGCTGGAAAGCGCTCAATCACTGTCTGTGGGATATCGGGTAGGCATAGGCCTTCTGAGATCACCCGATGCTTAACATAGCGCTCACATATCTCTGACAGGGCCTGTACCTTGGCTTCGGCAGGCGTATTGCCCGCTGACATGCCATTACTGACAAAGATATTGGCGATCACATTGACTGGGATATAGACCGTTTGTTGGGTCGATAATTGCTCAAAGGGCAACGCACAGATACCACGCTCACCTGCCCCCGAGTTGGTATCGAATAGGTTGGCAGGGTCTAAGTTCTGTTCTGGATCAAAATAGGCCCATAAACTGTCATTCATTAAGCCTTCTGGTCGCTGATTGGCCGCCAGCTCAAACCATCGTTCATTAGGATAGTGCACAAATGCGTGCTGACTAATGGCTTCGCCAAGGTAATAATCGGCAAAGAAATAATTACAGCTTAAGCGCTCAAAGAACTCACCTAAGGCACTGGCTAGACAGGCTTTTTTTGAACTACCTTTGCCATTAGTGAAGAGCGTATGACATTGTTTATCTCGAATATGGACTGAATACACGCCTTCAACGGGGTTAAGCCAAGACACTTCTTCGATATCAAAACCCAAGGTCATCAATTGCCCCTGCATAAACGCAATACTCGACTCCAAGTCTCTATCTTTTCCCTTAATCAGCGTCTTTTCCATCATCA
>DGKH01000033.1:6455-10565 GCA_002386945.1 Proteobacteria bacterium UBA4575
GATAATACGGAAATGGAAAAGTTTAGTCCGTTTACGCGAGTAATCTTTGAGCCTTTTATATACCGATGGATATTAATTAGACCCGACCCTATGAAGAGTAGTCATACCGAAGAGCAGCTTAAGGCTCAATTGAAGAAATACTTTGGCTATGAAAGCTTCAGACATGAACAGTTTCATGTCATCGAAAAGATACTGGCTGGGGAGCATGTCTTAGTCGTGATGCCAACTGGCTCAGGTAAGTCATTGTGCTATCAGTTACCCGCCGTATTATCAGACTTTCGCACTATCATTATCTCTCCCTTAGTGGCCTTAATTAATGATCAGGCCGCTGGCCTAGAACGCAGTGGCATCGAGGTCAGCAAAATACATTCAGCACAGTCTTATGAGCAAAATGTTCAGGAGTGGAAGCGCTTCTCTTCAAATACATCCAAGATCTTATACCTAAGCCCAGAGCGCTTAATGACGGAACGTATGATCGCCTCGTTGCAGAGGCTTCCGATCGGTATGTTTGTGATTGATGAGGCCCACTGTATTTCAAAATGGGGTGCAGATTTCAGGCCTGCCTATGAGGCTTTATCTGAGTTAAAGACTCATTTCCCCAACGCTAGACTAGCAGCCTTTACGGCTACCGCAGACAAGGCCACACGTGCCGATATATGCACCAACCTGTTTAATAGAGAGTGTGATGTCACGCTGACTGGATTCGATAGGCCGAACTTATCGTTAGCGGTAGAAGCAAAATCTGGCTTTAAAGATAAGCTGCTTGAATACCTTGAATCGAAGAAAGGCTTAAGTGGCATTATTTACTGCCTGTCCAGAAAAGAGACTGAAGAGGTGGCTACCCTACTCCAGCAAAATGGCTTTAATGCCGTTGCCTATCACGCTGGAAAATCACCAGAATATAGAAAGAATGCGCAGGATAAGTTCATGACCGAAAAAGATGTGGTGATGGTCGCCACCATCGCATTCGGCATGGGCATAGATAAGCCAGACGTGCGCTATGTTATTCATGTTGGTTTACCCGGTAGCATCGAGGCCTTCTATCAAGAGATAGGTCGCGCTGGGCGTGATGGCCATGCCTCTGAAACACTGATGTATTATGGCTTTCAAGATTTAATCAAGCGCCAAAAAATGATCTTTGAGAGCACTAGCAGTGAGCAGTTCAAACTATTGGAGTACAAGAGACTGCAAGCTCTACTGGGTTATTGTGAGACCAGCTCTTGTCGCAGATTAGCGCTCTTATCATATTTTGATGAAGACTCTGAGGCCTGTGGTAATTGTGATAACTGCCTCAATCCACCGAAGGTAGAAGATTATTCGGCGCTTGCGAAGTTAATCATCACGACTATAAGGGAAACTGGACAAAGCTTTGGCGTGGTTCATATTATTGACGTGCTTAGGGGTGCAGAGAATGAAAAGATCAAGACACGCTCGCATCATCTATTAAACAGCTTTGGTAGTGCCTCTAGTCAATCAAAGCCGCTTCTACAGACCTTAATACGCCAGATGATTGCCTTTGATTTGCTGCGTGTGAACCTAGAAAAATATGGCGCAATCGAGCTCAAAGGAAGTACACAGGCGATCATGAATGGCGAGACACTTTTCATGGCGAGGGCCAATGACCAGCAACACAAGTCGACCTCCACACAACGTGCGAGAACGAATGCCCCAGAGATTGAATTAGATGGCACTAGCCGAAATTTACTTCAGGAGCTTAAAAACATTAGGTTGCAAATTGCACGTCAGGAAGGTGTTCCAGCCTTTGTCATCTTTAACGACAGAACACTGCATGAGATCGCATTAAATAGACCAAAGAGCCAACAAGAGTTTCTACAGATAAATGGCGTGGGTGAAAAAAAGCTTGAGAAATACTACGCCATATTCTCACCCGCTTTAGAATCATAATTATTAGTTAGCTTAGTCTAGGCTTAACAGCAATTCCCCTCCTACCCTCGCATCCCCCATATCAAGATCACATTGATACCGAATCAACGCACTCAAATAACCCAAAATAAGAAGATTATTCGCCTAAGCTTATTTTAGGCTTGGGAGTAAGCTTCCCCCCATATTTAACACCATGACAAGGATGAGATTTCCAATCAACTTAAGTATTAGGAAATCTCAAGGTGAAGAAGCGATTGGCTGAGAAGATGCTGGAATGTGAAGCGATGAAGGATGTTCTCTCAAAAAAGTGGTAAAGCCTGCTGATAAGAAGCAGGTTGTGACGCACCTTAAACACCATTCCAAGTTAAGCGAGCATCATGCATGCCAGTTATGGCTACTTATTCCTGCATACTTTGCTTAGAGGTGAAGGTCTTGTGAAGAACAAGAAACGAACCTACCGCATTTACTCGGAAGAAGGACTTCAGGTGCGAACGAAAAAGCGTAAGAAGTTAACGAGGCCAAGAATGCCAATGGTGGTTCCCATTGCGAAGAATATTCGCTGGTCAATGGACTTTGTCAGCGATCAGTTGAGTAATGGTCGCCGGTTCAGGACACTGAACGTCATTGACGATTACTCACGAGAAATGTTAGGTCAACTGGTTTCCTTCTCAATAACTGGTTTTCAGGTGGCTCGATTTTTAGACCAGCTTCTTGCAACGCAAGGTAAGCCTGACCAAGTTATCTGTGACAACGGCACTGAATTTATCAGTAAGGCGATGTTTTATTGGCAGAAAAAAGCAGGGGTAAATCTCGGCTTTATTCAGCCAGGAAAACCAACTCAAAATGCCTTCATAGAAAGCTTGAACGGTAAATTTAGAAATGAATGTTTAAATCAACATTGGTTCAGATCTCTCGATCAAGCCAGAACAGAAATCGATACGTGGAGGCACTATTACAACCATGTTCGGCCACACAGTTCATTGAAGTATATGACACCAAAAGCCTTCAGAATTTACATGGTCTTTTAATCAGTCTCATTTGCTACGTCAGATAGAGAAAATATAATCACGCCTCGTTATTTAACACCTACAGCAATCTTCATAGACGCTTCAATTGCTTTGTTTCACCGAATAAATGACTGATAAGCTATTGATTATTAATGACTTAAGCTCAAACCCCATTGCCTCCAATCATGAAATCCCTATTCTGCGGTTTTCAATAAACAAAAGTAATATCCCGCAGCAGACTAGTGATATAATTTAACTATTGAATGCGACTAAAACTATTTAAGGGAAACGCACTATGAGCAGCATCGATATTGGTTTAGATGAAACATCACGCAAGGCGGTATCACAGGGTTTAAGGCATTTACTAGCTGACTCCTACACCTTATACCTACAAACTCATAACTTTCATTGGAATGTGACAGGCCCTCAATTCCCAGAACTGCATGCTATGTTTGAGCAACACTACACCGAGTTGGCGATAGCAGTAGATGACTTGGCTGAACGAATAAGAACACTCGATATGCCAGCACCAGGCACTTATAAAGAATTTTCAAAATTAAGCAGTATTGAGGAGGTCGATGGTGTCCCTAGCACTAATGAGATGATTGATATCTTAAAAATAAGCCATGAAAAAGTCATCAAAGTATGTCGTTCTGTCTTAGCTGTAGCACAAAAAGCAGACGACGAGTCTACTGCTGCATTAGTCTCTGACCGTATGCGTATCCACGAAAAGACCGCATGGATGTTAAGGGCTGTTAGTAGTTAATAAAAAATAAAAACCAATAGCCCTGTTTCAGGCCGTAGCATTAAAAAACATGTAAAGACTCAGTAGCTAGTGATGAGTAGCAGCTTAATTACATTGCACTCATCACCTTTGCTGCTCTCGCAGCAACCACGCCTTCAGCCTATCCGCGTCCAAGCTGCCAGAGAACGCTCGGCGTGAGCCGTCTGCAGCATAAAAGTAACTACGCGGCAGCTCCCCAGCCCAGTTTTGATCTAGTTTATAACGCAACCGTGCGGTTGCACTATCGGCGAATTTCCAGTTTTCTAAATCTTGTAGTCCGAACTCTGCAATGGCCTGCGCTACCTTTTCGCTACTGAGTTCACCATCACTATTGAGTAGGATGATTCTATTGTTAGGAACTTCCTGCTTCAGCTTGCTGAAGTTTGCTAGGTCATTTTTACAGGCAGGACAGTCAATAGACCAAACAAAGAGTAA
>DGKH01000020.1:0-358 GCA_002386945.1 Proteobacteria bacterium UBA4575
TAATGCGCAG
The DNA here is from genome assembly GCA_002386945.1 of Proteobacteria bacterium UBA4575. GTDB lineage: Bacteria > Pseudomonadota > Gammaproteobacteria > UBA4575 > UBA4575 > UBA4575. The sequence continues at coordinate 11 of DGKH01000020.1, forward strand.
TCCACTATCCCTGAACAGCCAACTCGCATCTTTTAGGTAAGCGGCCATATAGACCTGCCACCATCCGCTGAATTCTAAATCCTAGGCAATGTGGATCTCTCCATGCCCGCTATCTGCTACATATGATTTTATTCAGCGGTAGCTCGCATTAGTTTCGAGCTGATAATAAACTAAGTAAATCATAGTTGTTTAACAAACAAACTTTAAACCCGTCTTAAAGACCGGGCTAAGTGGTCAAATATCACCAAAACCAAATTAATTTAAGATACTATAGTAAATTACATTATCTTTGGCCATATTTGGAAAAGCAAATAATTTCAGTCATGTAACAAGAAATAATCACATTAA
>DGKH01000020.1:406-5852 GCA_002386945.1 Proteobacteria bacterium UBA4575
ATATAATTAAGTTCATTAAATAATTACTTACGATAAAAATTTTGATTGGAATAACAGGATGAACAAGCTATTTGGCACTGGATTTAGTGCGCTTGAGGAATACAGCGATATTAATGCGATCATATTTAAGGAAAACAATGGTGAGCGTATACATCGCGTGGAAAATAAGCCTGGAAAGCAGGCGTCATTAAAAATATTGCGGGCAGTTACTTTAAACAGCGGCATGCTGGGTGCAGCCGAAGCTGAGCAGGGCTTGGTATTATTTGGTGATTATGTCGCTGATGAGCAGGCCTCACCGAATACGCATCCAAATATTCGATTGTTACTGGATACTATTAAGCACGACTTGACGTGGGATGTCTCTGTCGAGACATAAACGATATATCTCTCGTTTTATTTTATCGAATGCGCGCCCAGTCAAAGCTAGCACCAGGATCAGTTTTACGGCCCGGCGCAATATCGCTATGCCCAACCACCGCTTTCGGCGCTAAGGTTTTATAGGTTTGCTGCAAGCAATCAATAAGCGGCTTGAGCACTGTGTATTGTTGCTCGCTGTAAGCATCATCATCAGTACCTTCTAGCTCGATACCAATTGAAAAATCGTTACAGGCCTCTCGGCCTTGATAGCAAGATTGACCGGCATGCCATGCACGCTGGTTAAGAGGGACAAACTGGATCAGCCTGCCATTACGCTCTATAAAGAGATGACTGGATACCTTGAGGCCAGCTATTTCTGAAAAGTAAGGGTGTGCTGTTTCATCGAGTACGTTACTAAAGAATTGTTGCACATAGCCTCCACCGTATTCACCCGGTGGCAGACTGATGCCATGCATTACTATTAGCTCAGGCACAACACCCTGCGGCCTAGTGTCACAGTTAGGTGATGGCTGATAGATAGCCTCAATAATGAGATGACTATTTAAATCGATATGCATTTAAGGCGCGTGTGTTCCATGAACTTTACTTAGGATATGCATAGTAGCCTAGCTTGCTTTATGTTCGCCAGTTTTAGCAGGCAAAAAAAAGCCCCGCATAGCGAGGCTTTTTAAACGCCGTTTAGGCTGGCTTACATCATGCCGCCCATACCGCCCATGCCACCCATATCTGGTGCTGGCATACCTGGTGCATCATCTTTAGGTAGTTCAGCAACCATCGCTTGAGTCGTAATCATAAGACCTGCAATTGAAGCTGCGTTTTGCAATGCAGAACGCGTTACTTTGGTGGGATCCAAAATACCCATCTCAATCATATCGCCATAAACACCTGTTGCTGCGTTGTAACCAAAGTTGCCTTTACCTTCATCAACTTTAGCTAGAACTACAGAGGCTTCATCACCTGCATTAGCTGTAATTTGACGTAGTGGCTCTTCCATCGCACGACGAGCAATATTAACACCCGCAGTTTGATCGTCGTTGTCACCTTTCAGCTTTAGCAATACGCTACGAGCACGAATCAATGCAACACCACCACCGGGTACCACACCTTCTTCTACTGCTGCACGCGTTGCATGCAATGCATCTTCAACTCGCGCTTTCTTCTCTTTCATTTCAACTTCAGTTGCTGCACCAACTTTGATCACTGCAACACCGCCGGCTAATTTAGCCATACGTTCTTGTAGCTTCTCTTTGTCGTAGTCTGAAGAGGCTTCTTCGATGTGTGCACGAATTTGATCAACACGTGCCTTGATGTCTGTCGCTTGGCCAGAACCATCAACAATCGTAGTGTTTTCTTTAGAGACATGAATACGCTTGGCTGTGCCTAGCTCGTCTAGAGTTGTCTTTTCTAGTGAAAGACCAACTTCTTCAGAAATTACAGTACCACCCGTTAGGATTGCAATGTCTTCTAACATCGCTTTACGTCGATCACCGAAGCCAGGGGCTTTGACAGCTGCGACTTTAACGATGCCGCGAATAGTGTTCACGACTAAAGTTGCTAGTGCTTCACCTTCAACATCTTCCGCAACGATCAGTAGCGGACGACCAGCCTTAGCTACGCCTTCAAGGATAGGTAGTAGGTCGCGAATGTTTGAGACTTTCTTGTCGAACAATAAGACGAACGGGTCATCCATGTCGCAAGTCATGTTGTCTTGGTTGTTCACAAAGTAAGGTGATAAGTAACCACGATCAAACTGCATACCTTCAACAACGTCTAGCTCATTTTCTAGTGCGTTACCTTCTTCAACAGTGATCACACCCTCTTTGCCTACTTTGTCCATAGACTCGGCAATGATGTCACCAATAGAGGTGTCAGAGTTGGCAGAGATAGAACCAACTTGAGCGATTGCTTTACTATCAGAGCAAGGCTTAGACAATGACTTCAGTTCTTCAACTGCTGCCGTGACTGCCTTATCGATACCACGCTTAAGATCCATTGGGTTCATGCCGGCCGCTACTGCTTTCATGCCTTCATGTACGATTGACTGCGCTAGTACGGTTGCTGTCGTGGTGCCATCACCAGCGATATCAGATGTTTGTGAAGCAACTTCCTTCACCATCTGCGCGCCCATATTTTCCAGCTTGTCTTCTAATTCGATTTCTTTGGCAACCGATACACCATCTTTGGTCACGGTTGGTGCACCAAAGGCCTTATCTAGAACGACGTTACGTCCCTTAGGGCCTAGTGTTGCTTTTACTGCGTTAGCGAGGATATTTACCCCAGCCACCATACGGGCTCTGGCCTCATCTCCAAAAGTAACTTCTTTCGCACTCATAGCATGTACCTTCGTTTTATTACGTTAATTTTTTATGTGTTATGGGTTTAAAGACTATCTAGCCTTCGATTACCGCCATGATGTCGTCTTCGCGCATCACTAGTAGCTCGTCACCGTCTACTTTTACTTCTGTGCCAGAATATTTACCGAATAAAACGGTATCACCAACTTTTACATCTAGCGCATGTACTTTGCCGCTATCTGTGATCTTGCCATTACCAGCAGCAACAACTTCACCCTTACTTGGCTTTTCAGTTGCTGAATCAGGGATAACAATACCACCCGGACTCGTGCGCTCTTCTTCCATTCGCTTGACCACAACACGGTCATGTAAAGGACGTAACTTCATAGCGTGTATCTCCCAATATATCGATTTAAAATCTAGAATTATTAATAGGTTAAGTAACTTTTTAGCACTCCCCTAAGAAGAGCGCCAATGATACGGAGTCAACCTTCTATGTCAACAACTGTGCCAGCTTAGAGACGAGGGTCTTTGTCTTCGTCTTTCACCCGGAATTCGCCCTCTAAAACGTCATTATCACGTCTAGATTGCTCGTTTTTAGCCGCATACCCAGCAGCCGAATTGACCTGAAATGAGCCATTTTTCATGCAATAGCGCAATAACCCCTGAATCAAGCTTTTACGTGTGACCGGTATTAAACACAAAAAGCCTATGCTGTCGGTCATAAAGCCAGGGGTCAGCAGTAGTGCCCCACCCAATAGAAGGGCTGCGCCCTCAAATAAGGTATCGGCAGGCAACTGTCCCTGTGCCGCCTGCTGTTGTAGTCGCGCCATGGTCTGTAAACCTTGCGCTCGCAACAGAGAAACTCCGATCATGGCTGTTAGAATAACGAGAACTACTGTCGACAAACCGCCAACTGCAGCGCCCACGACTGTGAATAAATAGATTTCAATCAGTGGAACCACAATGAATAATGTAGTTACTAGCGGAAACTTAGTCATCTCGAATCACCAACAAACCGTAATGCTTGGTTTCTAATATGGGGACGACTTTTTGAAATACAAGAGTGAAAACTAAACAGATGCAAAATAATGCTGAAGATCCGCTGGTTCTAGTGATGACCAGCCTCAGTGATAAAACGCAGGCAAAGGTGCTGGCGCAGGCCCTGCTTGAATCGCGTTTAGTCGCTTGTTGCAACATTTTGCCAGCAATCTGGTCTACCTACCGCTGGCAGGGTGAGATCTGCGAGGAAGATGAATGTTTATTGCTTATGAAGACACTGCGTTCACAGCATTCATCGTTAGAAGTGTTCATTCAAACGCGGCACCCTTATGATGTGCCAGAGCTAATTTGCATCGAAACCGATGCCCTCATGCAAGAGTATTATTTGTGGTTAAAACAACAAGTCAGTCCCAATTCGCCCTGCTAGCTTCGCCGTTCGCTTTATTGTTGGCTGGCGTCCTACTGTTTATGAATTCAGCCTCTGCGATTCAATCGCTAGGGGGTGAGAATGAATTCCTGTCGGTAGATAAAGCCTTTCAAGTCGACGCCTACCTGAGTAAGGACAATCAAATTCAAATTGATTGGCAGATCGCTGAGGGCTATTACCTCTATAGAAAGCAGCTGTCGGTTAGCACAGAGCAAGCGAATGTCACCTTCAGCCCACTGACCCTGCCCGCGAGTAAGACTAAGACGGACGACTATTTTGGTGAGGTGCAGATTTATGAGACTGGCTTAAGCGCATTCAGCCGTGTGAAGAGTGCGAGCAATAATGTTGAGCTGATCGTAAGTTATCAAGGCTGCGCCCATGCCGGCCTCTGTTACCCACCTGTCACCAAGGCATTTAATCTAAACCTTAGCGACAGCGCCCTAAATAGTGCGCTAACTGCGGCTAATGCTGACTCAGCACTGAGTAAGGCTGAGCCTGCCACGCTAGAGCAATCAGAGCAGGGCTCTATCGCCAATCAATTAAAACAAAAGAGCTTAGGCTGGACGGTCGCTTGGTTTTTCCTAGCTGGATTACTCTTGGCGCTGACCCCCTGCGTCTTCCCAATGATCCCAATTCTCTCCAGCATCATTGCCGGCCAAGGCGAAAAGCTCAGTGCCAGTCGTGGCTTTAGCCTGTCTTTGGTCTACGTATTGGCAATGGCCTTAACCTACACCATCGCAGGTGTTTTGGTCGGGATGACCGGTGCCAACATTCAGGCCTGGTTCCAGAATATCTGGATTATCAGTGCCTTTGCTCTGGTCTTTGTGATCCTATCCTTGTCGATGTTTGGCCTCTATGAGTTACAGATGCCATCGGCCCTGCAATCACGCATCAATGCCTTAAGCGGTAAGCAACAGTCGGGCAGTTTTGTCGGCACCGCCATCATGGGGTTTTTATCGGCCTTGATTGTTGGCCCCTGCGTTACTGCGCCGTTAATCGGTGCCCTACTCTATATAGCCGAGAGTGGCGATCCTTGGGTCGGTGGCCTTGCCCTATTTTCACTCAGCATTGGTATGGGCTTACCGTTATTACTGATCGGCACCTCAGCAGGCAAATATTTACCACGAGCAGGCGGTTGGATGGAGCCAATTAAAGCAGTCTTCGGCGTGATGCTGCTGGCACTAGCCATCTGGTTTGTTGATCGCGTTTATCCTCGCGTTGTGATACTCGCTCTCTCCGGTGGTTTACTCATCGGCTGCGCCATATTTCTGGATGTCTTTCGTCGCAGCATCGAGCGCCCGAGTACGTTGTTGCGACTACGCCAAATCTTGGGCTGGATACTCCT
>DGKH01000020.1:5905-6640 GCA_002386945.1 Proteobacteria bacterium UBA4575
CCGGCCTCAGCAGCGGCTCTGCAACTAACTCTGTAGCAGACAGCAAACAGCTGCCTTTTAAATACGTCAAAGGGATGCAGGGACTAGAGCAAGAATTGGCTTTGGCAGCGGCGGCAAATAGGCCGGTGATGTTGGATATGTATGCCGACTGGTGTATCGCCTGCAAGGAATTAGAGACTTTTACCTTTAATCACGCCGAAGTGCACACGGCACTACGTGATTTCGTCATTCTGAAGGCGGATGTGACGGCAAATGATGAAGTCGATAACGCTATGTTGAAAGAATTATCCCTTTTTGGCCCCCCAGGCCTGTTGTTTTTTGACACCACTGGCAAGGAATTACGCCCCTATCGCATCGTCGGCTTTATCGATAAGGCTGATTTCCTAAGTCATCTAGAACGCTTAAAAGCACAGTTTTAAGCCATTCCTGCCATAACCGGCGACATCAGAGCCGGTTAAATCAGTAAAATTCGTTGAAATTCGGCCAATATCCGGATAATTTCCGCTATCTTGCTAACAACTAGACAGTTGTACTGTTTTACGGCAGAATTGCCACCATCTAGCAGCAGAGCTGCTTTACCGTTTATTTAACAACCAATCGAGGGTAATTCACCGAAGTTATGAGTAAAATTCTCTTGCTGAATGGCCCAAACTTGAATTTATTGGGTAGCCGCGAGCCTGAAGTCTATGGCTACACCACATTAGATGACATAGTCGCCGATGCGACTAGCTACGC
>DGKH01000020.1:6721-7042 GCA_002386945.1 Proteobacteria bacterium UBA4575
ATTCATGCGGCAAAAACAGACGGTGTGAAATTCATTGTGATCAATCCTGGAGCGTTCACTCATAGCAGTATCGCCCTGCGTGACGCCTTTTTAGGTGTCTCCATCCCATTTATTGAAATACACCTCTCGAACGTCTTTGCACGTGAAGAGTTCCGCGCGCATTCGTACCTATCCGATGTCGCGGTCGGTTTAATTTCAGGCTTGGGTGCTAACGGCTACCGTTTAGCAATCAACGCCGCAGACCAACAACTTAAATCTTAAAAATAGAGCGCTAATTATGGACATACGCAAAGTCAAAAAACTCATTGAGCTACTGGAAGA
>DGKH01000054.1:0-4879 GCA_002386945.1 Proteobacteria bacterium UBA4575
AATCTCACCGTGCTATTTGAGCCAGGGGAAGAAGGTCTTGCTGAATTTCTAGCCGAGCAACAGGTAGAGGTGGTTGCCTCATTGCCCTGCTACTCAGAGCTGAATGTTGACCTACAGCGTGGCAAAGGTGTTTTTAGCAAGAGTATCGAGGCACTTAAACTACTCAATAGCCTAGGTTATGCCATCGACAACGAGCGTCGCCTGCATCTAGTGTATAACCCCATTGGTGCCGTATTACCGCCACCACAAGCGGCCCTAGAAATGGATTACAAAACCCAGCTAGATGAAAGATTCTCTATAAAATTCAATCAGTTATTTGTCATCACCAACATGCCTATCAAGCGTTTTGGCAGCACCTTGGCGGCTAAGGGTAACTTTCATAGTTATCTAGATACGCTAAAAAATGCCCACCAAATCGATAATATCGACAACGTCATGTGCCGTGACACCATCAGTGTTGATTGGCAGGGCTACTTATATGACTGCGACTTCAATCAGATGCTAGAGATGCCCCTAGAAAACCCCGATCAATCGAAAAAGCATCTATCTATGCTATTAGAAAACAGTCTAGATAATGCCGAAATTATGATTGGACAACACTGTTATGGCTGCACTGCGGGTCAGGGCAGTAGTTGTTCTGGTGCACTTAGTGAAGATTAACTCATAGGCCTAAAATTCCTGCCTTAGTGCGACAGTACGAGCACTGGGTTTAGGCCCTTCCTGAACCATCTTGTTATATAAGACAAAGTCGGTTGTATGATATTGTTCAGATCGAAGGAACTAACCGTTGATTACCATGAAGATCATTCTCACGACGCTTGTTAGCGCGCTCCTAATTTGTAGCAATCTCAGCTTCGCCGCGGGTCGCAGCAAGCCAGTGGTTGTCGATACCGCCGAGATCCGTCAATTAGCGCCTACCGTACTTTATACCGGTATCAGCCTGAGCAAGAATGACATTCGCATAGCCGCCGAAATTGAAGGCCGCCTAACCGCTATTGTTGAAGTCGGCACTGCGCTAAAAAAAGGCCAAGCCATTGCCACTCTGGATGACGTCTTCTTACAACAACAAAGAGAAGAACAGCTAGCCACCGTCGCCAGTGAGCAAGCCAGTGTCGCACTATTTAAAAAACAGGTGCGGCGTTATCAAGCGCTACTCAAATCGAACAGTGTGGCACGCGACCAACTAGATCAAACACAGACCTCCCTGCAGATCGCACAAAGTGATATGCGTGCTGCTCAAGCCCGTTTAATGCAAATTGAAGAGCGTATTAAACGCTCCAAGATCATTGCACCCTACGACGGTGTAGTAACAGAACGCACGGTTCAAATAGGTGAATGGCTAAAGACAGGCGACACCGTGGTACGTTTTGTCGACCTAAACAGTAATGAAATCCAAGTCTATATCGCAGCGCAGATGATCGGTCTAATCCAGATCAACAGCCAGCTCGAAGTCTTGCTAAACCAACAATCCAGCAGTGCAATTGTGCATTCAATCGTACCAGCCAGCATCAATAGCTCACGTCTATTTGAAGTACGCTTAACCCCAGAAAAGGCCATTGCACCAGGTACATTGGTTCGTGTCAGACTGCCTTTTACAGCGGCACGTAATGTTGTCTCAATACACCGTGACGCCTTAGTACTACGCAAAGGCAGCACCACGGTGTTTAAAGTCAATGCCGATAATATTGCCGAACAGGTCGTTATAGAGATCGGCATGGGTGATGGCGACTACATTGAAGCGATTGGTGATATCGCTGCTGGCGACGCCATTGTTGTACGCGGTGGCGAACGCTTGCGCGCAGGCACTAGCGTCACTAGTACTGTCTTCAAAGCGAACAAATAAAACAACATGAGTCTCACTCGCGGCGCCTTAAGCAACCCCACCGCTGGCCTAGTAGCCGGCCTACTGGTGATCCTCTTTGGCCTACTCGCCTTAGACAGGCTACCGGTACAACTCACCCCTGAGGTGGAACGCCCAGAGATCACCATCAAAACCAATTGGCGTGCAGCGGCACCCGAAGAAGTTGAATCAGAAATCATAGAGCCGCAGGAACAACAACTGCGTGGCCTGCCCGGCATGACCGAGCTACTCTCTGAGGCGCGTCAGGGCCAAGGCAAAATATCCATCGCCTTTGATGTCGACTTTGATTTACAGCGTGGGCTGATTGAGGTCATCAACCGCTTAAACCGCGTCTCCAGCTACCCCGATGACGCCGACGAGCCGATCCTCAGTACCGCCGGTGGCCGTAGTCGTCCGATTGCTTGGTTCATTATTAAGCCCACGGCCGAAAATGAAAATGATATTGAGGACTACCGCGACTACGTAGAAGAAGTCATTCAGTCACGTTTTGAACGGGTACCCGGTGTCGCCATGTCTGAGATACGCGGTGGCAACCAACAACAGATTCGCATCACTGTCGACCCCTACCTAGCCGCAGGCAAAGGTGTTGATCTAAGCAAGACGGTACAGCTAGTTGGTGGCAATGATGATGTTTCTGGCGGCAGTGCCGATGTCGGCAAGCGCCGATACACACTGCGTTATATTGGCGATCTCTCACCACAGGACCTACAAAACCTGATCTTAGAATGGCGTGATGGCAAGCCTATCTACCTACGCGATATCGCAACGGTAGAAGTGCGCAATGCCAAACGCGATAATTTCGTCATCACCCGGGGTAAAGCCGCCATTGCGGTCAATGCCTATCGCGAAAATGGTGTTAACGTTTTAGATGTGATGCGCGATTTAGATCTCGCCATGAACGAGCTACGTCAGGGCCCATTAAAACGCGCTGAGCTCAGCATTGAACAGGTCTATGACGAAACGGTTTACATCCATAGCGCGATTGAATTACTACGTGGCAATCTCGGTATCGGCATTTTACTAGCGGTCATCATACTCTGGTTTTTCTTACGTCACTTCCGTGCCACTCTGGTTGTCACCATCACCATCCCTCTGTGTCTTTGCATCGCCTTTGTAGTCATCTTAGGCGTCGGTAAATCGATTAATGTGGTTTCACTTGCCGGCCTCGCCTTTGCCGTCGGCATGGTAATGGATGCCGCGATCATCGTACTGGAGAACATTGTACGATTACGTGAAAAAGGTTACTCGGGTTTTGATGCCGCCTTAAAAGGCACGCAAGAAGTCTGGCCGGCCTTACTCGCTTCCACCGCAACCACAGTCGCGATCTTCTTACCGATCCTGTTTTTACGTGATCAAAGTGGCCAACTGTTTTCTGATTTAGCGATTGCGATTACTGCCGCTATCATCGCCTCTATGTTGGTTGCCACTATCTTGATTCCAGCCGCCAGCATGGTCTGGTTACGTCGAGCAAAATTTGAAGACCACCTCGCCACAAAATGGGATTCAGCAAGTAATAAAATAGTCAATCTGACGCGCTCACCGAAACTACGCATCGCCTTAGTCGCTGGCTTAATCATCATACCGATAGCCAGCTCATGGCAGTTTTTCCCTGAGCGCGATTACCTCCCTACCGGCAATCGCAATCTTGCCTTTGGCTTCATCCTGCCGCCACCGGGTGTCAATATTAATCATATTAAAGATGAGATGGGCGACATCATTGCTGATCGCATCCAGCCTTATATGACTGGCGAGAAAGAGCCAAAGATTAAACAATACTTTTTTGTTGCACGCTCTGGCTCGATCTTTATCGGTGGCCGGGCAGAAGACCCGAATAAAGTCGATGAACTGGTCAAGGTATTAAGTCAGGCGGTCAGTGGTTTTCCTGATACCTTTGCAGTCGTGCGCAAGGCCTCTTTATTCTCAGGCTTTGGTGCCAATCGTGAGATTGAGATCAACATTCAAGGGCGCAATATTGACGCCTTACTCGAGGCCGCACGGGTAGGTTTTACCGCCATTCCACAAAAGATACCTGGCGCCAGAGTGCGGCCACGCCCTGGCTTGGAGTTAGCCGAGCCTGAATTACAATTCAAGCCACATGATGACCGTCTGCAAGAAGCTGGCTGGAACCGACAAACATTGGCTAAGGTCACGCAGGTCTTAGGTGATGGCCTCAAGGTTGGTGAGTATTTCGATGGTGAAGAACGCCTAGACGTTATCCTGAAAATTCCACAGTGGCACACGCCTGAAGAAATTGCCGCCATCCCACTATCGACGGCTAACGGTAGTGTTGTACCCTTTGCCGAATTAGCCAGCATCGAACGCACCGCTGGCGCCAGTCAGATCCGCCGCCTAGATCGACGACGCACCGTGACACTAGAGGTCACGCCACCGGAAGATGTCCCATTAGAACAGGCCATCACTATTATTAAATCAGAGATAGAACCCTTATTAGAACCACTATTACCCGCTGATGGTGTGATCCTCTATGGTGGCTCAGCCGATAGCCTGAGCATAGCGATCAAGAACCTCAGTGGTAGCTTCACCATCGCATTGATTATCTTATTACTACTGATGGCCGCGCTATTCCGCTCGTTCACAGACAGCCTACTAGTAATGATGGCATTACCTTTAGCGACCATTGGTGGCGTTGCAGCATTACACATCCTTGGGTTATCAGCCGACCTCTTAACCATGATCGGCTTCATTATTTTATTAGGTCTAGTGGTAAACAATGCGATCTTATTAGTCTACCAAGCACGCAATGCAGAACGTGCCGGTGCTAATCGCCTAGATGCTGTGCGCACAGCCGTGCGTACCCGTTTACGCCCTATCTTAATGAGCACTACGACTACTGTCTTTGGCATGCTGCCTTTAGTCTTATTTGCTGGCGCTGGCTCTGAGCTCTATCGCGGTTTGGCCGCAGTGATTGTCGGTGGCATGATTGTCAGTACACTCTTTACACTGATCTTAATCCCAAGCCTATTGCAGTTTGATTGGCGTCGCACGCTGCGTAGAAAC
>DGKH01000054.1:4899-7016 GCA_002386945.1 Proteobacteria bacterium UBA4575
TAGTCCCCCTATGGTTCAAGCGGCTGTGTCTTGTTCCCTGCCTTCAACCAACTGTTAATACCACCCTTCACGCTATACACCTGTTTAAAACCCAATTGTTTGCTGAGAAAAGTGCCGACACTCGTAGTGCGATTACCCGAACGACAGATCAGGATCACTGCTTGCTCAGGATTAATTAAGTCATCGGTTTGCTGCATCCATTCTTCGATATGTGGCTTACCCTTTTGATCAAAAAACATAATCGGATGACTGCCCTCGACAATGCCAGTTTGTTGCCATTCTTCAGGGGTACGGATATCGATAACAGTGATGCCTTCTTCCATCAATGCCGACAGCTGCTGCACCGTAATATGTTCCAACTCGGCCTGCACCACACTCGTACACAAAAACAGGGCCAGCATCACGATATATTTCTTATACATTTTTTATCTCCATACCTTTAAACTGCATCGCTTAAATCATTAAGTGCGATCTTATTGACATGCAAAATACTCGCTCAAGAAATCGGCAAAAGGCAGGCTATCGGCCGCTTCTATTTTTCTTTGTTTAGTCAAGCTCTCGGCCGCTATACGCATAAATTCTTTTTCGCGCTCGGGCGCTAGAGGCTGTGTGGCGGCTTGGTAGGTTTTAGCATAGTCATGGATCAACTCAAGATAAGTCGATGACTTCAATCTCATCTCTTTTAATATACGCGCCGAGAGGCTCTCGTCAGGGTCACGCAATACCGGCTCATAGCGATTCAGCGCAGCGATATAATTCGGCTTATCTAATAACTCTGCAAGCTGGCGCATCTCAGAAAAAATAGACTCGCCCCATTGCGTCAAAGCCACACTTTCACCATCAAGCCGCAATTCTAGATTTGCTCGACGGCCATGGTGACTGACCTCATAGGCATTAATATCAATCTCTTCACGTTGCCGTCTATCGATACTACGATCATCTGCCAATAAACAATAAAGGAACAATAACTCAATAAAATCCAACTGCTCCTGTTCCACGCCAAGGGCTGAGAATGGATTGAGATCTAAGGAACGAATCTCCACATAACGCACACCACGATGCAGCAAGGCATGTGTTGGCTTTTCATTCTCACGCGTTATTTGCTTGGGCCTCACATTACTGTAGTACTCATTTTCAATCTGCAATATGTTTGCATTCAGCTGGCGATAGGCACCATCGACGCAGACGCCAATCTCTTCATATGGCCTGTAGGGTTTACTGATTGCACCGGCCAAACAACGCACATATTCTGGCAAGCTGCTATAGCAGGCCTTAATACCAATTTCATTTTCACGCTGATTGGTATAGCCAATATCACCCAACCGCAGCGAGGTGGCATCCTCAACAATACGGGTATGGCGATCAAACTCTGCCAGCATACCAGCACCGGCATGCCTAAAGCTCTCATCCACCACCGGTGAGGCGCCGAACAAATAAGGAATTAACCAGCCTATACGCTGTAGATTACGGATCTGAATAAAGTATTGTTGGTCTACAAAATCACGCAATGCAGATGAATCATTCTTCAGTGCCTGCCAGCGCGGCCAAAAGGCCTCATCAATGGATAAATTGACATGGATACCAGCAATCACCTGCATGATCTTACCATAGCGATAACCTAAACCACGGCGATAGACCTCTTTCATTTGCCCCAGATTACTGCTGCCATAATGTGCAATACGAATACTCTGCTCGCCCGCCAAACGCGGTGGCATACTCCCCGGCCATAGAGACTCTTGACCTATCCTTGGATAAACAAAACGATGGATGTCATCAAGAAACGCCAAGGCTTGCCCACTATCAGGCAGCGGTGGCGTCACAAACTCTAATAGGGCTTCAGAGTAATCAGTGGTAATAAAAGGATGGGTTAAGGTCGCACCCAATTCAGACGGATGATCGCTTTGCGCGATATTAGCCTGTGGATCAGTACGTAGAGATTCCTTCTCGATACCAACTTGGCCAATACGCAAATAGCGTTGCGCATGTCCCTTGGCTAATAAAGAAAGCTGCTGTGAGATCAAGATTTTGCTGGGCTATAAATTTAAAGAGCACTCAGTATAAACCAATCCAGCCATTAGAAACGGCTGGCGCGTTTATAAGTTTCCTATACCTCAATA
>DGKH01000079.1:0-577 GCA_002386945.1 Proteobacteria bacterium UBA4575
TCATCGTGAGTCCGGCATGGGTTAACTGTAATAGCTGGATAATAAATTCGATCTCGCGAATACCGCCAGGCCCTAATTTGAGATGGTCTATTTGTTGCTTACAACTCACTTGTTGCGCAATCTTTTGCTTCATGTCCCGCAAGGTCTGAAGCACAGTGAAATCAATATATTGGCGATAAACAAACGGTTTTACGATGGTACTGAGTGCTTCTTGTGCCGCCTCACTACCATTTAAAAAACGCGCCTTAACTAAGGCATAACGCTCCCATTCTCTGCCATGGATTTGGTAATACTCTTGTAGATGATCGAAGCTCACCACTAATGGACCAGAGTCACCAAACGGGCGTAGTCGACAATCGACGCGATAAACCAACTGGGTTCGATCATTCAGCACACGCACCAAGGCCTGTCCTAATTTAGTGAAAAACTCTTTATTTGATAGCTCTTTAACACCGTCGCAATAGCCGTTGTGATCAAAGCAGAATATGACATCAATATCTGATGAAAAATTAAGCTCACGACCACCCAGCTTACCTAGGGCGACAACGATGAACTCTGCCTGTTTCGCTTCTGCAAC
>DGKH01000079.1:656-19147 GCA_002386945.1 Proteobacteria bacterium UBA4575
ACGTCGGCTAGCTCGGATAGTGCTAGCAGCACCGACTGCACGTCACACTGCAAGATCAAATCATGCCAACAAATAGCCAGCATCTGACGATTGCGAAAGCGTGCTAAGACCTGACGTAACTGCGCCTCATCATCGCCGCCCGGCAAGTCTTGCTTTAATAGAGCACGGTAAGTCGTCGACTGTAATGACTCTTGGCTGATGATGGCGTGCAAACATTCAGGCTGCTGTCGAATCACCTGTTCGCAAAATCGACTCTGGCTCAACAAACGTTCAATCTGGGCTTCAGCTGCCAGTACCGCTGGAGGAAACGCATAGCTCGCTTTAATAGATTGCCAGCGAGCACGGACCGAATCGTGAATAACAACCTTATCCGTCATCTGAACTCATACCTAAAAGACCTGCCTATGGTGGGTTTCACATGTTCAATACAAGTGATTTGTATCATCCATTTCCAAGCCTAAAGATAGGAATGCATCTCATTTGTGCTACCATTATTGGATCCTAATCTTGTGAATTCATTGCTCAGGAAATGCCATGAAATGTAATTTCAAATCAATACTTTACATCAGTATTACACTAGTTTGCTCGCAATTTGCACACGCTACCGATGAAATTAACGTCTATAGCGCGCGTAAAGAGGCTTATATCAAGCCATTGTTAGACCAATTTGGCCAGGCTCACAATGTCCAGATCAACCTAATCACGGCCAAGGCAGATGCATTGATTCAGCGCCTACTTAAAGAAGGTAAGAACACCCCGGCCGATGTCTTTATCACGGTCGATGCGGGTCGCTTACATCGCGCCAAGCACGCAGGTCTTTTACAAGCCATCAAAGATCCAGCAATCCTCAGCCAAGCACCCCATCAATATCAAGATGCTGACGCCCAGTGGGTCGGCCTTTCAGTCCGTGCTCGAACGCTGGCTTACCGCCATAAAAACGTTAAAAAAGAAGAGCTTAGCAGCTATGAAGCGCTAACAGATGCAAACTGGAAAAACCGTATTTGTATCCGTTCATCAAACAACATCTATAACCAATCATTGGTTGCTTCGATGCTGGCTCACCACGGTGAACAAGCGACTCAGGCATGGGCCAATGGTTTGGTTGCCAATTTCGCCCGCAAACCACAAGGCGGTGACCGTGACCAAATCAAAGCCCTGGCTGCAGGTCAGTGTGATCTAGCGGTAATCAACACTTACTATTTAGGCAAGATGATGACTGCTGATGCTGGGCAGCAAGCTGCCGCCAGTGAGGCTACTTTATTCTGGGCCAATCAAGATCATCGTGGCGTACACGTCAATGTTAGTGGTATCGGCATCACCGCCCACAGCAAACACCCAGAACTAGCCAGCAAACTCGTTGCCTTCCTACTCACCGATGCATCACAAGCCTGGTATGGTGAGATCAATTTAGAATATCCTGTTCGCAAAGGCCTTGAGATCAATGACATCCTGCAGCAATGGGGGCCATTCAAAGCCGACGCACTCAACCTCACTCGCCTAGGCGAATTGAACGCCGAAGCAGTGCGCATCATGGATCGTGCAGGTTGGCGTTAAATCTCACCACAGCCTTGGAATCAACTAAAGAGATTGGGAATTGAAATGCTAGACCGTCTTAAGCCTTTGCGTGGATTAAGTCTTGCGCGCTTAGGTTCTGATCAAGGCTGGTTCCTAAGCGTCTTTATCATTGCCGCACTGATTATCCTACCGCTGTTAATCGTGCTGCAGTTTAATCTCCATGCGCGTAGTGACACTTGGCAACATTTAATAGACTACCTGCTCTGGGACTACGTCAAAAACTCGATACTGCTAGGTCTTGGAGTCGCCCTTGGCACCTTCATTATCGGTGTACCCGCAGCCTGCATCTGTGCGCTCTATCGTTTCCCAGGCAAGGGCCTCATCGAATTATTACTGCTACTCCCCCTATCCATGCCTGCCTACATTATTGCCTACACCTATACCGGCATGCTGGAAGTGGGTGGTCCCGTACAACAACTGTTACGCGATAGCTTTGATCTGAGTTATGGCGAGTATTGGTTCCCCGAGATTCGTTCATTAGGGGGTGCTATTGCAATGTTCTCTTTTGTTCTCTATCCCTATGTCTTCCTACTGACACGCTCGTCCTTGTTAAACCAGTCGGCCAATATTATTGATGCCGCCCGGCTATTAGGTGCTAGCCGTTGGCAACGTTATTACTCGGTGATCCTGCCATTGGCACGACCCTCGATTGCAGCCGGTGTCATCCTAGCCTTAATGGAGACCTTGGCAGATTACGGAACGGTGCAATACTTTGGCATCAGCACCTTTACTACTGGCATTTTTCGCACCTGGTTTGGCTATGGTGAAGCAGTTACAGCGGCGCAATTATCCAGCCTCCTGATGGCTGCTGTCTTCATGCTTTTCTTACTCGAAAAATACCTGCGTGGCCGTGTCCGCTTTGATGGTAATGCTAGTGCCGAACGATCACGTGAGGTATTCACACTCCACGGCAAGGCAGCTGTTGCAGCCATAAGCTTTTGCCTTATCCCAGCGATCTTCGGTTTTATTATTCCACTACTGCAATTAATCAGCTGGGCAATTGAAACCGCAGATGAAATGCTCGATATACACTTCTGGCAGCTGACCTGGAATAGTCTCCTGTTGGCCGTCTCTGCTGCCGTACTGACCTTGGTCATCGCAACCATCCTAGCTTATGCCAAACGTATCAGTAAAAGCACTTTACTAAAATCGATGATTAATCTATGTGCTATGGGCTATGCCGTTCCCGGCACAGTAATCGCAGTAGGTGCGATTATCTTGTTAAGTAGTGTAGATAATTGGTTGATCGATACACTGCGCGAACAATTTTCTATTGAGTCAGGTTTACTCCTGACCGGCACTATCTTTGCCCTAGTCTTTGCGCACACTGTGCGCTTCTTATCATTGGCCTTACAAACAGTGGATGCCAGCCTCAGCAAGATTTCACATTCAGTCGATGAGGCCTCACGTTTATTAGGCAACTCGATTGGCCAGACCTTACGCCGCATCCACGTACCACTGATTCGTGGCGGCCTCCTCAGCGCTGCTTTAATAGTCTTTGTCGAGGTCATGAAGGAATTACCAGCGACTTTAATTATGCGCCCCTTCAACTTCAACACCCTCGCCGTGCGTGCCTATGAGCTAGCATCTGATGAGCGCCTTGCGGATGCTTCAACCGCCGCGTTAGCTATCGTAATGACAGGTATAATACCGGTCATTCTATTAAACATTTCGATCCGAAAGAAATAATTGCCATGGCCATTCAATCACCTCCTTTATTAGAAGTAGCGCAGCTTTCAACCTCGCATCGTAAGCAGAAAATTCTGCAACAGATAGAGCTGACAATCCAAGCGCAGGACATTGTCTGCTTACTCGGGCCCAGCGGCTGCGGTAAGACCACTCTGCTCCGTTCTATTGCCGGCCTACACCCTATCGACCATGGCACAATCCGACTCAATGAACGGCTTATTGGCTCGCAACAAGCACAAGCACCACTGCAGTCACGTGGTGTTGGTATGATGTTTCAAGACCTGGCCCTATTCCCGCATATGACCATCTTTGACAATGTCGCTTACGGCATTCGCAGGATGGGACAGCACTATATTCAAAAACAGGTCCGACATGTCTTAGATTTAGTCGAAATCCCTGCCTCTGGTGATCAAAAATATCCACATGAATTGTCCGGTGGACAGCAACAGCGTGTAGCTCTGGCTAGAGCACTGGCACCGAACCCATCACTACTCTTATTAGATGAACCTTTTTCCAGCCTAGACCCCGAGCTGCGTCATCAATTAGTGCTGGAAGTACGCAATATTCTCAAGTTAGAAAAAATCACTGCGCTATTAGTCACCCACGATCAAGATGAGGCCTTTTCAATCGCTGACTCTATTGGTGTCATGCAACAAGGCTCTATCGTGCAATTTGATTCTCCTTACAATATCTATCACGAACCCAATTCTAGATTTGTGGCTGACTTTGTTGGACTCGGCACTTTTATTCCAGTCGAGATCAATGCCGCAGGAGATGTCGAAACGGTCTTCGGCACCCTGCCCAATAGCAGTGGCAAACAATTCGCCCCAGGCAGCAAAGTCGATCTCCTCGTGCGACCCGATGACATCCCACACGATGACCATAGTCAGGTCAGCGCGATCGTTGAGGAAAAGCGTTTCTTAGGGGCTCAGTTCCTCTACACATTGCGTCTGCCAAACAATTATCGTGTGCTTTGCTATGCCCCTAGTCATCATGATCACAGCATCGGCAAGCCTCTAGGCATCCGTATGGACTTAGAACACTTGATGTTGTTTGAACGAGAATAACGACCGTACGAATAAGGCTTGACCCTCTTTGCTTAAAGGCGAACAATCAGGCTATACCTCATTTTTGAGAGCGATTCCTTGAGCCTTTCAAGACCATTATTTCGATCTCTATTAATAGTCCTATTCGGACTGTTCATCAGTCTGTCGCTAAAGGCAGAGATGTTCACTACCGAACAAATAGTTGCCGCAGTCACTAGTGAAGAAAGTATCGAACGCATTGACCTCCTGCTGCAGCGCGAAGATGTTAAGGGCATGCTGCTCAAGCATAAGATTACAGCTGCCGACATCCGTCAACGCCTACCTGAGCTAGCCCCCAGTGAATTACGAAATCTAGCTAATCAGATTGAAGACATGCCAGAGACAGACAGCTCCAATCTAGTCGCATTGGCACCCAGTCCTTTGATCTTATTGTTAGAGCTGACTGGCTACACCGATATCTCGACCTCATTCTAAGGTCGACATCATGCCCCTCAACCGCTACCTAATAGCCCTATCATTACTGCTCAATAGCATTCTGATCAGTGGTTGCACAACCGTCGCCGATCATCTCTTACCCAAGCAGCCGCAAGACCAAGCTTCCGACATCGTTTTACAAGTGCCATTCTTTGATCAAGCTGCTTTTTATTCCGGCCCTGCTGCCTTATCGATGGTCGCTAATTTTTATATCCTGCCGATACGTCCGGGCAAGTTACATCGCTTCAAAAGCAGCCCAAACAAAACCGGTGGTCTACAACTAGAAATGCTGGCTACTGCCCGCGAGATTGGCCTACAGAGTTACCATCAAGCAAATGACATAGACAGCCTCTTTAATGCGATTAATCAGCAACG
The DNA here is from genome assembly GCA_002386945.1 of Proteobacteria bacterium UBA4575. Lineage (GTDB taxonomy): Bacteria > Pseudomonadota > Gammaproteobacteria > UBA4575 > UBA4575 > UBA4575. The sequence goes on from DGKH01000079.1 coordinate 5,816, forward strand.
CCCTGTCATCGTCTTACAAAACTTGGCCATAGATGCCTATCCAGTCTGGCACTACGCCGTTGTCGTTGGTTATTCAGCAGACAGAAACTTTGTGTTACTTCACAGCGGTCGCCATGAATATTATCGGGCCGCGCGCAAAACCTTTGAGAACACCTGGTCACGCGCCTCGAACTGGTCATTAATGCTATCACCTATGACCGACATCCCCGAGGATGCCGACATCGATAGGGTCATGACTGCTGCTATTGATCTCGAACATCTAGGACATGCGCGTGCGGCACAGATTACCTATAGCGCCGCACTGCGCCGTTGGCCTGATTATTTTCCTGCGCATTTAGGTTTAGCCAATAGCCACATGCAATTGAATGAGCCTTTGGCAGCTAACCGTGCTTATCGCAAGGCCTTAATGCTCAATCCACATTCATCTCAGGCACTCAATAACTTTGCATATAGTGCTGCCGCCTTGGGTTGCCATCGCAGTGCCATAGATGCCGCCAGATGTGCCATAGAGATGAGTCAGGCGAAAAGTGACACCATCCAAAACACCTTGAATGAGCTCACGGCAAAATACCCAAATGCACAGAACACCGGCAGATGCCCACAAATCCAATGCAAACATCGCCCTTAATATTGTTAGATTGATCTATGTTAACGGCTCCCACATAGAAAATAATCTGTTACCGTAGGGCTTATCATTTTTTGATTTTTTATAGGTCTGGTATGAAAAAAGAACTGTATCCCAGCGTCGCTTTATTTCTTGGCAGCGTATTACTAGTAGCCGTCACCCTCGGTGGTAAAACCAATCCCCAAGGGCTTAGCACTTTACCGCTACTGACCTTGCTGCTGATGTCTGAGTTTGGATTTTTCGTTACCGCCGTTGGCGCTTATGCCGGGGCACGACAATGTCTGCAAAAAATTACCTTCCGTAGTCTTGTCAGTGCGCTAAGCAATCTGGTCTTAGCGGTACTTTTTGCGCGATTAGGCCTTGGACTTTGGGCTACTGTCATATAAACCATTGGCCAAAGCATAACGTTATGTTAAAACACCGCAGTCCTATACAGACTGAATGCGGTAGCATAACCAACTGATAGCACACACAATTAAATTGACTGCTTGCTTGATCAGCATCACAGCCCAGCAGTCACGATACATATAGAGGAGTAACACGCTTTGTCATCAACATTTAATCGCTGGCGCCCACACCCTTGGCACGGCATCGAAGTAGGCCCAAACGCGCCTAGCGTAGTGCACGCCTACATTGAGAGCACCCCATTCGATCACGTCAAATATGAAGTCGACAAACAGACCGGTTACCTGCGTGTAGATCGTCCACATCGCACCTCTTCACTACCACCGACTCTCTATGGCTTTATTCCTCGCACTTATTGTGGTGCACGCGTTGGCGCATTGATGGGTGATGATCTACAAGGTGATGACGATCCGTTGGATATCTGCGTCATCAGCGACCGTCCTGTCGACCGCGCTGAATTACTTTTAAATGCACGCGTTGTCGGTGGTTTACCGATGATCGATGGTGGTGAAGCCGACGATAAAATCTTAGCCGTACTTGAGGGCGATCACATTTGGTCACAAGTTGATGATGTTGCTGAATTACCTAGTTCGATTGTTGAACGACTACGTCACTACTTCAGTACTTATAAGGTCTTACCGGGTGAAGATTCCAAGGTCCAAGTAGGCCCTGCCTACGGCCGTGATCACGCGATGAAAGTGATTGAGCAATCAATGGCTGATTACGCTGAACTATCGGCTAGCTTCACAGAAGAAAGCTAAGCCACCCACGTAGTACCCATTATCCTGTGGGGCATGGATCAAACGATCACCCCCACAGACCTAAAATAGACTGAATATCCCTAGCGAAGACTCGTCCCGATTCGCCGCATTCGGTATAGTGCAGTCTCTTAAGCCCAACAACCCGCAATAAACTTATGAACAAAAAACTCCGCTCCCATTCTTCAATAGTTGTCGATGGCACCGAGCGTGCACCAAGTCGAGCCATGCTACGCGCCGTTGGCTTCAAAGATGGCGACTTTAAAAAGCCGCAGATCGGTATTGCCTCTACTTGGAGCATGGTAACGCCATGCAATATGCACATTAATACCCTGGCCGAAAAAGCGGCTGCAGGTGCTAATAGCGCGGGTGGTAAAGGTGTGATCTTTAATACCATCACCATCTCAGACGGTATCTCGATGGGTTCAGAGGGTATGAAGTACTCACTGGTTTCGCGTGAAGTGATTGCCGATTCTATTGAAACCGTAACCGGCTGTGAGGGTTTTGATGGCGTTGTTGCGATTGGTGGTTGCGATAAAAACATGCCGGGCTGCATGATGGCCCTAGCGCGCTTGAACCGACCGGCTGTATTCGTCTATGGCGGCACCATTATGCCGGGCGTACATAAAGGCATTAAGATTGACGTTGTCTCTGTATTTGAAGCCGTTGGCCAGCATGCCAAGCAAGAGATAGGTGACAAAGAATTAAAACAAATCGAATCGAAAGCGATCCCAGGTGCCGGCTCCTGTGGTGGCATGTATACCGCCAACACCATGGCATCAGCGATTGAAGCCCTAGGCATGAGCCTACCGGGTAGTTCAGCCCAGGCTGCTATTTCAAAATCAAAAGAAGACGATTGTCGCAATGCCGGCAAGGCCGTTTTAAACCTATTAGAAAAAGACATCCGTCCTAGTGACATTATGACGCGTAAGGCTTTTTTAAATGCCATTACAATCATTACTGCCCTCGGTGGATCGACTAATGCGGTATTACATATGCTCGCCATGGCCTATTCCATGGGCGTCAAACTGTCGATCGATGACTTTACCCGTATCGGTAAAAAAGTACCGGTAATGGCCGACTTGCGCCCTAGTGGCAAGTACATGATGTCAGAGCTTATTGAGATCGGTGGGATTCAGCCCTTAATGAAGATGCTGCTGAAGAAAGGCCTACTCTATGGTGAGTGCCTAACTGTCACCGGCAAGACCATGGCGCAAAATCTAGCCAAGGTGAAAGCCTATCCAAAAGGACAGAACATCATTCGCCCATTCAGTAACCCCATTAAGAAAGATGGCCATTTGGTCATCCTATACGGCAACCTAGCGCCAGAAGGTGCCGTCGCCAAGATTTCAGGTAAAGAAGGGCTTTCTTTCACCGGCAAGGCCAAGGTCTTCGCCTCGGAAGAAGCAGCCTTGAAGAAGATTCTCGATGGTGGCATTAAGAAAGGTGATGTCATCGTTATTCGCTATGAAGGCCCAGTCGGCGGCCCCGGCATGCGTGAAATGCTCTCGCCAACCTCAGCTGTAATGGGCAAAGGTCTCGGCAAAGATGTCGCATTAATCACTGATGGTCGCTTTTCTGGTGGTAGTCACGGCTTTGTTGTCGGACATATCACACCTGAAGCGGCCGTTGGCGGCCCACTTGCCCTAGTCAAAAATGGTGACAAAATCACCATTGATGCCGAGTGTGGCGAGATGAATTTACACGTTAGTGCAAGCGAATTGAAGAAACGTAAAACGGCGTGGAAAGCGCCTAAAGCCCGCTATACTCGCGGGGTACTGGCTAAATATGCAAAGCAAGTTAGCTCAGCCTCAAGCGGTGCAGTAACCGACTAAAACGCAGCTGAAAAACGGCTGATGCTGACGGCTCAACAGGACAAAAAATGATTTTTTGTCCTAATTGATTGAAAACGTTGGCAGCTAGCCGCGAATAGTTTACGATTTAGCCCCTTTTTATAGCCCTACTAGTCATTACCTACCAACAGGAGCAGTTGATGTCACTGACACCAGAAGAATTAGAAGCGATCATGGAACGCAAGAACAAGATGCGTCGTGAAGCATATGATCGTCGTAACGCCCAAGACAACAAAGACGAAGTCAGCGCGAAAGCGGTTGCTCGTTTCCTTGAGCTACCAGAATACAAGAACGCTCACACTATCATGTGGTACATCGATTGCCGTTCTGAGCTACGTACTAAGCCAGAGCTACTTGCTGAAGTGGCTAAGGGCGAAAAGAAGATTATCGTTCCTTACTGCACCGAAGACGAAAATGGCGATAACAAGCTTGGTCTATGGTGGATGGAAAGCTTAGAAGAGATGGTTGTTGGTAAGTGGGACATCCTTGAGCCACCAAAAGACATGTGGGGCAACCCAACTAAAGAAGTTGAAGCAGGCGATCTAGACCTAGTTATGGTTCCAGGTGTTGGCTTTGACCGTAACGGTGGTCGTATGGGTAATGGTCAAGGTTACTATGACCGTCTACTTGAAAAAGTACGTGCCGATGCACCATTAATCGCAATGGGCTATGAGTCACAGTTGTTCGACAACGTTCTCGTTGCTCCACACGACGTCTACATGGACAAAGTAGTCACTGAAGATGCCGTTTACGAAGGCCAAGGAAGAGACTAAATGAGTGCGTTAATTGATGATACCTATGCAGAAGCGTTTAAGAGCTTATACGTTGAGTTCTTAATCACTGCCAAGAACCGCAAGTGGGTTGACCACGCGGTAAACGCGGCAGTAGGTAACGGTTCTAGCTCTATTTTATGTGACTGTGAAGCAGGCATGGACCGCTACGTAGGCCCAGGCGGTGACGAGTCTTTCAAGACTCCTGATGGTCGCCCAGGCGCTATTGTTCAAATGCACGTGCCACGTTTCTGGAAAGATCGTAACGATCGCCTAGAAAAGTCTGCCCTAGTTCGTATCAGTCAAAATGTCATGACCTGTCCTACGGCATCATGCTTTAACTTGATTGATTCAGAAGAATACTTCCACATGGGTCGTAAAGTCGCTTACTTCGGTAACGGCTACCAAAAACGTATTGAGCGTTTTGGCCGCAAAATGTGGTGGGTTCCAATCCTTGGTGGTGAATACATCATGGATCGCCGTTTAGGTCGTTCTGACGGTCTAATGGGTGGCAACCTATGGTTCTTCGGCAAAGACACTGACTCTGCACTAGAAGCAGCAGAGAAGGGTTGCGAAGCAATCGCACCTGTTGATGGCGTAATCACAACCTTCCCCGGCGGTGTCGCGGGTAGTGGCTCAAAGGCCGGTAGTGACTATGACTTCACCATTGCAAGTACCTTTGAGAAGTTCTGCCCTTTGCTACAAGATGATCCAACAGTAGAGCATGGCTTACCTGAAGGCGTGACCTCTGTCATGGAAATCATCATGAATGGCCGTGATATGGATTGCATCATCAAGGCAACCCAAGCAGCTATTAATGCGTCGAAAGACACCGAAGGTCTACTCATGATCTCTGCCGGTAACTACGGTGGTCGTCTAGGTAAGAGCTTCATCTACCTGCACCCTGATAAGCAACCTGCAGCGTAGTTAGTAAAGTAGTACCTCCTGCGACTAATGATTGAACATTAGTCGCAGGAACATTAATCTTGCTCAACTGAGCATTCGATAACTCATCAACACGAGCTACGCCATTGATCATTGACGGCAAAAAAGTTGCTATCCAACTACGCAATCAGATCAAAGCCCAGTTAGCTCAATTCAGTGATGTTCAAATTACCCTAGCCACCGTTTTAGTTGGCGAGGACCCCGCAAGCAAACTGTATGTCGGCATGAAGCACCGTGAGGCGCACGCCGCAGGTATCCATTCCAAACATGTTGCCTTGCAGAAAGACATTGATCAGGAAAGCCTAGAGGCTGAAATTGAAAAATTAGCCAGTGACGATAAGGTCAACGGCATCCTGGTTCAGCTACCCCTACCCAAACATATCGATAAAGACCGTGTCCTAGCCAAAATTCCGGCTGAAAAAGACGTCGATGGTCTAACCGAAGTGAATATGGGCCGCCTAATTCAAGGCCAAAACCAATTAGTGCCCTGCACGCCACTCGGTGTTATGCGTCTGATCGAGGCCTATAACATCCCGACTTGCGGCAAGACAGCGGTCGTCGTCGGTCGCTCTTCCTTAGTCGGCCTGCCGCAGATGCTTTTACTCTCAGCACGCGGCGCAGATGCCACCGTCACCCTAGCCCACTCTCGCAGCGAAAATCTAATCGAAATCTGTCAACGGGCCGACATCCTAGTCTCCGCAGTCGGCTCAGCCGGTATGATTACCGTGGCCCATGTGAAGCCTGGTGCGATGGTCTTTGATGTCGGTGTGACGCGCACGGCCGATGGCATTCTCGGTGATGTCGATTTTGCCGCAGTAGAGAGAATTGCTGGTGGTGTGACACCGATGCCAGCCGGTACCGGCCCAATGACCGTTGCCTGCCTGCTAGAAAACACCGTTAAGGCCGCCAGCCTGCAAGGCGTACTCCCAATTTAGTCAGAAACCACCCTGTAGTAGGGCTATAGCAAAAAACACTCTTGAGAGGGCCTAACCTCTGTGGCATTATGGCGAACTTTTCGGGTGTTGTTGAAAAAATCGCCAGCACTCATTTGAGATGGCTTGGAAGATCTACTGCGATTATTTATTCGCATGTGTTAGCTATAATTGTTATTTCGGCTAGCAGTAAGATTCAACACATCATTTAAACTCAGTTTCTAAACACTATATAAGGGTCCTTTTATGCCTGGTAAAAAGCTTGCCTTCCCTGGACGCAATTATTTATTTGCTCCTGGTCCTACACATATCCCTAATGAAGTAATGAATGCAATGGTCGTTCCACAGGAAGACCATCGTGCGCCAGACCTTCCTGAATTGGTTCTGCCACTACTGAAAGATCTAAACAAAATCTTCCAAACCAAGAAAGGTCAAAGCTTTATCTTCCCTGCAACTGGCACAGCCGGTTGGGAAATTGCAATTACCAACACGCTAAGCCCAGGCGACACGATCCTAACTTCACGTTTCGGTCAGTTCAGTCACCTATGGTATGACATGGCTGTTCGTTTAGGCCTAAATGTAGAGCTAGTTGACGTAATTTGGGGCCAAGGCGTTCCAGTTGCTGAGTTCAAGAAGCGTCTACGTGCTGACAAAAAGCATAATATTAAAGCGGTTATCGCTTGTCATAACGAGACAGCTACTGGTGTAACTAGTGACATCGGTGCACTTGGTAAAGCAATTAAAGATATCGGTCACCCAGCAATCTACATGGTTGACGGCGTAAGCTCAGTTGCCAGTATTGATTTCCGTATGGACGAGTGGAACATTGACGTAGCCGTCAGTGGTTCGCAGAAAGGTTTCATGTTGCCAGCAGGTCTGGCTTTGATCGCATTCAGCCAGAAAGCACTTCGCGCTAGCAAAACTGCGACTTGCCCACGTTGTTTCTTAGACATCAAAGATCACATCACAACTAACAAAGACGGTTTCTTCCCTTACACACCTTCAGTTCCTATGTTGCGCGGTTTACGTGCCTCTATGGACCTACTGTTGGGCGAAGGCCTTGATAACGTATTTGCTCGTCACCACCGCCTAGCGGAAGGTGTACGTAAAGCCGTTAAAGCATGGGGTCTATCACCTTGTGCAGCGTCTCCAAAGCTATGTTCTGACACGGTTACAGCGATTCTTTCTCCTAAGAACGTTAATGCAGCTGAAGTTATTCATATTGCATACCACCGTTACAACATCTCGCTAGGTGCTGGTTTAACACAGGTAGCTGGTAAGGTTTTCCGTATCGGTCACTTAGGCGACAACAGTGACGTTCGCATGATGTCTGCCCTTGGTGGTGTTGAGATGGCTATGCGTGATGCTGGTATCAAGATCAAGCCAGGAAGTGGTGTTGGTGCAGCGGTTGAGTATTACCGTTCAACAGCTAAAGCTATCCCAGCCTTCGGCGCTAAGAAAGCGGCTCCTAAGAAGAAGCGCACTCCTGCCAAGCGTAAGACTGCTGCTAAAAAATAGAGGTTTATTTTTATGAGTTTCACACAATATAAACCTGCAAAGCTCCGTGTACAGCGCTGTGAACTCGCTGTACCTGGTTCTAACCCAAAGATGATCGAGAAGGCTGCGGATTCCGCGGCCGACTACGTATTTTTAGACCTTGAAGACGCAGTCGCACCGGATGATAAATTCCAGGCGCGCAAAAACGTCATCGAAGCACTAAATGACATCGATTGGGCAGGTAAAGGTAAGACTGTATCGATCCGAATCAACGGTTTAGACACGCATTACATGTATCGTGATGTGGTAGACGTTGTTGAACAGGCTGGTGACAAGTTAGACACCATCTTGATTCCTAAAGTAGGTAATCCTGCTGACGTTTACATGGTCGATGCAATGGTCACTCAAATTGAAGAAGCCAAAGGCTTCAGCAATAGAATTGGCCTCGAGGCTTTAATCGAGACTGCACTTGGCATGGCCAATGTTGAAGCAATCGCGACTTCTAGCCCTCGTATGGAAGCAATGCACTTTGGTGTTGCGGACTATGCAGCCAGTAACCGTGCACGTACTGTCAATATTGGTGGCTTGAACCCAGATTATCCTGGTGATCAATGGCACCATGCTATTTCAAGAATGACAGTTGCTTGTCGCGCTTATGGTTTACGTCCTATTGACGGACCTTTTGGTGATTTCAACGACCCTGATGGCTTCATGCTAGCGGCTCGCCGCGGTGCAGCACTCGGTATCGAGGGTAAGTGGGCAATCCACCCATCTCAAATTGAACTCGCTAATGAAGTCTTCTCTCCACCAGAAGCTGAGGTCACTAAGGCTCATCGTATCCTTGAGGAGCTTGCAAAAGCTGCTGCTGAAGGTCGTGGTGCTGCCTCTTTAGATGGCAAGATGATTGATGCTGCTTCAGCACGTATGGCAGAGAATGTCGTCCGCGCTGCAGAGGCAATCGCTGAGAAAAACAGCGCTTCCTAGCATACTTTTATGCGATTTGGCACCTTGCGTTCACCTGCAAGGTGCCCATAAAATGTCACAACGCTATATATGGGCCGTAGAGTTCATAAGCCATAACACCCCAAGCGTTGTTTAGTTAGTACATTTTGTTAGTAACTAGCGTTACCAGATTTTGCGGGTGGCCTGAGGCCGCCCGCATACTTTTTATTGTAAATCACTTTTATATGGGAGGAGATGCCGTGGACATTCACGAGTATCAAGCAAAAGAGCTGCTCTCCAAGTTCGGAGTTAGTATTTCGCAAGGCGGACTAGCTTACAGTCCTGAGCAAGCGGTATATCGCGCCAAAGAAATTGGTGGCGACAAATGGGTCGTAAAGGCACAAATTCATTCAGGTGCCCGCGGCAAGGCCGGTGGCATCAAGTTCTGCACATCTGAAGAAGAAGTGCTGGCTGCAGCGACTGAATTACTAGGTAAGACACTAGTAACTCACCAAACTGGCCCACAGGGTAAAGTTATCTATCGCCTCTACATTGAAGAAGCGACTGATATTCAGCGCGAGCTCTACGTTGGTCTAGTACTAGATCGTGTAAAGCAACGCATCGCCATCATCTCCTCTACTGAAGGTGGTATGGAGATTGAAGAAGTTGCTGACAAGAACCCAGGCGCCATTATGCGTACTGAAATCGAGCCGACTGTTGGTCTAACCGATTTCCAAGCACGTGAAATTGCGTTCAATTTAGGCCTAGAGCCAAAAATGATCAGCCAAGCGGTAAAGACACTGAAAGGTGCTTACCGTTCTTTCCGTGAACTAGACGCGACTATGGTTGAAATTAACCCGTTAGTTGTGACTGGTGACGGTCACATCCGCGCATTAGACGCTAAGATGGCTTTCGACACTAACGCCCTATTCCGTCGCCCTCAAATCGCTGAACTTCGTGATAAATCACAAGAAGATCCACGCGAGTCTGCGGCATCAGATTACGGCCTAAGCTATGTTGGCCTAGATGGCGACATCGGCTGCATGATTAACGGTGCTGGCCTAGCAATGGCTTCACTCGACATGCTTAAGCACAAGGGTGGCAACCCAGCCAACTTCCTAGACATCGGTGGTGGTGCATCACCTGAGCGGGTAGCACGTGCCTTTGAATTAGTATTGGCCGATGAAGGTGTGAAAGCCTTCCTAGTCAATATCTTCGCCGGTATTAACCGTTGTGATTGGATTGCTGAAGGTGTGGTTCAAGCGTACAAGCAAGTGGACGTCAAAGTCCCATTGATTTGTCGTTTATCTGGTACTAACGAAGAGCTAGGTCAAAAGATCATAGCCGATAGTGGCTTACCGATTATCACTGCAAGTACTTTAGCGGAAGCTGCCGAAAAAGCAGTAGAAGCCCGTAACAAAGCGGTCGGCGCTTAAGTAGGGAGAGACAAATGACTGTATTACTAAATGAAAAAACCCGTGTCATCGTACAGGGTTTCACCGGCAAGATTGGTACCTTCCACGCTGAAGAGATGATGGAATACGGCACTAACCTTGTAGGTGGTGTTACGCCAGGTAAAGGCGGACAAGAACACATGGGCAAACCGGTTTTCAACACGGTTAAAGAAGCAGTACAAGAAGCTGGCGCAGAAGCCAGTATTATCTTCGTACCTTCAGCCTTTGCAGCGGATTCCATCATGGAAGCAGCCGATGCTGGCATTAAGTACTGTGTTGCGATTACCGATGGTATCCCAGCACAAGACATGATGACGGTTAAGCGCTACATGTACCGTTACAAGAAAGAAGATCGCATGATCCTAACTGGCCCTAACTGTGCAGGCACCATCAGCCCAGGAAAAGCCATGCTAGGTATTATGCCGGGTCACATTTACATGCAAGGAGAGGTCGGCATTGTCGGTCGTTCTGGCACCCTCGGTTACGAGGCGGCGGCACAAATGAAGGCACTAGGTATTGGTATTACGACTTCGGTCGGTATCGGTGGTGACCCAATCAATGGTAGTTCGCATCGCGACATCCTTGAGCACTTCGAAAATGATCCAGACACTAAAGCAGTGATGATGATTGGTGAGATCGGCGGTCCACAGGAAGCGGAAGCAGCTGAATACTTCAAAAATCACATGACTAAGCCATTGGTTGCCTACATCGCCGGCCTGACTGCACCTAAGGGTCGTACTATGGGCCACGCTGGAGCAATTGTTTCAGGTGTTGGTGAAAGTGCTGCTGAAAAAGTGAAACTGCTTGAAGAAGCAGGTGTTGTTGTTGCTCCAACTCCATCGGATCTAGGTGTCACCATGGAACGAGTACTAAAAGACTTATAGGAACAAATTGATGAGTAAGCCTAAAGTAATCATATCGCGCAAATGGCCAGAGCAAGTTGAAGCTCAGCTAAAAGAACTATATGACGTTCAATTGAACGAAAGCGACGAAGCGATGACGGTTGAGCAAATGCAAGATGCACTGCGTAACTGTGATGCGTTTTGCCCAACAGTAACCGATCCGGTCAATGCTGCAGTACTGGGTGCTGATGGCATCACTGCTAAAATGATTGGTAGTTACGGTGTTGGTTATAACCATATCGACTTAAAAGCAGCAGAAACTGCTGGTTTGACCGTAAGTAACACACCAGAAGTACTGACTGACTGTACTGCTGACATCGCGATGGGCTTGCTGTTATCAGCGGCACGTCGTATCGGTGAAGGCGAGCGTCATCTACGTAATGGTGAGTGGACCGGTTGGCGTCCAACGCACATGATCGCGACTAAAGTAACCGGTAAGACCTTAGGCTGCATCGGCTTTGGCCGTATCGCACAAGCGATGGCACAACGTGCTCACTTCGGTTTTGGCATGAAGATCATCTTTAGCGATCCTTACCCACCTTCACAGGAAGTAATGAATCGTTTTGGTGCTGTTCACATGTCAGCAGAAGAAGTCCTGGCACAAGCTGACTTCGTTTCTTTGCATTGCCCAGGTGGTGAGTCTACTTACCATTTGATCAACGAAGAGCGCATCAAGATGATGAAGCCTACCGCTATTCTAGTGAATTCAGCGCGTGGCGACGTAGTCGACAACCAAGCCCTGATTAGCGCACTTAAGAACGGCACCATCGCTGGTGCAGGTCTGGATGTGTTTGAAGGTGAGCCTAAGCTAGATCCGGGTTTCCTAGACTGTGAAAATGCAGTCCTACTACCTCACCTAGGTAGTGCGTCATTGGAAACACGTATTGCTATGGGTGAGCGTGTGTTAGAAAACCTTGCGGCATTTTTTGCCGGAAAGGCACCACGCGACAAGCTGGTATAAATCAGCACTGAAAACGGCCCCTAAACCTCGCTTAAGCCTTGGTTTAGGGACAATTTCTTACTCGCTGCTATATAAAAGGAGGCTTCGCGCCTCCTTTTATATGTTAGGGAAAACCAAATTGAATTAACAGAGTTAGAGCGCAATCTATGTCAAAGCAAAGCAATTCAGTCGGATGGACTGGTTTTTTCAAGGTATCTAATAGTTCAGATATCGCCTCACACACCTCACAGTATCGTGAGGAAGTCGCGCAGTTATTGTTCAACTGCCTACTCGAGGTCGTGCAAAAACGTTGCCCAGATATCGAGAACACCTTGCTTGGCAAACAGGAGCTACGTGAATCCAACCAGGATGTCATGACTTATGCACTGCAAGCCTATGGTATTTGGTTCCAGCTGCTATCTATCGTCGAACAGAATTCCAATGTGCGTCATCTGCGTTCAATCGAATCTGAGATTGGTCACACTGAAGTCCCGGGCACCTTTGCCCAGGTGATTTCACAGGCAGCACGCCAAGGCATCGCTGCAGATGATTTACAAAGCGTACTAGATAACGCCTCGATCAGCCCAGTCATTACTGCGCACCCGACCGAAGCCAAGCGTGTCACCGTGCTTGAGATTCACCGCCGCATCTACCTGTTACTGAAGAAACTAGAGCAAGATCGTTGGACGCCACATGAGCGCACAGTTATTAAGCAAACCATCACCAATGAAATTGACCTACTTTGGTTAACTGGTGAGATTCGCCTAGAAAAGCCTTCCGTACAAAATGAAGTCGAGTGGGGTATCCACTTCTTCAAAGAATCACTCTATCAAGGTGTGAATGAGCTCTATGGTGAGCTAGAGCAGGCCTTGAATGATCATTACCCTGAGCACAGCTTCAACGTCCCAGCCTTCTTTAGCTTCGGCTCTTGGATTGGTGGTGACCGTGACGGCAACCCGTTCGTTACTAACGAAGTCACTGAGCATGCCGTCAAAACAACGGCCAAAGCGACCGTGGAATACTATGTGACGCAGATCAATGCCATGGGTTCTTACCTCAGTATTTCAAAGAACTTCACCGACCTGCCAGAGAGCTTCAATGAAAAACTAGAAGCCATTCTCGAGCGCAGCAACGAAGCAGAGATCATGAAGTCGCGTAACCCGGGCGAAGTCTTCCGCCAGTTATGCTACTGCATCGGCAAGCGTCTGAATGCGAATCTGGCACAGCTTACGGGGGAAGCCACAGACGTACAGGCCTACCCATCTGCCGATGAGTTCGCGAATGACCTACGTGTCATCGAAGAAGGCCT
>DGKH01000049.1 GCA_002386945.1 Proteobacteria bacterium UBA4575
GTCGAATTCTTTTACCATCGACATGGACATTTTGATTTTGAACTTTGGTTTGGCTTCTATGCCGGCTTTGGCCTCTTGGCATACTTATTCATTGTCTTAAGTGCAACGCAGTTGCGTAAATGGCTACAACGCTCTGAAGATTATTATGACTGAGTTACTACAACATCCAGGACTGATCCTAATGCTGGGCGCTCCCCTCTTAGGACTCTTATCGGATCGACTGCGCGCATCAGCTGCGGTGGTTTTACCAGTGCTCGCTTTAATTGTTTTTTTACAGTTGCCACGCGAGTTCAGCCTTAACTATTCTTTATTTGCTTACGAGCTACGTCCTATTTTTATAGATGGCCTGAGTTGGATCTTTAGCCTAATCTTTCTCATTGCTGCGGTATTGGTCGCGATCTACTCATGGCATGGCAACAACCGTTTAGAACAAATAAGTATTCCACTTTATGCCGGCTCTGCCATTGCAACGGTGATGGCGGGGGATTTATTAACACTGTTTATCTGCTGGGAGATTAGCGCCTTATCATCGACGCTGATTATCTGGGCAAATCGCTCACGCTATTCGCGTAGTGCTGGGATGCGTTATCTATTTATCCAGGTGCTATCTGGCTTATTACTACTACTCGGCACCTTGCTGCATTTCCAAGATACGCAATCCTTATTATTCACTGCCTTTGCCCTAGATAGCCTTGCGCATTGGTTGATCTTTTTTGCCTTTGGTATCAAATGCGCATTCCCTCTACTGCATAACTGGTTACAAGATGCCTACCCTCATGCCAGCGCTAGCGGCACGGTGGCGCTTTCTGCCTTCACTACTAAGCTAGCGGTTTATTGTTTAGCGCGCGCCTTTGCAGGCACTGAATACCTGCTCTGGATCGGTGCCGTAATGACGGCCTTCCCAATCTTTTTTGCGGTGATAGAAAATGACCTTAGACGGGTACTGTCCTATAGCCTAAATAATCAGCTTGGTTTTATGGTGGTAGGTATTGGTATTGGCACACCACTGGCACTGAATGGTACAGCTGCTCATGCCTTCTGTTGCATTCTCTATAAGGCGCTACTCTTTATGAGTATGGGTGCAGTGCTACATCGTATCGGTACAACCAAGGCCAGTGAGCTCGGTGGTTTAGCCAAGTCCATGCCGTGGACGGCGGCCTTTTGCATTATTGGGGCTGCATCAATTTCTGCCGTACCTTTATTCAGTGGTTTCGTTTCCAAAGGTATTATTTTATTCGCGGTCGCAGAAGAGGGTTACTGGCTGCTCTGGCTAGTCCTGCTATTTGCATCGGCCGGTGTGTTGGGTCATTCCGGCATCAAGGTACCATTCTTTAGTTTCTTCGCGCATGATCAAGGCCTACGTTGCAAGGAAGCGCCAAAAAACATGTTACTGGCAATGGGTATTACGGCGGCGGCTTGCATCGGTATCGGTGTTGCACCCGATCTACTCTATGCCTTGCTACCGAATAGCATGGAGTTTCATCCCTACACTTGGGATCACACCATTACCCAGCTTCAGCTGTTGTTCTTTGCTGGCTTAGGCTTTGTATTACTTTATGTGAATGGTTGGTATCCAGCAGAAATTCGTGCCCTCAATCTAGACAGCGACTGGTTCTATCGCAAGCCCTTACGCAGCCTCGCAAGCGTAGGCTTGAAAGCTTTTAACAACAGCAGCACTGGCTGGCAGAAGCTGCGCTCGCAGACGGCTCGTAAGCTGGTTGATATGGCCTACCAGAGCAATGGGCCTCGCAGTCAATTAGCACGTGGCATTACCGTCAGCAGCATGGTACTCATTGTCTCTATTTTATTGAGCTGTACCCTGCTTTTTTATTACCTATAGATCACTCTAAAACATTCAATCATGGCTAGCCGCCAGGGATTTCTGCGTCATTTTTTTGAAATCCCAGCCAGGTAGATCGTTCTAACGTCTTATTCAAGAAAACCGCTCTTCGCGAGACCTAAATAAAAATGGATTTATAGCAAATTTTTAAAATTTTTATCCCCAGACCCTCAATCATGCGTTACACTAATTATGTGATTAATAAATGCATTTATTGATCTATAATTTAATTATAAAAAAATTAATCTACAGTTGGAGATACGCTTATGAACTTGGTAAATAGCCTTGCAGTAGTAATCGGTATTATGGGTGGCATAGCAACATGGGTTGCCCTTAGCACAACAGGAACTCTCAATCTTCAAATCTGGGCAATCTTTATTGCTTGGGCCTGCTTCTACCATTGTGGTGGTGGAATGGATGGTTTGAAATCTGGCCTCATTGGAAACATCTGGGGATTAATTATGGCAACTGTTGCCCTAACCTTAATCGGCAGTGTCGGTGGCGGCGTAGTCGGCGCATCGGTTGTCGTAGGTGTGACCGTGCTGATTTTGATCCTAGGTGCCAACGTCGGCATGTTGTCAGCAATTCCTGCTGGCGTATACGGTTATGCCGCAGGTGCTGCCTTTGGTTTAATGACCACTGCAGATGCTGGCGTTTTCACTCTAACCGGTAATGGCCTGTTACTCCCTATGGCACTGTCTATGGCAGTGGGTGCAGTATTAGGGCTGATCTCAGAGAAGGTTGCTGGCAGCTTAACTAACTAAGCTTATTGTTAATGATACAACGAAAACGGGGCGCTATAAGCGCCCCGTTTTTTATGTTGCTGATGAAAATTTAGGCTTACGCTTTTTTTGGCATCAAGTAAGCAAGTACTAGAGCAACAATGAACAAGGCTGGCACATCACCCATTAAGTGAGCATTCTCAGTCTCATCGACCAGCGCCTGCACCAACATAATGCCACCATGAACAACACTAGACCAAACGGTGAACCAAATCAGGCTCGCATGTTGCATAGGGTCTTTAGCCGCCAAGATCAAGAACAAACCTAGCGTTGCATAAATGCCCATGATCATTTGCTCATACTCGTGTTGCGATGGCGTCCAACTCCAACCAGATACCCAAAAGAAATTCATCAATAAAGGCACACCAGCAATAAAGGTAATGCCAATTAATACCAATGCTATTTTCAATAGCTTTATTTTTTGTTCCATTCTACCCTCCAGAAATTGGCCCCATTGTGTTCCCAATGCTTAAGCCATATTAGTTTAATATTTTTATTGTAATCATTTAATAGCACCACAATAAAACACATAGTACCTTACACTTATTATTTTTTTCAGCTAGGGATTGAAAGGCTCTATAGAATGCGTATGGTGCTATTTCAGAACATGAAATATCGGACCTATGATGCCAGATTATTGTATTGGCTCCTTACAGGAGTTACGCAAAGCCAAAACACTTGAATACCTTGTATCGACGGATGCAGGTGAGCGCCATCTCTTTGCCCTCTACCACGATGGCCAGGTCTATGCCTACGAGAACCAATGCCCACACAATCAAATGCCTTTGAATTGGAATGAACACCAATTTCTAGATCACAGCGAAAAATATCTACAGTGCACAAACCATGGTGCATTGTTTACTTTAACCGAAGGTAATTGTGTGTATGGACCATGCCTTGGTGAAAAACTGCAGGCAGTGAGCCTGCAGATCGTAGCTGATGATCTATTGATTAAGCTGTCTTAGTTCGGTTATGCACTATGTTTACTAGTACGTTTTTGCTGGTACCTCTACTACTGATTGCCAGCGCCATAGGCCTCTGGCAACCCCACTATTTAGTGCCATACCAAGGCTATATTAGCTGGCTCTTAGCGGCGATCATGTTTTGCATGGGCAGTAGCTTACGTATCGCTGATTTCAGCCGGGTGCTACAGAATGGGCGTGTCTTGTTGCTTGGAATGATTTTACAATTTGGCTTGATGCCATTCATTGCTTGGCAGTTATCTAGTTGGTTTGAGCTCGGCTTAGCCTTTTCCTCTGGCCTCATCCTAGTAGGCTGTGTGGCTGGCGGTACAGCATCTAACCTGATGTGCTTTTTAGCCCGTGGTGATGTCGCCCTATCGATTAGCCTGACCGCCATCTCGACCCTGTTATCGGTTGTTTTAACACCTCTGCTAGCGGCCTTCTATCTTGACCAGATCATTTTGGTGCCAGCACTGGCTCTTGCTAGTAACATTCTCAAGATCGTGATCGCCCCAGTCTTGATCGGCCTACTGCTTAATCATCTCTTAGGACGCATTCTAGAGCCGTTCCAACGTATTTCAGCCGGTCTTTCGACGGTCTTGATTGCGATCATTATTGCCATTATCGTGGCGCTTAATCATGACCGCCTAGGGCAGATAAGTGGGTTACTCCTTGGGCTTGTACTATGCCACAATCTGCTGGGATTAAGCCTAGGCTTTATACTCGGTTTACTACTGACTAGAGATCATCGCATTGCACGCACTTTGGCTTTTGAAACAGGCATGCAAAATTCTGGACTGGCGGCTGTACTGGCAGTAAAATTCTTCGGTGGAATGGTTGCTGTACCTGCGGTACTGTTTTCCATCATTCATAACCTAAGCGGATCAGTGCTAGCCACATATTGGGCTCGCAAGGAATCGGCTAAGCAAAGATGAGACTAAATGAAAAACGTTCTTTCTAGTGTTTTAGTATTAGCCGCATGGGCAGTTACCCTGTTCCTTGCTAACAACTTATTTGCTGGCAACTTCGATAGCAGCATGAGCTGTCAAACAGATTGTCGTCAAACGCTCTACTGGAGCGCTATTGGTTTAGCCCTCCCAGGTACTCTGCTCGCCATAATTAATGTGATGCAGTCTCGAGACTCGCTATTAGCTAAGGGCAACCTAGTGCTAGGCTTCGGACTCATCTCGATTTTGTTTGGCATCATGGTGATTGCTGCACTAGGCTAGACACTTAGTTTGGATATAGCTGGCTTAAGAACACTTTCTTTTAGGTGACAAGATTAGGCTCGCGCATAGTCTGCCGCCTTACCCAGCCAGCGCTGAGCTAGTAAAGGGATACGTTCAGGATGTTCACGCATCAGCCATTGTGCGCAGCGCTGTACCTCTGGCAATAGATTGGCATCTCTCACCAGGTCGGCCATACGTAATCTCACATCGCCAGACTGCTTAGTCCCTAAGACTTCGCCTGGGCCACGCAACTCCAGATCGATTGCCGCCAACTTAAAGCCATCAGTAGATTTCCGTAAGGCATCGATACGCTTTTTTGCATAATCGCCTAAGGGGCTGCTATACATTAAGACACAGCTACTCTGCTGTCGCCCTCGTCCCACTCGACCACGCAATTGATGCAACTGCGCCAATCCAAAGCGTTCGGCATTCTCGATCACCATCAATGTCGCATTAGGGACGTTAACGCCCACTTCGATAACCGTGGTTGCTACTAGCACCTGCACCTTCTGCTGTGCGAAGTCCTGCATGGTCTGATTCTTTTCTTGTGATGGTAATCTGCCGTGGACTAAACCAACCGTAAAGCCATGCAGTTGTTGGCAAAGATTATCGTAAGTCTCTGTCGCTGTTTGGCAACGTAATGTCTCAGACTCCTCAATCAAACTACAAACCCAATAGACCTGCGCACCAGCAGCACAGGCTTGCCGAATACGTTCAATCACTTCAGCACGTCGACTGTCTGCTATCGCAACGGTTTTAATCGGCTGACGGCCCGGTGGCATTTGATCAATAATCGAGTGATCTAAATGTGCGTACATACTCATCGCCAGGGTTCTAGGGATGGGCGTTGCTGTCATGACCAATTGATGTGGATGACATTGGTCTAACAAGCCCTTCTCACTCAAGGTCATACGTTGATGCACACCAAAGCGATGCTGCTCATCGGTAATACATAGGGCTAGATGTTGGAACTGGACCTCGTCTTGAAACAAGGCATGAGTCCCGACAACGATCTGCGCTGTTCCTGAAGCGATCAATTCTAGTGTTTCATTACGCTGCTTACGCTTGAGGCTAGAGGTGAGCCAAACCACCTGTATCCCTAGCGGTAATAACTCCTCACTAAAATAACGGTAGTGTTGTTCTGCAAGTAATTCAGTAGGTGCCATTAACGCCGTTTGATAACCTTTTTCAGCAGCCTCAAGACTACTCAGCAAGGCAACAACCGTCTTACCACTGCCGACATCACCCTGCAGTAGTCGCATCATCGGCGTGCTCGCCGTTAGGTCTTGACGTATCTCTGCTAACACAC
>DGKH01000014.1:0-1657 GCA_002386945.1 Proteobacteria bacterium UBA4575
TTTACAGCGGCTAGAGTATGTTGCTGCTGACAGTCCTTTATTGATGCCTGTCAGCGCCCTGGCTAAGCAAGCCAGTCAGCAGCTGATGGCTTATTTTGAAGGTGATTGCCAAGCCTTTGACTTACCACTTGATTTGATTGGGACCTGTTACCAAAAGCAGGTATGGTCTGAGCTGCAACAATTGTACTTAGGACAAACACTCAGTTATGGCGAATTGGCTGGGAAGATTGCCAGTGGTGCGCGTGCGGTCGGTAATGCCTGTCGAAACAATCCCTTATTGATTATCGTGCCCTGTCATCGCGTGCTACGCAAAGATGCTGTTGGCGGTTATTCAGGGCAGCGTGATGGCATTATGATGCAACGCAAACTATGGTTACTGCAGCATGAGGCTGAGGTTGGCCAACAGAGTTAAGAGAAAGTCGAAGTTACATATTGAATTTCATCATCACTGCCACCATTTAAAGTGATAGTTAGTTAATTATTAAGGAATTGTAATGAGCGATAGTGCTAAGAAAGAGACCCTAAAGTTTGAATCAGAAGTGAGTCAGGTACTGCACCTGATGATTCATTCTCTATATTCTAATAAAGAAATTTTTCTGCGTGAGCTGATCTCGAATGCATCAGATGCTTGCGACAAGCTGCGGTTTCAATCCTTAGCTGATGATAGTTTGTTAGCGACTGATGCCGCCCTTAAAATCCAAGTTGAATTTGATACTGATAATCGCACCATTACGATTCGCGATAACGGTATTGGTATGACTCGTGATGAAGTGATTAATAATATTGGCACCATCGCTAAATCAGGCACAAAAGAATTTTTAGAGCAATTAAGTGGTGATCAAGCAAAGGATTCAAACTTGATTGGCCAGTTTGGTGTTGGCTTCTATTCTGGTTTCATTGTTGCAGACTCTATGGAATTGCTAACACGTAGTGCACATGTTGATGAGACAAATGGTGTGCGTTGGCAGTCGAATGGTACGGGTGAATACGAGCTGGAAGAAATTGAGCGAGAGGCACGTGGCACCGAAATCATCTTGCATTTGAAAGAGGATGAAAGCGAATTACTATCTGCTTGGCAGTTACGCTCTATTATTACTAAATACTCTGATCATGTATCGCTGCCGATTGAGATGTATGCGGAACAAGAGCCTGTAGAAGATGAAGAAGTGACTACTGTTCCAGAGTGGGAGGTGATTAACCGTGCGTCTTCATTATGGACACGTTCAAAGTCAGAGATCAGTGAGCAGGAATATAAGGACTTCTATAAGCATGTCGGGCATGATTTTGAAGATCCATTGGCCTGGACACATAACCGAGTAGAAGGTAAGACCGAATACACTTCTTTACTCTATGTGCCGGCTAAGGCGCCGTTTGATTTATATGAACCAAAACAAAGTCATGGTTTAAAGCTGTATGTTCAACGCGTCTTCATTATGGAAGATGCAGAAAAACTGATGCCACGTTATTTGCGTTTCGTACGTGGCATTATTGATTCCAGTGATTTGCCGTTAAATGTCTCTCGCGAGATTCTGCAAAGCAATAAAATCATCGATGCTATTCGTTCCGGCTCAGTGAAAAAGATCCTCAGTACACTAGAGCAAATGGCGCAGAAAGAACCTGAAAAATATGCTGACTTCTGGCAGCAATTTGGTCAGGT
>DGKH01000014.1:1749-2081 GCA_002386945.1 Proteobacteria bacterium UBA4575
CGTAAGAAGGGGATCGAAGTGTTACTCATGTCAGACCGTGTCGATGAATGGCTGATGGGTTCACTGACTGAGTTTGAAGATAAGAAGTTCATTTCCGTGGCCAAAGGTGAACTCGATCTCGACAAGCTTTCAGATCAAGATGAACAAGAGCAGCAGAAGCAGGTTGAGGAAAATGCAAAGGGTTTGGTTGAAAGCGTAAAGCAGGGCCTAGGTGAACGCGTTAGTGATGTGCGTGTATCGCATCGTCTGACTAGCTCTCCGGCCTGTATTGTGCTGAATGAGCATGAAATGGCGCTGTATATGCAACACTTATTAAAGCAAGCAGGACAGGA
>DGKH01000014.1:2145-8279 GCA_002386945.1 Proteobacteria bacterium UBA4575
AAGGAGTCTGATCAAGATCAGCTAGCAGCTTGGGCATTATTATTATTTGAGCAGGCGGTGCTGGCAGAAGGCGGGCAATTAGAAAACCCAGCGGACTTTGTTATGCGATTGAATAAGATTATTTTAGATATTGCAGCCTAAAGCTATGGATCAAACACCTTGGTGGCAACGACCTCTGGCTGAGTTGGATGAGCAGCAGTGGGAGCAACTATGTGATGGTTGTGGCAAATGTTGTATGGCTAAATTGGAAGACCCTGAAATCAAGACAATCTATTTCAGTAATGTAGCCTGTGAATTATTTGACTCGACTAGTTGTCGCTGTGGTGATTATGCACAACGTGATCAAGTGGTGAGTAATTGTCGTCGCTTAAGCCTCGATCGTCCTGAGGAGTTTGCATGGTTGCCAAGTAGTTGTGCCTATCGCTTACGCCTGCATGATCAAGCGCTGCCTGAGTGGCATCATTTACTCACTGGCTCTAAGGACACAGTGCATGAGTTGGGTCTATCGATGCAAGGCAAAGCCATTGCGGCAGAAGAGGCGGGGCCGGTAGAGCATCACATTATCGATATGACTAGTGAATAATGAACGGTCATGGCCTGTTTTTTTCGATTTAAAAGAACAATAAGCTTAAGCCAAAGCTTATGCTCGTGTAGATAGCGAAAAGTAAGAAATCGCTCCAACTGCGATAAGCACCAGCGTCTATTGGTTTTTTTAATGTAAGCAACATATAAACTCCTAGATGGTTTGGGTTTGTTGAGATTGGGCGTAGCCTAGGCTTGAATTGCTTCAGTTTAATTACATAATTATTTTATTTTTTTAATATAACCAATCGTCTCATTAGATATGCTCGAATCCATTCGTATCGATAAGTGGCTATGGGCCGCTCGCTTTTATAAGACGCGCAGTATGGCGAGTAAGGCTGTAGACGGTGGGCGAGTGCATGTGAATGGGTCGCGGGTTAAGGCGGCGCATAAGGTCAAGATCAATAATATTGTGCAGATTTCTAAGGATCACTTGAAACAAGAATTTCAGGTGTTAGCGATTGCGCAACAACGACGTAGTGCGGTAGAGGCTCAGCAGCTATATATTGAGAGTGAGGCCAGTGTTGCGCGGCGAGAGCAAGAGCAGATGCAGCGTAAGATTTTAAATCAAGGTATGCCGCAATCTGTCGGCAAGCCGAATAAACACGACCGGCGACGGATACGTGAGATTATTGGAAAATCATAAGGCTAGTGCAAGCAGGACTAAGCGCTGTAATTTTTCTCGATATAGTTCTGCACTAATTGCTGGAATTCACCACTGATATTATCACCGCGTAGAGTGCAACTTTTTTCACCATCGATATAAACCGGTGCTACTGGTGCTTCACCACTGCCGGGCAAGCTAATACCAATATCGGCCTGTTTGCTTTCGCCAGGTCCATTGACGACGCAGCCCATGACAGCCACTGACATATTTTCTACGCCAGGGTAGCGTGAACGCCAGTGCGGCATGGAATCTCTTAAATAGTTTTGGATGTCATTGGCTAAGTGCTGGAAATAATCACTGGTGGTGCGGCCACAACCTGGGCATGAGGTGACTGCCGGAGTGAAGGCGCGCAGGCCGATGGATTGTAGGATTTCTTGTGCAACGATGACTTCTTCACTGCGGCTGCCACCGGGTGCTGGAGTTAGTGACACACGCAAGGTATCGCCAATCCCTTGTTGTAGTAATACCGCCATGGCGGCTGTCGATGCAACAATACCTTTACTACCCATGCCCGCTTCAGTTAGACCTAGGTGCAAGGCATAGTCACAACGTGTGGCGAGCTCAGAGTAAACGCTAATCAGCTGTTGCACATCACTTAACTTGCAGGAAATAATAATTTTGTCATGCGCAAGCCCAATACGTTCGGCTTCTTTTGCGCTATCTAAGGCTGAGGCCATCAGTGCCTCATGCATGACATGTTCTACACTCAACGGGTTTTTTAGGGCCTGATTTTGATCCATCATCTGCGCCAGCACTTGCTGATCCAGGCTACCCCAGTTAACGCCGATGCGCACCGGCTTGTTAAACTCGCAGGCAGTTTCGATCATGCTGGCAAACTGGGCATCACGTTTTTTACCGCGCCCAACATTGCCTGGATTGATGCGGTACTTAGCTAAGATCTCGGCACATTCACGAACATCGCTTAGAAGTTTATGGCCATTGAAATGAAAGTCACCAATTAAAGGGACATCGACTTGCATTTGTTCAAGCCGATTTTTAATCTCGACAACCGCTTCAGCTGAGGCTTGGTTATTTACCGTGATGCGAATCATCTCAGAACCTGCACGAGCGAGGTCTGCGATTTGAGCTGCGGTACGTATTGCGTCAGCAGTATCGGTGTTAGTCATGGATTGGATGACAATCGGGGCGTTGCCACCGACCTGTACATGGCCAATCTGAACTGCAGTGGAGTGTCTTCGGTTTCGCATTATTTTATAATTATCACAATGGATGAGTGCCGAATTCTAGTAGAATCACGTTATCAGCTAAGGCCGGTAGTGTAACTAAGAATGCCAGATGAAACGAACCTAAGTAAGTGATATGACACAAAATATTTATCATCAAGAGCAACATCGTATCGATACATTAGGCCGAAGTTCGATTGAGATCTCACAAACGCTACATACGGCAGTAAGTTCCGCTGGTGTTGTCAGTGGTTTATGTCATGTTTTTATTCATCATACTAGCGCCTCATTGATGATTTGTGAGAACGCGGCGTCAGAAGTACGTGATGATTTGGAAAGTTTCTTCTCTCGATTAATCCCTGATGGTGACCCTTTGTTTAGCCATATCGATGAAGGTGCCGATGATATGCCAGCACATATTCGTTCTGTGTTGACGCAAACTGAACTAAGCATTCCAGTTATTGCCGGTCGTTTGGCGTTAGGGACCTGGCAGGGTGTCTATTTATGGGAGCATCGTACATCGCCGCATTTAAGAGATATCAGTATGACGATTCATGGTCTCGGAGCTTAGATTGAAGGCCTTCCGCGACCTAAAATGTATTAGCTTTGATTTTGATGACACTCTTTGGCCGGTGCAGCCAACAATTCTAGAGGCTGAACAGAGGTTGAATGAGTGGCTGAATCAATCCTGTCCACGTCTGATGCAAGAGCAGGATAGAGACAGTTTGCGCCTATATATGGCCGATTATGCTGAGCGTTTCCCGCAATATAATCATGATGTTACCTTGCGTCGGCTGAATGCCTTGTGTGAACTGATGCAGCAGTATCGTTATGAGACGGCATTGGCAGATCAAGCAATGGCTGTTTTTCGCCACTATCGGAATCAAGTCATACCCTTTGCAGATACCATCGCAACATTGGATCTATTGCGAGATCGCTATGTGCTTATAGGGATTACTAATGGCAATGCGCAGATTGAGCAGACAGCATTACAGGGTTATTTTGATTTCACCATCAGCGCTGGTGATGTTGGTGTTTTAAAGCCACATCCAGAGATATTTGAGCAGGCTATAGCGCAGGCAGGGGTAGAGCCAGCTCAGGTTTTGCATGTGGGTGATCATGCCCAGGCTGACGTTGTTGGAGCGTTGCGAGCAGGATGCAGGGCAGTATGGTTTAATGCTGCACGACGAGAATGGCCGGGCGGACAAAATCCAGACGCGGTGATTCATCGGTTGAGTGAGATTATCGATTTGCTGCAATAAGATAGAGCTTGTCGAAATGTTAATTTAAAAGGGAAAGAAACATGGCAGAAAAAAACGTCACCGAAATGACCTTGGAAGAGCGCGTTAAAACCTTAGAACGCCTGCATCGAAATGCACGTATCGCGATCATTATTCTAGTGGGTTACTTTATCTATGATGTTATTTCTCGTGATAGTGGTTCCGATATCATCTATGCCTATAAGATTAAGGCGAAGCAGTTCGAACTGGTGGATGGTGTTGGCACTATCTTTGCCAGTTGGAAAGTATTAGATGAAGAAAACTCGGAGGCAGCTATTGTCTTGGAAAATGGTGAAGGCCAGAAGTTGCGATTAACAGCTTCTGAGATCAGTTTACTCAGTGGTGGCAGTAACCCCAGTCCAGATGTGGTTATCGGTCGACAGGGTTTAGATACTAAGCCAGCACCATAAGTCTAAGCAGGCCTGTAGGTGGACCCTAGCGATAGCGCGCTATGATCTACCTTGGTGTAGTCGGCATTAACTGCCTTTTACGAATATCTCATGGTGGAGGGCAGCATGGAATTTGCGTCTAGCCTGCATATTCTGTTCGATACCATATAAAAACCGTTGCTGGTTTTCACTGCTATTCAAATAAGGTCGAGTTGCTGCTTCGATCATTTTTGAGTGTTCAACGTCCAAAGTGATATGACCGCTAAATAACTCTAAGGCATCTTCCGTTATACCGGGTATCTTTTTAAACCCTTCAAGTAGGTAGCTGTAATATTGAGGGATAGGCCATTCACTGGCAAAGCCGACTGCTGCTACTGCCGATAACCAGTCACCATTGCGCGTCAGCTGTTCCATGGTATCCATGTATTGGGCTAATTCAGGAAGGATTGGGTAATGCTCAGCATCTTGGATTTGGCAGCCGACTGCAGACATGAAATTACGGTACAACTGCATATGTGAGCGTGTGTTATCACCACAGCCATATTCATCATATAAAATATCTGAGAATACAAATTGAAGTTGCTCATCAGGGCATGAGCCTAAGGCGCTGGCTTGATACAGACGTGTTTTTAAAATATGAGGGTAGTACAGCGAAGCGAAGTGCTGCGCTTGGTCTAATTCAAATACTGTTATCTTTTTGAATTCAGTGATGTACGGATCATCAAATAGAGGGTGATTGTCTAATTGTAGTTTTACTTCCTTTAGGAAATTATCGGCACTCAAAGTTATCTCCTAAAAAACCATTATTTTATTCTGATTGTCGTATGCACTTCTCAACGCTATTTCTAGCTTGGCAGCTGCGACCACTGGAATCGGCAAACGCAATACTGAGTACAATAAAAATTATAACACCTACGCCTACTCTCACTGCTAGATATCCTATTTGATTAGGTTGGTAACTCATCTGTGTCCAGTTAGATGGCTATCAATCTATGACCTTAATTATATTAAGAGCAGCCCTGAATTTGCGCGCTTAGATGCATATGCGCACTATGCTGGTGCGTTGCACCTGCGGAAAAGACCTGGGCGGTACTTAATAGACTCATATGGTAGTTAGAGCAATTCTCATGCCACATAATATCGCTGTGGTAGAGATTGTTTTCTAGGGATGATCGAGTCAGTTCAAATCGAATATGGCTAAGGTTTTATTTAGGGTACTACATAATGCTTCAGCAGATAAGCTATCTATGCTAGGTCGAGGTCTATCGTGTACAGGTAGAGTGGAGTCGCTCACTCACATCGGCAATATGGACTGCCGATGTGAGTAGGACTCAAGTGATCAGGCTTAAGAGCTAGTGTTAAATAACCGATAGCATGGTTCGCGCTAGCGGCAGTCTTTAACGCTTTTAGCGTCCGATCTTAGTCAGGATGTTGCTACGAATGGTTGCAAGAAAGGCGCTAACAGCTTTTACATCTTTTGTTGTCATATTGGCAACGATTGTTTGTGTTACCTGCTCTAGACGAGCGGCACCCATGGTTGCAATCTTGCGTCCTTGGGCAGTTACATCGATCTCAACTACACGACGGTCATTAGTATTGTGAGTACGCTTAACAAGGCCACGTGACTCTAAGATATCTAGGCTGCGGCTGACAGTCGCACGTTCCATGCCTAGCTGCGATGCAACTTTTGATGGGCTATCAATATCATGTGAATTTAGGCAGTCTAAAATTAGCCACTGACTGTATTTGATATCTTGTTTTGCTAAACGATCATTGATTTCTAGGCGACATAGCGTGTGCAGGTGATCACTACAATGTAGGAATGCACGGGTTAAGTCCTTAAGGTCAGTAGAGGCTGGTTTTTTAGCTCTGCTCATAATTTTACATCCTTGTAAATTGGGTCGCCGAGTTTCTTGGCGATATGTTGTTTATTTGCATTCATCTGCAGTCGCGTTTTATATCATTATTCTTTTTTGAATTGAAGTAAATGTTTTAAGCGTCAATGATTAACACTGATTAATTAAAACAGTGT
>DGKH01000014.1:8369-11540 GCA_002386945.1 Proteobacteria bacterium UBA4575
AAATGATATTTGATTAAATAAAATAAATTGATTATTTACTAATGACCTTAGGAAATGAATCGAATGTTACTTAATTGGGAGACTAAAGTAGTTTTATGTCAGTTTGTATCGGACTAATACAGTCTGGTCTAGTGATTCTTACCGATAGATTTATGTGGGATGAATCACATGAAGTGGTGCCCCGAGTAGGAGTCGAACCTACGGCCTTCCCCTTAGGAGGGGGACGCTCTATCCAGCTGAGCTATCGGGGCGCTCTATCTAAGCCAGTATAGGATCTTAGATTCAGAGTAAGGACTACTAGAGTGTAGCAAATTGATGAAATTTGAGGCCAGCAGATAAAGCATAGGCTTATTTGGCACATAGGTGTCCAGCTCTACAGAACAAGTATATACAGAGGTCAGTAAGTATAAATTACAGCGTAGATTCAGTGACTCACCGATAAGATGCTGTAATTAGTAGTTTTTTCAAAATGATTGAGATCATTTGGTGCCGAGGGCGAGAATCGAACTCGCACTCTGTTGCCAGAACCGGATTTTGAATCCGGCGCGTCTACCAGTTCCGCCACCCCGGCATGCGATGAGGGCTAAGAAGTTTAACCGAATCCGACATAACATCAAGCGTTTGCTCTCTAATAAGTCGGCCAATTTACGGCTAAAGGCTGATTTGTAGGCAGCTAAAAGTCACGACGTGCAGACAGTGCTTAAGCCTAGGCCTCTATGGCCTTATACTCACGCTGCTTATGAATAAAGAAACTAATCCATTATCGCTAGATGACTTCGATTATGAGTTGCCCCCCGAGCTGATTGCCCAGCTTCCAGGTGAGCAGCGCGATCAGAGTCGCCTGCTCATTGTGCCGGCACAGGCAAATACCTTTACTGATCTAAAGTTCTTTAATCTGACCGGGCAATTTAAAGCTGGGGATTTATTAGTACTGAATAACACCAAAGTATTTCCAGCTCGACTACATGCAAAAAAAGAGAGTGGTGGGCAGGCTGAGATTCTAGCCGAGCGCTTACTGGACGGGATGCGAGTGAAGGCTCAAGTTAAGGCCAGTCGATCACCTAAGGTAGGAGGACGTCTGCTGATTGCAGAGGGTGTGCAAGCAACTGTTATCGGACGTGAAGATGCCTTTTTTATCTTGCAGTTCGAAGCACAGTGCACCTTGGCTGAAATATTTAACCGTTATGGGCATATGCCGTTACCACCCTATATAGAGCGGCAGGATGATGCGGCAGATCGAGAGCGCTATCAGACAGTCTATGCGGAACAACTAGGTGCAGTTGCCGCGCCTACTGCAGGACTACATTTTACGCCTGAGCTATTACATGAAATAGAAGCGTTAGGGGTTGATATTGCCTATATCACCTTGCATGTTGGGGCGGGGACCTACAAGCCAGTTAAGGTCGATAATGTGGAAGAGCATAAGATGCATGCCGAGCATATAGAGGTTAATGCTGAGGTCTGCCAACAAGTTAAGGCAACACGCGCTGCTGGTGGTCGAGTTTTTGCGGTCGGTACGACCTGTGTGCGAGCGTTAGAATCTGCGGCACAACAGATAGCTGCAGGGCAGGCTGAATTAAAGCCTTATACTGGTGATACAGATATTTTTATCTATCCAGGTTATCAGTTCCAAGTGGTGAATGGTTTGATTACTAATTTTCATTTACCTCGTTCTACCTTATTAATGCTGGTTAGTGCGCTGGCGGGGCAACAGACGATAGCAAAAGCCTATCGACACGCCGTTGAGCAGCGCTACCGGTTTTTTAGCTATGGTGATGCCATGCTAATACTAACTTGAGTTCATCATGGGAATAGCAAATTTTACAATTGAGGCACGTGACGGTCAGGCGCGTGCAGGTACATTAGAAACGCGGCGTGGTGAGATTCAAACGCCAGTCTTTATGCCAGTCGGTACCTATGGCTCGGTCAAAGGGGTAACGGCAGAGGAATTAAAGACGGTAGGCAGCCAGATTATTCTGGGTAATACCTTCCACCTTATGTTGCGTCCTGGAGTCGAGGTAATTGAGAAGTTTCAGGGCTTACATGATTTTATGCATTGGGATCGCCCAATTCTGACAGATTCAGGCGGTTTTCAAGTGTTTAGTTTGGCCGATCGGCGCAAGATTGACGAGCAGGGGGTGCGTTTTCAATCACCGATTGATGGCTCACAGGTACAGCTGGATCCGGAAATTTCAATGCGCGTGCAAAAGGCTTTAGGTTCAGACATTGTGATGGTCTTTGATGAATGCACACCATTCCCTGCAAGTCATGAGACAGCGGCTGAATCTATGCGCCTATCACTGCGTTGGGCAAAACGAAGCCGAGATGCGCATGGCGATAGTACGGCGGCATTGTTTGGTATTGTGCAGGGCGGTATGTATGACGATCTGCGTGAGGAATCCTTGCAGGGTTTAACCGAGATTGGTTTTGACGCCTATGCTATTGGTGGGCTTTCTGTCGGAGAGCCAGCAGAAGAGCGGGCTAAGGTGCTTAATTTCTTACAAGATCGGCTACCGCAGGATAAAGCGCGCTATCTCATGGGAGTCGGCAAGCCAGAGGATCTGGTTGATGCTGTCGCCAATGGTGTGGATATGTTTGATTGTGTGATTCCAACCCGTAATGCACGCAATGGGTTTTTATATACAAGTACGGGTGTATTGCGTCTGCGTAATCAACGTTACCAGAAAGATGAGCGACCGATTGAAGACGATTGTCCTTGTTATACCTGTCAGAATTACTCTAGAGCTTACTTAAAGCATTTGGATAAATGCGGTGAGATGTTGGGTGGGCGCCTAAATACGATTCATAATTTAAGTTACTTCCATCGATTAATGGCCAGTATGCGCAGTGCCATACAGGCTGGTACCTTCCAGCAGTTTTCGAGGGAATTTTATGCCTCAAGAGAGAAAAGTCCGTCGACTGTGGCATAATACTTTGCTTCCAAGTTTAAGGATTTACATTTAAGGAGTTCTGCATGCTATTCATCAACGATGCCTTCGCTGAAGCGACCCCTCCACCAGCCGGTGGCGGTACTGAAATGCTTGTGATGGTGGGGATTTTCTTCGTCATTATGTACTTTATGATTATTCGTCCACAGTCAAAACGTCAGAAGGAACAAAAGGCGTTGATGGCCTCGATTAGTAAAGGCGATGAAGTGGTCACAAGTGGTGG
>DGKH01000014.1:11632-13779 GCA_002386945.1 Proteobacteria bacterium UBA4575
TAGTCCTAAGCTAGTTCATTATTAGGCAGACAGAGAGAACAGCATGATGAATCGTTATCCGATTTGGGGCTATTTAGCGCTGACCGCGGTCATTTTGATCGGCGCTTTATATGCCATACCCAATTTGTATCCTGAAGATCCTTCGGTGCAAATTTCACATGACAGTGGCAGTCTGCCAGCCGATCTGAAGCAGCGAGTAGAATCCATTCTTAGTTTGAATGAGATGGAAGCCAAGCAGATTGAGGTCAATCAGCAACAACAGCTTTTACTGCGCTTTGATAATACTGAGTTGCAACTTCAGGCGGCTGATGAACTAAAGAGTGGCCTTAATTCTGAGCATATCGTGGCATTGAATTTGGCACCGGCAGTGCCAGCTTGGTTGCGAGCAGTGAACGCTAGCCCAATGAGCTTAGGGCTTGATTTACGGGGTGGTGTGCACTTCTTACTACAGGTCGATATGACAGCTGCAGTGAGTAAGGCCTTAGATCGCTATGAGGCTGATTTTCGTTCGGTATTGCGTGAAAATAAGGTTCGTTATATCAGTGTTAAGCATAATGGCGATGTCTTAAACGCGACCTTTAAAGATGAAGAAAGCTATCAGCAGGGTTTAGATGCGCTGAAAGAAAACTTCCGATTAGATCTGGATTTTACAAAAATAAAGGCTGAGCGTGGGATTACCTTGGTAGCCGCTTTTAAACTGGCTGCACAACAAGAATTGCAGAATTTTGCCTTACAACAAAATATTACGACCCTGCGTAAGCGAGTGAATGAGCTGGGTGTTGCTGAACCGGTTATCCAGCGTCAAGGCACGGATCGTATCGTGGTCCAGTTACCTGGCGTGCAAGATACAGCGAGAGCAAAAGAACTACTAGGCGCAACGGCAACCTTAGAGTTTCGCTTAGTTGATGAGCAGGGTGATGCCTTTGCTGCCGAAAGTAGCGGTAATACACCTATAGGCGATAAGCTCTATTACGAGCGTAATGGCACACCGGTGTTACTCAAGAGCCGCGTCATGCTAAGTGGTGAATACATCACTGATGCCGCTTCTGGCATTGATCAGGATACGGCGACTCCAGCAGTATTTATTACCTTGGATGGTAAGGGTTCTCGGCTTTTTTCTAAGGTCACAGGCGACAATATTAAACGCTTAATGGCAGTGGTCTTTATTGAAAGTAAAACCGAATACTTCAAAGACGAGCAGGGGCAATTGCAATCGCGTTCAAGAAAGGTTGAAGAGGTGATTAATATTGCCCGGATCCAAGATCAACTGAGTAAGCGATTTCAAATTACAGGCTTAGACACTAGTCGTGAAGCACGTAAGTTAGCCCTGTTATTGCGTGCAGGTGCCCTGGCAGCACCGATGAACATCATTGAAGAGCGCACGGTCGGCCCAAGCCTAGGCCAGCAAAATATCGATCAAGGTAAAAACTCTGTAGTGCTTGGTATGCTGCTAGTGATGATCTTTATGGTGCTGTACTACAGAGTCTTTGGATTGGTTGCGAACGTCGCACTGATAACTAACTTAGTATTAATCATAGCGATTCTCTCGATGATCCCAGGGGCGACTCTGACCTTGCCGGGGATCGCCGGTATCGTGTTAACCGTTGGTATGGCGGTGGATGCGAACGTACTGATTTTTGAGCGAATTCGTGAAGAGTTAAGTAATGGCAACTCACCACAAGCGAGTATTCATGCTGGTTATGCCAAGGCCCTATCTACAATTGCTGATGCAAACGTGACCACCTTATTGGCTGCCATCGTTTTATTCACTTTTGGTACCGGCCCAATCAAAGGCTTTGCTGTCACCTTATCAATAGGCATCTTGTGCTCAATGTTTACCGCTATTTTGGTAACGCGAGCGCTGATTAATCTATATTACGGTCGCAAGAAAGCACCGTCACTGGCGATTTAATTATGCAACTGATTAAACAATCTCTAAATATCGATTTTCTGGGTAAGCGTAAGTTAGCCCTGATTATTTCCGCCGTACTGATTACTGTCTCGTTGGCTTCTTTGATGACGCGCGGTTTAAATTTAGGCATCGATTTTACTGGGGGGACCTTGGTTGAAATCGGCTATTCACAGCCGGTTGAGTTACAACCGATACGAGATGCCCTGGCACAGAATCAATTTAACGATGCGATCGT
>DGKH01000014.1:13883-24974 GCA_002386945.1 Proteobacteria bacterium UBA4575
CCAGAAATGCGTCGGGTCGAATTTGTCGGTCCACAAGTAGGTGAAGAACTGCGTGATGATGGTGGTCTAGCCGTAGTCTATGCATTGATCGGGATTTTGATTTATGTCGCATTCCGTTTTGAATACCGTTTTGCATTGGGTTCAGTTGTGGCCTTGATTCATGATGTGATACTGACGATAGGATTCTTTTCTGTGACGCAGGCGGCGTTTGATCTTACCGTGTTGGCGGCCGTCTTAGCCGTGATCGGCTATAGCTTGAACGACACCATAGTGGTGTTCGATCGGATTCGGGAGAATTTCAGAAAGCTGCGTAAAGAAGAATCGATTGATGTGGTGAATATATCGATTAACCAGACCCTAGCGCGAACCTTGATGACGTCGATTACTACCTTATTGGTTTTATTCGCGTTATTTTTTGTTGGCGGTGAAGTGATTCATTCTTTCGCCTTAGCGCTGATTGTAGGTGTTCTAGTGGGTACTTACTCTTCTATCTATGTGGCTAGTGCGACATTGATACTACTGAATGTGTCGGCCGTCGATCTACTCCCTGACGAGAAAGAGGAAGTGCTCGACGACCTGCCGTAACGGCTTATTTCTTTGTGTTATGTAGCTGTTTCACTAAGGTTTTGAAGAGGCGGCTATTAGACGCAATGATCTCACCAGACTTTAGATAGTCATGGCCACCCTGACGATCACATACCAGGCCACCAGCTTCTTGTACCAGTAAGACACCTGCAGCCATATCCCAACTGTTTAAACCGTATTCCCAAAAGCCGTCATAACGTCCAGCGGCAACATAGGCTAAGTCTAAGGCAGCTGCCCCAGCACGGCGGATGCCACAGTTTTGTTTGCTGATACTTTCAAAACCTTCTAGGTAAGCCGTATGATCTTGCTCAAGCAAGTAGGGAAAGCCGGTGGCTAATAGACTGCCTGAAATTTGATGATGGCTACTGACGCGCAGACGTCGATTGTTTAGCGTCGCACCATTGCCTCGGCTGGCACAGAATAATTCTTCCTTGATGGGATCATAGACGACACCGATCTCAAGCTTACCGTTTTGACGTAGAGCGATAGAGACACAGTAATGAGGAATGCCATGGAGGTAGTTGGTGGTACCATCCAAGGGATCAATGATCCATTGTGAATCTTCTTTACCTTCGGTAACACCTGACTCTTCGGCAATGATGCCGTAGTCCGGGAAAGACTTTTGCAGAACGTAGATAATCTCTTGTTCTGCCTTGTGATCAACCTCTGTAACAAAGTCGTTTGGCGCCTTTTCGTGTACTTTAAGGCTCTCGATACGCGGGATATTGCGTAAGATGATTTGGCCGGCGGCACGTGCGGCAGAAACCGCAATATTTAGTGTAGGCGTCATAAAAGTGTAGCTCGGTGGAAAGGCGCAAAGGTTACCAGATGGATAGAGTCTTGTAAGCCATCTTTATAAGCTAAGGCAATATCAGTTAAGTAGCGCCGTTGTGTATCGCATCAGGCGTGGCAATAAAATGGAATTGGATATGAGTATTATAGAATCAAAAATTGTATTGGTTGAAACCTCTCACCCGGGCAATATTGGCGCTGCTGCGCGTGCAATGAAGACCATGGCATGGGCTAATTTAGCACTGGTAAACCCACAGGATCTGCACGACCCCTCGGCTAGGGCACGGGCAACACGGGCTTATGATATCCTAGATCAGGCACAAATCTTCACTAGTTTAGAAGATGCGATTGCGGATTGTCAGCATGTGATAGGGGTTACCGCGAGGACACGTGCCAATGCGGCCAAGGCATTTACTCCTAGGGTTCTACTAGAAAATTTGAGTGAGCAAGATGAAGCGGTGCGTGTCGCTTGGGTTTTTGGTCGTGAACGTAACGGCCTGACCAATGAAGAAATCGATCTTTGCCATAGTGTATGTACGATACCTGCCAACCCTGAATTTAGTTCGTTGAATATCGCCTCTGCAGTGCAAATTATCTGTTATGAGGCCTACTGCCGTGGTCTGCAGTCAGAAAACAGTGAGAATCAGCAGCCTATTGCGATTGCGCCATCACAAGAATTAGAGGGTTTTTATCAGCATTGTTGGCAAACACTTGAGAAAGTCGAGTTCCTAGATACAGAAAATCCGATTCCATTGCAGCGTAAATTCCGTAATATTTTTGATCGAACAGGTTTAACCTCTAGCGAAATCAATATCTTACGTGGAATATTCACGGCTATCCTCAAACGTTTTTAAGCTTTTTCTTGGCTTATACCTAGGCCCTGACCCGTATAGGCTAGGGCGTTGCCTCTCCCGTTGGCAATACTTGATTAAATTAGTCGGGTATAGCTACTATAGACTGAAATTCAAGGGGTGTATTGCAGCTATGAAGCTAAGTACAAAAGGTCGTTATGCAGTGACAGCAATGTTTGATGTTGCTATGCATGATGACGGCTCGCCAGTCGCATTGAGTGACATTGCACAGCGCCAAAGTATCTCGCTATCGTATTTAGAACAGCTGTTTGGGCGCTTGCGCCGCGGTGGACTGGTTGCGAGCACACGAGGACCTGGGGGCGGTTACCGCCTAGCTCGAGCAGCTGAAGAGATTGCGATCGCTGATATTATTGGCGCCGTGGACGAGACCTTGGATGCCACACGTTGTAAAGGCAATGCAGATTGCCATAATCATCAGCGCTGCCTAACCCATGAACTTTGGACAGATTTAAGTAGTCAGATTAATAGTTTTTTAAGTGAGATTAGTCTGGCTGATGCGATAAATAAGAAACATGACGCCAATGCTAACTTGACCCAAGTTCAGCAGCGAGTTGTGCTTCAATCAGATATAAACATTTAGCGAAGGAAGTGAACGGTGAGCGAAAACAAACTACCTATTTATCTTGATTACAGTGCAACTACACCTGTGGACCCACGTGTTGCAGAGAAAATGATGGAATGCCTGACACATGATGGCAATTTCGGTAATCCAGCATCACGTAGCCATGCCTATGGCTGGTTAGCGGAAGATGCAGTAGATCAAGCACGTACAAACGTTGCTGCACTGGTGAACTGTGATCCGAAAGAGATTGTCTGGACCAGTGGTGCAACCGAGTCAAATAATCTAGCGATTAAAGGTGCAGCCCATTTTTATAGTAAAAATGGAAAGCACATCATTACGTTGAAGACTGAACATAAAGCGGTGTTAGATACCTGTCGCCAACTTGAGCGAGAAGGATTTGAAGTCACTTACTTAGAGCCACGTGAAGACGGCTTGGTTGATCTTGATGTCTTACGTGACACGATTCGTAAAGACACAGTATTGATATCGATAATGCATGTGAATAATGAAATTGGTGTGATTCAAGATATTAAAGCGATAGGTGAAATCGCACGTGAAAATAAGGTGATCTTCCATGTCGATGCGGCACAAAGCCCAGGCAAGGTAGAGCTTGACCTAGAAGGTGTGAAAGTTGATTTAATGAGTTTTTCAGCGCATAAAACCTACGGGCCTAAGGGTATCGGTGCACTCTATGTGCGACGTAAGCCACGTGTGCGGATCGAAGCTCAGATGCATGGCGGTGGTCATGAGCGGGGTATGCGCTCAGGCACACTACCAACGCATCAGATCGTTGGTATGGGTGAAGCCTTCCGTATTGCGAAAGAAGAAATGGTAGATGAGAACAAGCGGATTAGAATATTACGTGATCGGTTGTTAGATGGACTTAAGGATATTGAAGAGGTCTACATTAACGGTGATATCGAACATCGTGTGCCACATAACTTAAATATGAGCTTTAATTTCGTAGAAGGTGAAAGTTTGATTATGGCGCTGAAGGATATTGCGATATCATCCGGCTCGGCCTGTACTAGTGCTTCCTTAGAGCCTAGTTACGTATTACGCGCCTTAGGTCGCGATGATGAGCTGGCCCATAGCTCGCTACGGTTCAGTATTGGTCGCTTTACGACAGAAGCAGACGTTGATCATGCAATTACTGTGATTCGTAGTGCGGTTAGCAAGCTACGAGACTTATCACCACTATGGGATATGTATAAAGACGGTATCGATTTAAAATCTATCGAGTGGGCAGCACACTAAGCTGGCACCGAAATAAGACTGGGGTCTGCAAAAGCAGTTACCGGCAATAAACAAACAGGAGAATTAGAAATGGCATACGGTGAAAAAGTATTAGACCATTACGAAAACCCACGTAATGTTGGCAGCATGGACAAAGAAGATACTACAGTTGGTACGGGTATGGTCGGCGCTCCAGCTTGTGGCGACGTGATGAAGCTACAGATTAAGGTCGGCGAAAATGGCGTGATTGAAGACGCTAAATTTAAGACCTATGGTTGTGGTTCTGCTATTGCATCATCTAGTCTTTTAACCGAATGGGTTAAAGGCAAGACGTTAGATGAAGCTGGCGAAATCAAGAACTCTGATATTGCAGAAGAGTTAGCCTTGCCACCGGTTAAGATTCACTGTTCTGTTTTGGCAGAAGATGCCATTCGTGCAGCGATTAGTGATTACCAAGGCAAGCAAGATTCAGTTACAGACAAGAAAAGCGCGTAAATCGATCTGATGTCAGTTTCTTTAACAGATAGTGCGGCCGAGCGCGTTAAAACCTTTATCGAGAAACGCGGTAAAGGTGTAGGCGTGCGTCTAGGTGTTAAAACAACAGGCTGTTCTGGTATGGCTTATACCATTGAATTTGCTGATGTCATCGAAGATAGCGATCAGGTTTTCGAGGACCAGGGTGTGACAGTAATCATCGACCCTAAGAGTCTGCTATACCTGTCTGGAATAGAACTCGATTTCACTCGTGAAGGGTTGAATGAAGGTTTTAAGTTTAACAACCCCAATGAGAAAGACCGCTGTGGCTGTGGTGAGAGTTTTACGGTTTAACCGTAAGGCCTTCAGACACCCACGTTTAGCTGTCTAAGCACATCTAATGCCGTTTGATTTCTCTCGAAATTACTTCGATCTTTTTGGTCTGGCCGTTGACTTTAATGTCGATCGTTCATTATTGAACGAACAGTATCAGACCTTACAAGGACAGCATCATCCCGATAAATTTGTACAAAGCGACGATGCCCAACGGCGACTTGCTGTGCAAATCACAGCACATCTGAATCAAGCCCAAGACACGCTTAAAGACGAGCATGCAAGAGCGCGTTATTTATTAACCTTGCGCGGTGTTAGCTTTGATAAGGAACAAGATACAACTAAGGACATGGACTTCCTGATGGCACAGATGGAATTGCGTGAACAGATCGATGAAGTGTCTAATGATGAACAGGGCTTGGATCATTTAGATAAGCTAGCACGACAAGCCAAGCAGCAGAAAAACGATCTGATTCAACGTTATCAAGAACTACTGGCAGACAATCAGCTAGAAGAGGCCAAAGAGCTTGTCTTAAAGCTGCAATTTTTCGGTCGCCTACAATCACAGATCAGTGCTAAACAAGAACAACTCGAAGATCAATTTCTATAGAATATTATGGCATTAATGCAAATTTCAGAACCTGGGATGTCCACTGCGCCGCATCAACATCGGCTAGCAGCAGGTATCGACCTAGGGACTACAAATTCACTCGTAGCTAGTGTACGTAATGGTCTGGCTGAGCCTCTCGCCGACCAACAGGGTGCCGTTATTCTGCCATCGGTAGTGCATTTTGCCGAACAAGATAAAGTCTTGGTGGGTATGTCGGCACAAGCATTGGCACTCAGTGATCCGTTAAATACAATTGCCTCCGCTAAACGCGTGCTCGGTCGTTCTTCGCAAGAGCTGGCCGCACAAACAAAATACCTACCATTCGAACTTGAAGCCGGTCACGACAGTGTGCCGCGTATACGTACGCGCGCCGGTGGCAAGACTGCAGTAGAAGTGTCAGCACAGATTTTACGCTGCCTGCGACAACGTGCTGAAGAGACTTTAGGTGGCGAGCTTACCGGTGTGGTTATTACCGTCCCAGCTTATTTCGATGATAGCCAACGACAAGCAACTAAGGATGCAGCGACCTTAGCTGGTCTAAATGTTTTTCGTTTACTAAATGAGCCGACAGCAGCTGCGATTGCCTATGGCCTTGATCAGGCGGCTGAGGGTGTTGTGGTTGTCTATGATCTGGGTGGTGGCACCTTTGATGTATCGATCTTGAGGTTACGCCGTGGCGTCTTTGAAGTCTTAGCAACTGGTGGTGATAGTGCTTTAGGTGGTGATGATTTTGATCAAGTGATTGTGCAGTGGTTGATGCAAGAGCTTAAACTCGATGGCGATCTTGAACACCAGATGATGCGTCAGCTGATGCTGCAGGCACGTACCGCTAAGGAGCGCTTAAGTGATCTGGAAGCGGTAGAGATTAACATCGAAGGTATGGGCCAAGAGGCCTTATCCTGCACTCTGACGCGGACGCAATTTGATCAGTTAACGCAACCCCTAGTAAAGAAAAGTCTAGTGGCTTGTCGTCGCGCATTACGAGATGCCGATATCACACAAGAGGATGTCACCGAGGTTGTATTAGTGGGCGGCTCTACACGTGTGCCAGCAGTACGTGATGCGATTGAAGGTTTTTTTGAGCGTACAGCGCAGGCTGATATTGATCCCGATCAAGTGGTCGCTGTGGGTGCTGCTATTCAGGCTGATTTATTAGCGGGTAATAAGCCAGATGACGAACTCTTACTGCTGGATGTGATTCCATTATCACTTGGTTTAGAGACCATGGGTGGCCTAGTGGAAAAGGTGATTGATCGTAATACGACAATCCCAGTAACCCGTGCACAAGAATTTACGACCTATAAAGATGGTCAGACTGCGATGCGAATCCATGTCTTACAAGGTGAACGCGAGCTAGTCAGTGACTGCCGTTCTTTAGCTCATTTCGACCTTACTGGTATTCCACCGATGGTGGCAGGTGCAGCTAAAATTCGAGTCACCTTTCAAGTCGATGCAGATGGATTGCTTAACGTTGATGCAGAAGAAGTGAACAGTGGTGTGCGTGCACAAATTGAAGTAAAGCCTTCCTATGGTCTCAGTGATAATGAGATCGAAAAAATGCTGACTGATTCGATTGAGTATGCCGAGAGTGATATCAAGGCGCGTAGTCTGCGTGAGCAACAGGTAGAGGCCGATAGAGTCCTAGAAGCCCTAGATACCGCGCTAGCTAAAGATGGTGCAGAACTGCTTAAGCCAGATGAAATTGAAAAGATAGAACAATGTCGCCAGCAGCTTGCCGATGCACGTGCGCAAGCGGCCAATGTTGATGTTATTGTGGCAGCCATTAAGGCCTTGGAGTTAGCCTGCGAAGAGTATGTTGCGCGACGTATGAACCGCAGTGTCCAAGGCATGATGCAAGGCCATAAGATTGATGAATTTAACAACTGAGAAAACCCATGCCTACTCTAGTATTTCTACCACACGAACAAATTTGTCCTGAGGGTAAAACGATTCAAGTGGAGCCTGGTATTACTATTTGTGATGCTGCGCTACAAAATGGGATTCCGATCGAGCATGCCTGTGAAAAATCTTGTGCCTGTACCACCTGCCATGTGCATGTGCGACTCGGGCTAGAGGCATTGGAAGATGCAACAGAAGATGAAGAAGATTACTTGGATAAAGCTTGGGGCCTAGATACTGATTCACGTTTAAGTTGTCAGGCACTTGTGACAGATGCTGATCTAACTATTGAGATTCCGAAGTACACGATTAACCTCGTTTCTGAAAACCATTAAAGGC
Source organism: Proteobacteria bacterium UBA4575 (assembly GCA_002386945.1). Lineage (GTDB taxonomy): Bacteria > Pseudomonadota > Gammaproteobacteria > UBA4575 > UBA4575 > UBA4575. The sequence continues at coordinate 21,586 of DGKH01000014.1, forward strand.
TAGCCGTTATGAGTTTGAACTGGAATGATTCATTAGACATTGCAATCGAATTAGATGAGCAGCATCCAGATGTAGACCCTAAGTTTATTCGTTATACCGATCTGCATGCCTGGGTTTGTGCATTATCTGATTTCGATGATGATCCACAAGGATCCAATGAACGTAAGCTTGAAGCGATTCAAATGGCTTGGTTGGAAGAGCGCGAATAGGCTATTACGCGACTAATCGCCAGCTATTTCCTCTTCAGCTTGATTCACTAGTTTGCGATCACTGGCTATAATGAGTGCTCGGATCATCCTTGGATTCGAGTCGATCGCCTGTTTTATTCAGATTTAAGGCCTAGTCAGGGCCGAAAAGCAGTAAATTCGTGAATAGACTGCGTTCACAGCGCTGTTGATTGCGAGTAAACTCCGCGGACAGCTTTTTTATACATAATAATTCTACTATCTAGGAGATTTTCAGATGGCGCTCGAACGTACAATTTCTATCATTAAGCCTGATGCCGTTGCTAAAAACGTGATCGGTCAGATCTATACTCGCTTTGAGAATGCCGGTCTCAAGATTATTGCTGCAAAAATGGTACACCTAAGCACAGAAAAGGCAGAAGAATTTTACGCAGTGCATAGTGAGCGTCCTTTTTTCCCAAATCTAGTCTCATTCATGACTTCTGGCCCAGTCTTTGTGCAAGTGCTAGAAGGTGAAGATGCTGTCATGAAGAACCGCGACATTATGGGCGCAACTAATCCATCTGAAGCTGCTGCCGGCACCATCCGTGCAGATTTTGCAGCCAGCATTGATGAGAATGCTGTGCATGGTTCTGATGCACCAGAAACTGCAGCTGAGGAAATTAAATTCTTTTTTAATGAGGAAGAAGTTTGTCCTCGGACTCGCTAAATAATGCAGACGCTCCCAATCTAATAGGATTGGATCGGGAGCAATTAGAAACTTATTTCACCGCTTGCGGTGAAAAGAGTTTCCGTGCGCAACAGTTTTTGAAATGGGTCTATCAACGTGGGATTACCAATGTTGATGAAATGACTGATCTGAGTAAGTCCTTGCGCACGCTATTGAAAGAAAAAGCACAAATTAGCTTCCCACAGATCAGTAGTGAGTCTGTTTCTGATGATGGCACTATCAAATGGTTGCTAGAAGTAGGGGCAGATAACGGTATTGAAGTCGTTTATATCCCGGAAAAAAATCGGGCAACATTATGTATTTCTTCACAAGTCGGTTGTGCCCTAGATTGCACATTTTGCGCAACTGCACGGCAAGGCTTTAATCGTAATCTCACAGCGGCTGAAATTATTGGCCAGGTCTGGGTGGCTCAGAGTCGATTAAATCAGTTATATGACGGTGAAAGAAGAATCACTAATGTGGTCTTTATGGGGATGGGCGAGCCTCTGCTTAACTTTGATAGTGTTGTTTCAACCATAAATATTCTATTGGATGACTTTGCTTATGGTTTAAGTAAGCGCAGAGTCACCGTGAGCACATCAGGTGTAGTCCCTAAAATTGATCGCCTATCTGATGAGGTGGATGTCAGCTTGGCTGTTTCATTACACGCACCAACGGATGAGACGCGAAATGAATTAGTACCACTCAATCAGAAATATCCAATTGAAGTGCTATTGGCCTCTTGCCAACGTTATTTAGATCAAAAAAATCGTAAAGAAAGTATTACTTTTGAATATGTCATGCTTGATGGCATTAACGATAGTGTTAAAGACGCACAAAAATTGGCAAAGCTATTAAAGCCGCTACGTTCTAAAGTGAATCTAATTCCATTTAATAGTTTTGAGGGTTCAGGTTATGAACGATCACCTCAGCCCGTTATCGATCGGTTTAGTCAGATATTGATGCGAGCAGGACTAGTGGTTATCACTAGGCGTCCTCGTGGTGAGGATATCGCTGCAGCCTGTGGCCAGCTTGCAGGTCAAGTGCGTGATAAGGCACATCGGCAAAATCATTATGTCCGGTTATTTGAGCGCTCTAAACTGAGTCGACGTATCGACATAAATGCAGTAAAAACATAGTCCTACATTTTCGTTGCGAGTATTATTAAGTTATGAGCAGTGAGGAATCTATACAACCAGAAAAGTTTTCTTTTGGTAATCAACTGAAAGAAGCGCGTCAGTGCAAAGGTATTAGCGATATAGAGCTGGCCAGAAAAACGCACCTAGGCGTGGGTTTAATTCAATCCTTAGAGCGGGAAGAAGCCAGTGTTGTTCGCCGTGTAAGCTATGTACGTGGCTATATTCGAAGCTGTGCCAAAGTCTTAGAAATCGATCCATCTCCTATTCTTGATGCTTATGAGCAACAAATTGGAAAGCATGTTGTCGAGAAAGACAAGAGTGAGTTGCTGGCTATGCCGTTGCATCCCACGGGACAAAGGAAGAAGAAAGTAATATGGACTGTCGGTGTTATTACCGTACTGGCACTGTTGTTGAGTTATCTATATTTTGAGCCAGAAGTGCAGTTACCGACATCATTGTCAGTTTTAGAGAGTTACCACTCGGTAGATGAAGAGGCCTTGCCGTTAGAGCAACAATCAGAGGTGGTAGCAGATACGGTAAACGAAAATATGCTGCAGCCAATTACTGCAGAAAGTGACATTGAGCCTTCCTTGCCGCCAGCTATAGAGCCCGAGGTGTCATCATCAGAGCCTGTAGTTGAGCGTTTGTCAGAGATTAGCAACGATGCTTTAGTAGACGTTGGTAGGACTAATCTTGAATTGATTATCCGCCTACGCTGTTGGATTGAAATAGTCGATGCACAGGGGCAGGTTCTATTGCGTGATGTATATGAACCACTGCAAACCCAAAGGGTTTCAGGTGTGCCGCCATTTGATGTTGTGTTGGGTCATGCATCTGGCATTAATTTAAAGGTAGATAACCAAAAATTTGATTTTTCACGTTATATACGACGTGATCAATCCGCACATTTTACTATTCGCAACCCTGATCTCTGAGTACTAAAAGCATGAGCAGTAATATCCAATCCATACGTGGCATGCATGATTTTGCGCCTGGCCCAACTGAGCTACTACGTTTGATGGAACGTAAGCTGATTACGGTCCTTGAGCAATATGGCTACCAAGAGATTCGTACACCTGTTGTTGAAAAACTAGAATTATTTAAACGGTCTATAGGCGAAGTGACAGATATCGTCGAAAAAGAAATGTACGCCTTTGAAGACCGTGGTGGTGACTATTTAGCGCTACGACCTGAGGGTACAGCAAGTACGGTGCGTGCTGGGATACAAAATGGTTGGTTGCATAATCAACAGCAACGCCTCTGGTACATGGGCCCCTTCTTTCGTCGAGAACGCCCACAAAAAGGACGTTATCGTCAATTTCATCAGTTAGGTGTAGAGACCTTTGGTTTTGGCGG
>DGKH01000064.1:0-1047 GCA_002386945.1 Proteobacteria bacterium UBA4575
CTAGCACCAGCATTGGCCGCTAGATGAGCAATTACTTCATTACAATTCATATTCGAGCTAGTACCTGAACCGGTCTGGAAGACGTCGACTGGAAAATGGGTATCAACTTCACCATTAGTCACAGTTTTGGCTGCCGCGATGATCGCGTCTGCAGTCGCTTGCTCCATCAACCCTAGATCTAGGTTGGCACTAGCACAGGCGGATTTAATCAGGCCTAAAGCGCGAATAAAGCTGCGCGGCATTGGCAGGCCACTGATTGGAAAATTATTCACTGCGCGTTGGGTCTGGGCACCGTATAAGGCGTCTTCTGGCACCTGTAGTTCACCCATACTGTCTTTTTCTATTCTGTATTTTGTGCTCATCTGCTTCCTACTTGTGTTCTTCTTAGGTCTTATGAAAAGGGCTGTAGTATAATGTTGAGTCGGAAAAATTACTGCAAAAAGTGCCCGCTTCGAGCAAATTGCTCAATAATTGTGCTGCCAACAGTGATAGACAGCCAAATTTGGTGTCGAATATTAAACAAAATGGACCCGTTGACATGACTTTATCTAGTTCCCCTCTATCCAGTCTCACCGCTATCTCCCCTATTGATGGCCGTTATGCGAAAGCGACTGCGAGCCTACGCCCTATTTTCAGCGAGTTTGGTCTGATCCATAGCCGTGTGAAGGTTGAAGTGACTTGGTTGCTGCAATTGACCGCAAGCGAGCACCTAGACGACGTAGCTAGCCTGTCAGAGGCAGCGAAAGCCCGTCTAATGGCCTTAGCCGATAACTTTGATGAGACTGCTGCTGCACGTGTAAAAGAGATTGAGGCGACCACTAACCACGATGTGAAGGCGGTTGAGTATTGGCTCAAGGAGAGCGTCAAGGGTGATGCTGAATTAGAGGCTATCTCAGAATATTTCCACTTTGCCTGCACCTCAGAAGATATTAACAACCTAGCCTATGCCTTGATGTTGCAACAGGGCCGCAGTGCGATCATCGCCAAGCAGACCGCCCTACTCGATGAATTACGTGGTTTAGCGCATAGCTACGCCGATATGCCTAT
>DGKH01000064.1:1099-2751 GCA_002386945.1 Proteobacteria bacterium UBA4575
GCCAATGTTGCACATCGCTTACAAGGGCAGATCGATCACTTTGCCTCGATTGCGATCCTCGGTAAGCTGAATGGCGCTGTCGGCAACTTTAATGCGCACTTTAGTGCGTATCCACAGGTGCCTTGGGAAGACCTTGCCAGCGCTACTGTCGAGCAGTTGGGTTTGAACTATAACCCCTACACCACTCAGATCGAACCGCATGATTACATCGCTGAGTTGTGCCATAACCTACAGCGCATCAATACCATCCTGATCGATTTTGCCCGCGATATGTGGTCTTACATCTCGATTGGTTACTTCAAGCAGCGCTTAATCGCGAACGAAGTAGGCTCATCGACTATGCCGCATAAAGTTAACCCGATTGATTTTGAAAATGCCGAGGGTAACTTAGGTATCGCCAATGCATTGTCGGCACATTTTGCTGAGAAGCTACCCATCTCACGCTGGCAGCGTGATCTATCCGACTCGACTGTGTTGCGTAATCTAGGCACTGCCTATGGTCATAGTCTGATTGCTTACAACGCGCTATCAAAAGGCTTGAGTAAGACCGAGGTTGATGCCGATAAATTGGCACAGGATTTAGACGATAACTGGGAAGTTTTGGCAGAGCCGATCCAAACAGTGATGCGTCGTTACCATATCGAGCAGCCCTATGAGAAGTTAAAGGCACTGACACGAGGCAAGAAGATCAATGCTGAAGTACTGCGTGAGTTTGTCGACAAGTTAGACCTACCAGCCGATGTAAAAGAAGAATTGGCTGCGCTAACACCAGCACGTTATATCGGTAATGCAGCACAGAAGGCGAAGAAGATCTAAAGCCGTTATTTGTTTTAGATAAGCCCATCAAAAAAGGCTGCTAAGTTCGCTTAGCAGCCTTTTTTATTGATCCCAATTTAACGCTGCTTTTAGCAGCTATTGCCATCGAGAAGGTTAATTCAATTGATCGACAGTGATCGCAAGCACATCTGCTTCGCGTTTATTAATAGCGTCATAACTCACTGCAGGGATCCTAAATAACCAGCCTTGTACGCGCGCATTGATATCAGACACCCAGTCCTTGGCCGCAGTATCGGCACCTGCCGACACACTAGCTTCGATCTGTACGTATTTGTCTTTTTCACTCTCGTAGCCTGATAGCTTGAGCTTAATGCCACGCAGTAAATGAAACTCAGCTTGCATGGTCGCCTTCAACTTGGTGGCTGCCACTGCAGGCTCAACATCTAATAACTGAAAAGACGACAAGGCATTGACCATCTGTTGTAGCTCCGCATCGATTACCTGCGCATCAGGCTGACTCGGGTTAGCTAAGATGAACCCACTCTCAGACTCATTATTCGCCATCGATGAGGCATGCTCAGCATGTTGGCTATGATCATGTTCAGCCGTCTTACGTAGCAACTTCATAGCATGCCCATCCGGTTCCTGTACCGAGAGTGCAGTCAATTCACTCGCTTCAACACTGAATAGATCTTTGCGCAGCCAATAAGCCACATCGTATTGCACGTCGATCTTACGATCGATTAACCAGGTCGTTGCCTCAGTCTGCATACGCACATAGCGCGAACGATTCATTTGTGGCCCAGGCTTACCGAGAATCAGTGTATGCGCCTGCCCTGCTGTAGACACTGTCATCTGCACACCACCGGCATCAC
>DGKH01000067.1 GCA_002386945.1 Proteobacteria bacterium UBA4575
GCTAAAGGTTCACACTCGCTGTGAGTAGGTGTTTTCAAGACAGGTGCCAGCAGGATACAGCGCAACGACAAGGCATTCGCCATACTCAACTCTTCCTCATTATGTACCGACGCTGAGAAATACTGATGCCTCTCTCCCGATTGATGTTTTGCGTAGGCAAGGCGTAATTGCTTGGTACTTAAATGTAAGTAGGGCCACTGCTCTGCTGTAAGCCAATGCAGCGGACAATTTAATATCAACTGCGCTTGCTGTTCTGCCACCAAGTCTTGCACGCTATCCAGTAGTTTGAAGTAATGCTGCTTCGAGAGTGTTTGCGCACGTAATTGAATTAACTGAATACCAGCTGCAAGCTGCGTTTCAATCTGTTGCTCTAATTGATCAGTCAGCACAGCCTGATCTGCAATCATATAGCGCGTCTCTAATTGCAACGCCCGCACTATCGTTTGATTGGCTGGCGGCATATTTGCCAAGGATAAATCTGCCAGTGCTTGCCAACATACTAACTGACCTTCATCACCTGTTGGCAGATGCTCATAGGCCTCAACAACAAACACGTGAAAGCGAATAGCCAACCCTGGATATTGGTAATCAAAGCTAAGGAAAAATTTTGCCTGAGTGACTACAATCCCAAGCTCTTCTTTTAATTCACGACGCAAAGCCATTTTGGGTGATTCCCCCAGCTCTACCTTGCCGCCTGGAAACTCCCATAAACGAGCCATATGCACGTTTTCAGCACGTTGCTGAACGAGGATGTCAGATGATTGATTATGTATCAGTGCAATTGCTACATGCAGGGGATCATGCATATGAATTTGGCATACAGGTCTGATTAAATTTAGGTTCGATATTCTGCGTTGATACGAATGTATTCATGCGTCAAGTCACAGGTCCATACTGTAACTGTTTCAATGCCATCATTTAAATCGATGAGCAGATTAATTTCATCCTGCATGAATGCAGCCTTACCCTGCGCTTCACTATAGCTAGAGTGGATACGTCCATCTTTCCAGATCACCACATCATTTACTGTCAGACTGGCTTTAGCTAGATCTAATCGGTCTGATTCGATCTTACCAGCAGCGGCAAGAATTCGGCCCCAATTAGCATCAGAGGCAGCTAGAGCCGTCTTGACTAGAGGTGAGTTAGCCACCGACATAGCTATCTGTTTAGCTAAGCCTTTATCTGCTGCGGTCGCCACTTGCACACTAACGAACTTAGTCGCGCCCTCACCATCACGCACTATCGATTGCGCTAGAGCCTGCATCACATCACACAACGCAGTTTGAAATTCCAGCTGTTGTGCCGGTGTTAGATCAGCATAATTTAATTTGGCACTGCCACTAGCGATGAGCACACAGGCATCATTGGTTGAGGTATCACTATCTACCGTAATGGAATTAAAAGACTGCTCAACCGTCTCATCCAATAAACGCTTTAATACATCTTTAGAAATCACTAGATCAGTAGCGACATAGGCCAACATAGTTGCCATATTTGGCGAAATCATGCCTGAACCTTTAGTCATACCGGTAATCGTAATCGCTTTACCATTCAGTATGATTTTTTTGCTTTGGGCCTTGGCTACAATATCAGTTGTTAGGATAGCAGCAGCGGCCTGCAACCAATGATCCTCAGAGAGCTGCTGCTGTAGATCAGCTAAACAGACCTTAATCTTATCGCTATCCAGTAGCTCACCAATTACACCAGTGGAAAATGGCAGTACTTGATTGGCATTAACAGCACATTGATTAGCCACATCTAAACAAGTTTTTTCTGCTGCCTGCATGCCGGCACTACCCGTACCTGCATTAGCATTGCCCGCGTTGATAATAAGATAGCGTGGCGTGGTTGCTTGTAAGTGAGCTAACGCTAACTCAACTGGGGGTGCACGAAATTTATTCTGGGTGAATACCGCTGCCACTTCGGCCGCTGGATCAATCTCAATCAATACCAAATCATCACGATTTTGATAACGCATAGCTGAAGCGGCAGTCGCTAAACGCACACCAGGTACAGGCAGTAAGGCAGTCGGTGCGGTTAAGTTAACAGGCATGGCTAAGTTCTAAGCTAACTTACCGTGGCATTGCTTAAACTTCTTACCAGAACCACAGGGACAAGGATCGTTACGGCCAATCTTATCTGGAACACGCATCGGCGCTGTTACTGGCTTGCTACGTTTTTTACTCGCAGGCCTTTCAGCATTATCTTGTGGCTGCGGGTTAAGAATATTACTGGCTGCCTCATGACGCATTTCAACGGCGTCTTGCTCTGGCTTAAAGACCGGTTCAAATTCTGGTTTCTGTGCTGCCTCAAACTGAATCTTACAAAGCAGACCTACCGTATCTGATTTAATCTGATCCAATAACTGCTGAAACATATCAAATGCTTCACGCTTATATTCTTGTTTTGGATTTTTCTGTGCATATCCTCGCAGGCCAATACTTTGACGCAAATAATCCATCGCTGCCAAGTGTTCTTTCCACTTACCATCAAGAATCTGCATCATAATATCTTTCTTCAGATTCTTCATAACGTCTGCGCCAATCAATTCTTCCTTGGCACTCAGCAGATCGTTTACTTCTTGGTGGATACGTTGACGCAGACTCTCTTCATGCAACTTATCGTCTTCATCTAGCCACTGATTGATGTCCGCTTTCAGACCCAGCTCTTTATCCAGAGCAGCCGTTAGACCTTTAGGGTCCCACTGTTCAGGCATGCTCTGTGGCGCGATATAGCCACTAATAATATCCTCAACCACATCGAAGCAGATCGCCTCTATATTCTCATTGATATCATCAGCCAGCATCAGCTCATTACGCTGTTCGTACACCACTTTACGTTGATCGTTAGCGACATCATCATATTCCAACAGATGCTTTCGTATATCAAAGTTATGTGATTCTACTTTTCGCTGTGCATTTTCAATCGCCTTACTAACCCAAGGGTGTTCAATCGCCTCACCCTCTTCCATACCTAACTTTTGCATCATGGTGCGCACGCGATCAGAAGCAAAGAGGCGCATTAAGGTATCTTCCATAGACAGGTAAAAACGACTGGAGCCAGGATCACCCTGACGGCCAGAACGTCCGCGCAATTGATTATCAATACGTCTAGACTCGTGTCTTTCTGTGCCAATGATATGTAAACCACCGGCAGCTAAGACCTGTTCGTTGGCTTGTTTCCAATCGACCCTTAGCTTTTCTATAACCGTCGAATCACCCTCTTCACCTAGGGCATCAATCTCTGGTTGAATGTTGCCACCGAGCACAATATCAGTACCACGACCGGCCATATTAGTGGCAATAGTAACTGCTTTAGGACGCCCAGCTTGAATAATAATCTGCGATTCAGAGGCATGATGTTTTGCATTCAATACCTGGTGCTCGATACCTGCTTCAGTTAACAGTGTATCCAAAACCTCAGAGGACTCAATCGAAGCGGTTCCAACCAAAACAGGCTGTCCCCTAGAGGCACAATCACGCACATCTTCTAGGATAGCCTGATACTTATCTTGCATCGTGAGATACACCAGATCACTACGGTCATCACGTATCGCATCTTGGTTAGTTGGTACAACGACTACTTCAAGACCATAGATTTGTTCAAACTCAAATGCTTCAGTATCAGCAGTACCTGTCATACCACTCAGCTTATCGTATAGACGGAAATAGTTTTGGAAGGTGATCGAAGCTAGGGTCTGATTCTCGTTTTGAATCTCTACGCCTTCTTTTGCTTCCACTGCTTGATGCAGCCCTTCAGACCAGCGACGTCCAGGCATAGTACGGCCAGTAAATTCGTCGACAATCACAATCTCGTTGTCACGCACAATGTAATCGACGTTCTTTTGGAACAGGACATTGGCGCGCAGAGAGGCATTCATATGATGCAGTAAGCTAATATTAGCGCTGTCATATAAAGAGTCATCGGCTTCTAATAAACCAGCCTCAATAAGTAACTCTTCAATATGTTCATGGCCCTGCTCACTGAGGAAAATTTGTTTTGATTTCTCATCAACAAGGTAGTCGCCTTCACTTTCCTCATCAGCTTGACGTGAAAGTGACGGTACTATCTTATTCGCATGTTCATATAAGTCAGAACTGTCATTCGTAGGACCTGAAATAATCAGTGGTGTACGAGCTTCATCAATAAGAATTGAATCGACCTCATCAACCACGGCAAAGAATGGTGCACGCATGACTTTTTGATCGGCTGCGAATTTCATATTATCGCGCAGGTAATCGAAACCAAACTCATTATTAGTGCCGTAGGTAATGTCTGAAAGATAGGCATCACGACGTTGTTCATCTGGCAGACCGCCGGTAATAACTCCAACGCTCATCCCGAGGAAGGTATACAACTTACCCATCCAGGCTGCATCTCGTTCGGCCAAGTAATCATTCACAGTAACAACGTGAACGCCCTCACCTTGCAAGGCATTTAGATAGACTGCCAGGGTAGCGACCAAGGTCTTACCTTCACCAGTACGCATCTCAGCGATATTGCCATTATGTAATACCAAGGCACCAACTAATTGCACATCATAATGACGCATACCCATCACCCGAACACCTGCTTCACGAACTACCGCAAAAGCTTCAGGGATCAGTGAATCTAATGTAGCACCAGCTGCCAACCGAGCCTTGAACTCTTCTGTTTTGGCGCTCAGCTCAACATCACTAAGGGGCTGCATCTGTGCTGCCTGATCATTAATCTGGACAACCAGTTTTTTATATTTTGATAGCACTCGTTGATTACGACTACCAAAGATTTTTTTTGCGATTTTTCCAATCATATATAAGAGATCGACTAAGACGTTAAAGTAAGGCGCAGATCAATTTCATCTTGCACCGCATACAATTTATAAGTCTCTGACTGCCATACAGACAAAGGCTTGTTTATTCTGTTCAAATATTTTTTCGCCACCTTAGAATGTCTTATTACTAGGGCGCTTATTTCGAGTGATTAAGGAACTTCACAGGATTAACATGACGTCCATTTTTTAGTACTTCGAAATGAACATGTGGACCGGTTGAGCGTCCCGTACTCCCTATTGCAGCAATGACATCACCACGCTTAACCACTTGACCTGGGTTAACGTAAAAATCTTTACTATGCCCATAGCGTGTTATATAACCATTGCCGTGATCAATCTCGACTAGATTGCCATAACCACTTTTTTTAACTGCTAAAGTCACAATCCCATCAGCTACAGCTAAAACATCTGCACCCGCTTTACCGGCAAAATCGATGCCTTTATGCAATGCTTTACGACCAGTAAAGGGATCAGTACGTTCACCAAAATTGGATGAAATCCAACCCTTTCTAATCGGACGACCACTTGGCATGGTGTCTTCATTTCGCTGCCGTGAGCTTAAGACTGCATCCAAGGTTAGTAATTTATTCTGCTGACTCTGTAATTCAGACTCGATCAAATTCAGTGTGTGTTCCATTTCTGAGAGCAATTCGACATGATCACTACTGTCTACTAAGGCTGCTGCTGGACCACCAAAGCCAAGATCCGAGTTAAAATCAATCTCCAAATCATCGATTTCAGCGGTAATCATCAATTTATTACCAATGGCTTCTAAACGGTTAATATAGGCCTGAAAATACGCGATCTTCTGCGTTAATGCCTCTATCTGCGCTTCACTCTCACCCCGCATACCCTCTAACAGGCTATGCTGCTGCGCTACATCATTCTTCCATTGCGCTAATAACGTTTGCTGACCAAAACTACCACCAAGATAGTAGCCCGTAAGCCCACAGCTGACGGCCAATATCACCAGGCCTAGCCGAACTAGCACACGTTGGCGCTGGCTATACAACGAGAGGTTTAGACGTCGCTTAATGCCACGAGGGGAGATGAGTACGTTCATTTGGGTTATTCTACGGCCTTGGGGTGCTTTCGTATATAGAGTGCTCGGGCGTCAAATCACTACTAGTTTTGTCATATTATGCAATCGATCAGCCATCTCATTCATCGGCATTATCTAAAGAAAGCCGCCTTTCTAGGCCAACTTAGCGCCAGCATACGTAGCCGTTTATCACCGGATTTAGCGCCACATTGCTGGGTTGCAGATATCGCAACCAACCAACTGACCATCATCACCAATCGAGCAGAGCGTGCAACTCTGCTGCGCTACCAGCAACATGAGATCTTAAAACAGCTGAACGAGGAGTTCTCAGCTGAATTAGGTCGACCTCTTTATCGCCTACGCGTTCGATTGGATCACCGTATGTCCGATAATATTATAAAACCGACAAAATCTGGCATGAATCCACATAGCTCCCGCTATAAATCAGAATGCAAAAAACTACGTAAGATTCTTGAATAAACTAGACCCTTACTAATCTGCCTGACGACGTAAGAAAGCAGGAATATCTAGATAGTCTTCATCTAAGCTTCCGGCAGTCGCTGTATTATTATCTTCAGC
>DGKH01000061.1 GCA_002386945.1 Proteobacteria bacterium UBA4575
TTGCCATCACTAGCGACGCTAATCTGAGCGCCTTGTGCTACAGCACTTTGATGTAAGCGTTGTACATAGTCATTACAGAGTAGGGGGCCATCACAGGGTGCTGTCACCATGTAGTCTGTTGAGCATTGCTTCAGGCCGCTAGCAAAACCGGCTAGAGGGCCTTGAAAATCACTTAATTCATCACGGATAACTGGGTGACCATAAGCTTGGTATTGGTCAACGCTGCGATTTGCATTGATGGCTACAGATTGAACCTGTGGTGCTAGTGATGCGAGTACGTACTCGATCATTGCTTGGCCATTAAGCAAGACTAATCCTTTGTCTTCGCCGCCCATACGCTGAGCACGACCACCCGCAAGAATCAGGCCTGAGATGTTATCATGTGGATACATAATGTTATTTTAACTGAATTAAGTGACGTGGCTGAAATCGCTGCACTCTACCACTATGAACGGGTAGTCCCAAGTGTATAGCGCTCTGATTTATTGGTGCCTAGTCTATCAGCTCTTAACTAAGGGACGATACGAGACTGAGGGGTGCCAATCAGAAGATTTCGCCAGTGTTCTAGCTAGATTTGTATAAGGAGATTTTAGATGAGAGATAAAGAAATGACGACTACGGAAATTGAAGCCGCTGTTTTTAGGCGTTTAGTGTCCCATTTCCAGACGCATACAGACGTGCAAAATATTGATCTGATGAATTTGGCTGATTTCTGTCGCAACTGCCTTTCAAAGTGGTATGTCGCAGCGGCAGAAGATAAGGGGCTTGATATGGACTATGAGGCAGCGCGTGAGTTGGTTTATGGCATGCCTTATTCCGACTGGAAAGAGAAATACCAAACGCCACCTACAAAAGAACAATTAGACAAATTTAATGCTCGTGGCAAGTAGCTGTTGCTTGCCGTAAGCTATTACTTGGTTTGTTAACTATTAGAAAATACCGCGATGAGTGAGAGTGAGTTAAGCGATCAGCAGCTGTTGCGTTATAGTCGACAGATTATGTTGCCACAGCTAGATGTGTCTGGGCAGCAGCGTCTATTAGATGCGCGTGTACTGATATTAGGTGCTGGTGGCTTAGGTTGTCCGTTAGCCCTATACCTAGCAAGCAGCGGTGTTGGACATATCACTATCGTTGATGATGATGTGGTTGAACTCTCTAATCTGCAGCGTCAAATTCTATATACCGACGCTGATGTTGGTCGACTTAAAGCTGAAGTGGTATGTGAACGTTTGGCGGTCGTTAATCCAGAGGTCACAGTAAATGCTATTTGTCAGCGGCCGAATTCAGAAGACTTGAGCCGCCTGATTAAGGAGGTCGACTTGGTCTTAGATGGTACCGATAACTTCACTTCTCGCTATCAGCATAATCGTGCATGTATAGCACTGAAAAAGCCGTTGTTGTCAGCCTCTGTTATCCGCTTTGAAGGCCAGTTAATGTACTTTCATCCGACTATGGATGGCCCTTGCTATGCCTGTCTTTATCCTTCAGCTAATGATGTGGATGAAAACTGTAGTGAAAATGGTGTGTTAGCGCCGGTTGCAGGTGTTATGGCGACGGCAATGGCGACAGAGGCCTTAAAGCAACTTTTGAAAATAGGGGCTAGCAGTATCGGCCGTCTGCATTTATTTGATGCGTTAGCCATGGAATGGCGCACAGTAAAGGTCAAGGCTGATCCTGAATGTTCTGATTGCGCCACATGCCGAATCTAAAGCTAAGTCGCTGGCATGACTATGTTTGGGCTAGCGAGCTCACTGCCGTAGGCCCACTCCAACAAGTCTTAATCCGCTGCCTGCGTTTCTTGCAGACCTTGATGTTGGAACTATCCGATGGGCAGCTTAATTTGCGTGCCATGTCACTAGTTTTTACCACCATACTTTCTTTTGTGCCGCTATTAGCCGTGAGCTTTTCAGTGCTGAAAGCCTTTGGTGTGCATGGACAGATTGAGCCTTTGTTACTAGCTGTGTTTAGTCATTTAGGTGATCGTGGACCAGAAATTAGCGCGACGATTATTGGCTTTGTCGATAATGTTCGAGTTGGCTTATTAGGTGCTGTAGGTATCGCATTCTTATTTTATTCAGTAATTTCTCTGCTACAGAAAATCGAAGAGGCCTTTAACTACACTTGGTATGTTGGGCGACTACGTGCCTTGAACGAACGCTTTAGTCGTTATCTCAGTGTGGTGTTGGTTGGCCCAGTATTAGTGTTTGCTGGTATCGCCTTGACGGCAAAACTATTGAACAACGAGGTGGCGCAAAGCGTTAATGATCTATCGGTCATGAGGGATATGCTACATATGTTAGCCAACGCCTTGCCTTATGTGTGTGTGATCTCTGCCTTTACCTTTGCCTATTATTTTGTACCAAACACTAAGGTTCAGTTTCGTGCTGCCTTAGTCGGGGGGGTAGTAGCGGGAGTTCTGTGGCAGTCGGTGGGCTGGATCTATGCGGTCTCTATTGCTAATGCCTCGGCACAAGTAGCGATCTATGCTGGCTTTGCAGTGCTTTTCTTCTTTATGTTCTGGCTTTATTTGAATTGGTTTGTGTTGCTTTTGGGTTCGAGTATTGCCTATCTTTATCAGCACCCAGAAAGACGTTATTTCGATGCCAATGAGTTCCAAAGTAAAGATATCTACACTGAGGAATGTCTCAGCATGGATGTGCTGCTAATTATCGCGCAGCAATATTATCTGAAACAAGAGCCAGTGACTGAAACGCAATTGGCTGAACGTTGTCATTGCAGTTTACCCGCGTTGAGAGCAGTGCTTGCACAGTTGTTCGCACACCATTTCATTGTTCCCGTCGACACACCTGGAGGGGGTTATGTTCCTGCCTTGCCAGCAGAAGATCTTAGTTTAGCTCAGGTATATTTGGCGATACGACACCGCAGACCAGCATCCGATAGGATTAAGGCGACTGCTGAAATGGATCCATCGCAGATGCATGTGATTGATCGGGTAGAGCAAATGGTAAGTAATGGCTTAGCGCAACAGACACTGAAAGATTTAATCTCTAGTGGCCAGCCAAATAGTGTTTCAACACTCTCCAGCAAATAATTAAAAGACTAGTATGAGCAACCTGCAAAACGAACCACATAAAATCATTCAGCTTGCCGAATGTAAGATTACCCTACTGGGCACAGCGCATGTTTCTAGGCAAAGTGTAGAGGCCGTTAAAGAGCAGATTGTTAGCGGTGACTATGATGCGGTTGCAATAGAGCTTTGTGATAGCCGTTATGCCTCGATGAATGATGCCAAAGGCTATGCGGAGATGGATTTATTCGCTGTTATTAAACAGGGGAAGGCGAGCATGGTTGCCGCTAGCCTAGCCTTAGGTGCCTATCAACAACGCATAGCTGAACAATTTGATATCCAGCCCGGTGCAGAGATGAAGATAGCGAGTGAGTTAGCTCAGGCGCAAGCACTACCACTGTTGTTGATTGACCGTGATGTGGGTATTACTTTGAAAAAGGTCTATCGCAGCATCCCGTGGTGGCGAAAAATGACTGTAGTGTCAGGTTTGATTGCGAGTCTCTTCAGTCGTGAAAAAGTGTCTGAAGAAGAAATAGAACAGTTAAAACAAGGGGATATTCTTGAGAATGCATTTAGCCAATTCTCAGAATCGGCCGATGATTTATTACAACCTTTAATCGCTGAACGTGATGAATATATGGCGGCTAAGATCTTGAGCGCTATTCAGTCGAATACATATCAACATCTTTTGGTTGTGGTTGGGGCCGGTCATTTGGCCGGTCTTTTAGCACATCTGCAGCAGGGACTGAGTGCTCCTATGAGCCGTGTGCAAGAGTTGCAGCAGATACCGCCCAGTAATCGTATACTGCCCTATGTGCCGTGGTTGATTGTGTTATTAGTGATGATTGGTTTTGCTTTTGGCTTTAATAAAAGCTCGGAATTAGGTTGGAGCTTAGTACTCGATTGGATCCTGATTAATGGTGGTTTATCGGCCGCTGGTACCCTGCTTGCAGGAGGGCATTTTTTGACTGTGGTGGTGGCATTTTTTGCAGCCCCATTAACATCATTGAATCCAGCAATTGGGGCAGGGGTGGTCACGGCTAGCGCTGAGATCTATCTACGTAAGCCAATGGTTCAAGACTTCCAGCAGTTACGTAATGACAGTACTAGTTTTTCTGGTTGGCGTGGTAACCGAGTAGCCAGAGTAATACTGGTGTTTCTATTGAGCACGGTTGGTTCGGCCTTGGGTACCTACATTGCTGGGTTTCAAATCTTAGACAGTCTGTCTACCGCATACTAATCAATTTAGCTGTGCTGATATTTTCAGCAGGGCTGGAGAGATTCACTGTAACGTCTATGATATCGATTGAATTTATATTAGCGCTCTTACTATTAGGTGTCGTGGTAGGCTTTTTTGCTGGCTTATTTGGAATTGGTGGTGGAGGCATTATGGTGCCTATCCTAACCAGCCTCTTTCTTTGGCAATCTGTGCCATTAGAGCAGGTAGTCCATCTTGCTTTAGGCACGTCGATGGCCTGTATCATCATGACAGCCATCGCAAGCTTGCGTGCGCATCATGCGCGGGGTGGTGTGCGATGGCCTATCGTACGTCTGATGACACCGGGTGTGCTATTGGGGACCTTTGTAGGAGCCTTCTTAGCCTCCATTCTCAGCACACAATATCTGGCCATCTTTTTCACCCTATTTATGGCCTTTATCGCCTTGCAGATGTTTCGTTCAGAGCCTGGCCAAAGTCGTCATGCCGATATTAATGGGCTTGGCATTCATGGGGTATCACTATCTATTGGATCACTATCTGCGTTGGTGGCGATAGGGGGTGGCTCATTGACAGTGCCTTATCTGCTTTGGCGTCATATTGATATTAAGACTGCGATTGGTACTTCAGCAGCGGTGGGTCTGCCGATTGCATTGGCCGGTAGCAGTGGTTATTTGGTGGCAGGCTGGGGGGTTGCGATAGAGCAAGAGTGGGTCTTGGGCTACATTTACCTGCCTGCAGTTATAGCCATTTCTATAGCCAGCTCATTGACTGCACCACTGGGTGCTAGGGCAGCACATGCCTTGCCCACGGGGCTACTTAAAAAGCTATTTGGTGTGTGCATGTTAGTGCTGAGCCTGCAGATGTTAATCAGCGTGATGTAAGCTCAGATTAATGGCTTAGATTAGTTAGCAGCAGTTTGCTTTAGTGGTTGAATCGCTTGGCTTTTACGGTTCCAGAAGATCTTCAAATCATGTGCAATTTCTGCCGCCTCTAATAGCAGCACATCATTTTCTGGATCGATCTTGTTATCTTCGTCAAAGCTTTCTTCGTCCTGACTGTCTTTAATACCAAGTGCGGTTTCAAATTCTTTACGTTTGCTTTCTAGTTCATCAAAGCGTTTTTTACGTGTGGTCTCGTTTAGAGAGACGGTCTTGCGATCTGTTAGGGTCTCATTTAACTCAAATAACTTGACCATGGTTTGATAGCGTTGGTTATCAGCAACACGTGTTAAGTGCTGTTTATCTAACTGGTCAATTACACTGCGAGCAATGACCTGACCTAAGTAACTTGCAGGTGTGATCTGGCTCCAAGGTAAGGCGTTCTTTAAGCTACGCTCACCTCGTTCACTGACTTTGATCCCTTTAACATAGTTGATATCAGGCAATACGCCCTTATGTTGTGTGCTACCACCATCGACACGGAAATACTGTGCAATAGTAGCCTTGAGCTGACCTAGCTTAGCTTTTTTACTTCGGCTAAAGCGATTTAGATTTATTAGTTGTTGTACCGAGCCTTTGCCATATGTGGCCTCACCAACAACGACTGCGCGACCATAGTCTTGTAGGGCGCTGGCAACGATCTCTGAAGCAGATGCACTAAAGCGATCGACTAAGACAACTAAAGGACCATCATAGGAAACACCTTTTTTGAGATCTTTGTGAATTTCTAGATTGCCACTAGAGTCTTGTACTTGCACTACTGGGCCATGATCAATGAAGAGACCAGCAAGATTGGTTGCTTCAATCAGAGAGCCGCCGCCGTTAGAGCGCAAATCTAATATCAGCGTATCAATATCTTCATCTTTTAGTTCATTAAGCAGTTGGTCTACGTCTCTGGTTGTGCTGCGGTAATTTTTCTCACCTTTTTGGTAGGCAGCAAAATCCATATAGAAAGTAGGGATGGTAATGACACCGATCTTGCTACTGTCAGTTTCATGATTGATCTCTAAGACGGTTTTTTGTGCGGCCTGTTCTTCTAACTTAATCTTATTACGAGTCAAACTTATCTCTTCAGGGACGGCAGCATCACCTTGTTCACCACGAAGAAGTTGAAGTCTAACAACGGTACCTTTTTTGCCTCGAATCAGATCGACTACTTCATCTAAACGCCAGCCAACAATATCAACAAAATTTTCTTCATCGACTTGTGCGATACCAATAATGCGATCTTTAGATTTTAATAAACCACTGAGATCAGCTGGCCCGCCAGGGATGACGCGGCTAACCAGAGTGTATTCTCCATCTAAACGTAGCATTGCGCCTATACCCTCTAGCGATAGCGACATGCGGATCTCAAAGTTGTCGTAGCTGCGTGGGGATAAATAGCTGGTGTGTGGGTCTATGCTGGTAGCAAAGGCATTGATAAATAATTGATAGACATCGTTTGAATTTAACTGATGACTACGTTTATTTATGCCTTCATAGCGTTTCTTTAAGGTTGTCTTGATTTCATCTGCTGTCTTGCCCGCTAGGTGCAATGATAAGACATCGTTCTTTACACGTTTACGCCATATATCGTTTTGTTCAAGTTGGCTATTGGGCCAAGAGGCCTCCTCGCGATTGATTAGGAAGACTTCATCTTTAGAGAAGTCAAAATCAGTTTCAAGTAGGGATAAGGCATAGTTCACGCGTTCACTAACACGTTGTTGATAGAGGGCAAAAAAGGAATAAGGTGCTCTGAGATCAGCGTTCAGTAAAAAGTCATCTAGCAGGTAGCGATATTGTTCAAAGTTTTGGATGTCGCTGGCTAGAAAGTAATTCTTTCCTGAGTCTAAGCTCTCTATAAAATGACTGTGTATTTTGTCTGAAAAGGCATCATCTAAATCAAATTTGCGATAATGGTAACGTTGTAGAAAATTAGTAATGAGGCTAGTTGCTTTCAGATGCACATCTGTTGGGCTCATCAGCACTGTGTCTGTATTGTTGTTGCTTAAGCTGTTGCTGCTTGCGAACAGGGATGACAGGATCAGTAAAGCCAGAACGATATTTTTTCTAAACACTATGTATGGGCCTTCTTAAGAGGACGCCGTTAGGCGGGTTACAGTGGTTCTAGTATATGCGTATTTCTAAAGCAGTACGAGGCAAGCTACAGCCACTTAGTTCCTTATCTGTACAATATGGTGCAGGGTGTTGGCTAGTCAGAGCCTAAAATCTGATTTAGTATGCGCGCCTGTCTATTGATTAAACTAATCATCAGATGGGTTTTTTGAACCCATAGATCTGAGTCTATGCAATTTGAGGAGTGCAGTATGTCTGAAGCACAAGAAAAGTCTCTTTTTATGACGCGTCTAATGACGCCTGATATGGCTAACTTTTCCGGTAAAGTACATGGTGGAGCGTTACTCAAGGTATTAGATGAAGCAGCTTATTCTTGCGCCTCACGCTACTGCAAGGCTTATGTAGTGACGGCTGCACTAGATCACGTGGGCTTTAAACGCGCGGTTATGGTGGGTGATCTGATTACATTTAAATGTAATGTTAACTATGTTGGTCGTTCCTCGATGGAGATCGGTATTCGGGTTGAAGCGGAAAACATCAAGAGCACGACTAAATATCACGCCATCTCCTGTTACTTCACTATGGTAGCGGTTGATGATGATGGTAAGGGCTTAGAAGTACCACGCTTACAGCTTAACTCTGAAGAAGAGAAGAAATTATTTGAAGCCGGCAAGATGCGTTGTGAAATGCGTAAAGAGATGGAACAGCGTAACCAAGAGTTACACGTCGGTCTGCCTGCCTAGGCTCTAACTTTAGGCGAGCTGCTGCAAGCCCTTAATCAAGCGTTGCATGCCGATATCGACGTTGTCTGAAGTCAGTGCACCATAAGAAACCCTAAGATAACCCTCTGTTGCAAAGGCGCTACCAGGAATGGTGGCGACGCCATTTTCACGTATTAAATGATGAGCGGTTTCTAGATCGCTAAGCCTGCTTTGAATGCGTGCAAAGATATAAAAAGCGCCCTCTGACTGTACTCTTTGGCGCAAGACCCCTGAATCATTTAAGGCCTGTAAGCACAGTGCACGTGAGTTTTTGATCTCATTTAAGTGTGTTTGTAAGTAATGCGTATCGGCCTGCAAAGCGCCTAAGGCGGCAAGCTGAGAGACGATTGGGGGTGATATTAAGACCGTGTCTTGAACCTTGCGCAGCGTGTCTGCGAGCTCGGCAGGTACTAACATATAGCCCACACGCCAACCAGCAAAGCCATAGGCCTTGGAGAAGGAATAGAGGCTGATCGTATGGGCGGCGCTATTGTTCAAGCTAGCAGCAGAAAAATGTTCGGTGTCTTCAAACACAAAGTCTTCATAAGCTTCATCTGAAATATGATAAAGGCCATGTTGCTCGCACAGTTGATTGATTTCAGTCAGTTCTTCTTGGCTGTAGACTGCGGCACTCGGGTTATTAGGTGAAACAGTCACTATCGCTTTAGTGCGTGCTGTGATGTTGTTTTTGATGGCATCTAGATCAGGATGAAAATTGTCTAAGGTAGGTGTTAATACTGCTTTAGCATTAGCCAGAGTAATGGCCATCTCATGATTGAAATAGAACGGCGTCAGCAGGATAACCTCATCATCTGGGTCGAGCAGGGCCAACATCAAAGAGCTAAAGGCCATATTCGAGCCGGCAGTGACAAAGATTTCTTGCCCTTGATCAAAGCGGATCTGATTTTTTTGTTCAAGCTTGTGGCGTAAAGCGGCTACTAGCTCTGGGATACCTTGTACCGGTCCATAGAGGTCCAGCTGTTTCTCATGTAAGCGATCTTCTACTGCCGCTAGAGCTTCTTGAGGCGGAGAGAAAAAGGCAATGCCCTGACCTAATGAAATAGTCCCGGGGTGCTGACGAACCCAGCCATTGATGGTTGGAATAATAGGGCTTCTAACCGCTGCACTACGTGCGCTGGG
This sequence comes from Proteobacteria bacterium UBA4575, assembly GCA_002386945.1. Lineage (GTDB taxonomy): Bacteria > Pseudomonadota > Gammaproteobacteria > UBA4575 > UBA4575 > UBA4575. The sequence continues at coordinate 9,145 of DGKH01000061.1, forward strand.
GCTGAGAAGGGCTGGAGTGGTGTCAGGCATGGCGTTACATCGTGATTCGTCTATAAATGTCTGACACCTTATACGGTAATTTATCGACCTGGTCGACAATCGTGAAGTTTACTGGACCATACATATGTTTTAGGTAGTCTGCAGATTCTGTATCAATGGTGATGCAGAAAGGATGAATACCCAAGAACTTTGCCTCGACTAAGGCGCGACGGGTGTCTTCAATGCCATAGACGCCACGATAGCCATCTTGGTCATCAGGCCGGCCATCGGATAGTGTAATCAATAGCTTACTCTTTGCTTCAACCTTGCTTAAGAGCTTACTCAGGTGACGGATGGCGACGCCCATGCGTGTATAGTCTTGCGGCTTGATACCTGCAATACGCGCCTTTACTTCCTTTGAATAAGGCTCATCAAATTCTTTGATCCGATATAGATCACAACGCTGATGGGTTCTGCCAGAAAAACCATAGATGGCATACTGGTCACCTAAGAGTTGTAAAGATTCACACAGTAAGATCAATGCTTCACGCTCCATATCATTAATCCAACCAGAGGTAGAGCCGCTCATATCAACCATAAACATGACTGCAATATTGCGGTCGACTTTTCGTTGTTTGATAAAGAGGTTTTGACTTAACTCATGGCCATTGATGATATCGGCATAGGATTCAATGACTGCATCTAGATCAATATCCTCACCATATGGTTGCTTGCGTAAGCGACGGTTATCGTCACGTAAGGCCTCAAAGGTACGGTTTAAACTCTTCATCAAACCATAGTGTTTTTTCAGAGTCTTGGCGGCAAAGTCTGATGTGATGGCAGGTACTGTCTGCTCATATAGGTGGCAGTAATCTTTGCGGTATTTCTGGCGTGAGTGGTCCCACTCATCATACAAGGCAAGCGGCTCACCTAATGCTTCATTCTGTTCACTTTCAGCTGCGGCATTATCGTTATCAGTACTAGCCTTGTCTTCATTAGTCTCTAAGTATTCTTCTGGGATATCACCTACATCTTGTTGGATTGAATTCAACAGCTCTTGGATATCTTCTGGTATATCGACGGTCTTACCATCAAGCTCTAGATCATAACGATAGCCATCTGGACGTTGGTCATCTTCTACTTCGCGTAGCTCAAAGTTTTCTTCATCGGCGTCACCTTCGCCCGGCATCGTATCTGTGCCTGACATCAATTCTTCACGTAATTCAGTCAACTTCTCTTGCAGCTCAGCTTTTTCTTGATCTGTGCGTTCCTGAATCTTGCTATTTGCCAGCTCTGGGTCTAATTCACCTTGATATAGCGTACGTTCTGGCAAATAAGCTTGGTCGTAAAGGGCGTAGAGTAGTTCCGCCGTATCGTGCACGGTCGCCTCTGGTGTCGATAGCTTTTCGATCGCCTGCTGCCAAGTGACAGGCAGGTCTGTCGCCGCTAGCAATGAATTAAATTGACGCATGGCGCGAGCGATACCGGGTAGCTCCCGTTCTATCTGTTTGTCTAGACGTACGGTCTCTAAGGCATGGAATAGATTTAATGCGCGCTCACTGTCTTTAAAGGTAGCGACTAACTGTTGAATATTGATCCGGAAGGTACCGAACCAAGTTTGTGCCCATTGGTGTATGGCGATTGATTTATACAGCGCAAAGTTCTCTTCACGCGTCTTAAATTCACTCAAACGTGCAGGGAGGTGCAAGGTTTCAGTATCGGTAAAGAGGTTTTCACTACTCTCTAAATTTAGTGAACGACCATTAAGACCCAACACAATACTTTCAACAACGCGGGATATTTCATCGTAGCTGACTGAGCTGGGTGCACTGCTTTTGCTAGCGACATATTGTTCTATCGCCTGCATTTCAGTAATTGCAGCCTGCACATCATGCGCTCGGTATTGACTGAGTATATGTTCAAGCCAATCAGCCCAGGCACCTTCGTCTAGTAACATCAGGGCGGGCGGGGCAAGGTGGCAGAAATGGTAAGAGAGTTCGGCGTTTGCGTCTGAGACAGTAGTAGCGGATTGAATAAAACGTTCTTGGTCAGCCAGACTAAACTGAGTGAGCTGTTGTGCTGGTGCAAAGACACTGCGTGCGGTGGTTAATACCTGATCGACGACGAGTTCTAGGCGGAGCTGGATTTCCCGCTCACTCATTCCGCCATAAATGGAACCATTCTGATTGCGTCCGGCACGATCTAAGGACTGAATGAAACCGCCATCCTTTGAATAGGCCTTAATCTCGTACTGGTACTCAGGGTCTGCTGGTGCAGCTGTTGTGGATTTGCTCTTGTCGCGGCGCCAAAATCTGAAGTTCATAGCTATTTAATCTGTAATTTGAGCGATCAGCAGATCCCGTGCTTGGTTAATCTTGACGGCTAAATAACTAGAGCCACCGCGATCAGGGTGAATTTTCTGCATCAACTGTTTATGTGCTTTCAGAATACTCTGTTTATCGGCCCCTGGCTCTAGTCCAAGGATTGCATAAGCCTCATTTTCTGATAGTTGTGCAGTACTAGTTTCTTCTGTTTTATTCGACTGGTTTTGAGCGCGCCATTCAGTGCCATGGGTTCTGTCGATGTAATTACCTAGTAATTGTTCGGAGTCAGGGTCTAGTTTTAGATAGCTTTGATACAGTTCTAACAGCTGATTTTGGTTTAATTGTTGTAACTCCATGCCTACATGTAGGCCGCTTTTAACGCTGCCGGAGAGCTGCCCGCTGTCGTGATCTAGGCTCATACTTAAGTATTGGGTCTCCACCAATGACTGCTGACCATTGCTAGGCGCGTTATTACTCACGCGATTGAATACACCACGTAATAGGGGGGCATAGCGTAATAGACCGAACAGGCGCCTTACGACAGGAATCGCCGCACCTATCAAGGCAAATAACCAATGCATGCGTCCGGTCGCAACCAGTATCAGCAAAACACCAGCGATAAGCATGGCGATTACCTTCCAGCGTTTCTCCACCGGTTGTCGTTTGAGCCAACGGACTAAGACCAAGGCGGCGATAATCGCGAGGATAAGTAGGACAATGCGTGCCATAAATTATTTTGCAGGTAGTTGTTTGATTAATTGCTTGAGTAAGGCATTTTTACCTTGATCGTGTTGCTGTAAGGCCTTTACTCCACCGACGGCATAGCTTGCCACAGCGGCTAATAATTCTCTCAGTTGTGCCAAGCTGTTTTCATCAAAGCGACAATAAGCACCGTTGCTGAGTTGGCTTAAATGACGAAAGGCCTTTTCGGCACTGCTGTTGTATCCTTCTTGAAAAATAAACAAGGGGATTCCTAAAAGACCGAGGCGGGCGGCATCATGTGCGATTGTATCGATAGATTCTTCAAAGCAATCGGCGACTAATACGACAGCCTTCATCTTTTGTTTGCTGCCTTGGCTGACGGCATGACCTAAAACCTGTCCTATCTGTGTGTGTCCAGCGAGGCAGCAGACGCTGCGCATTTGTTTTTGCAGAACAGTGCTGTTTTGACTCCATGGGAAGCTATGAAATTCACCGATGCCACGGTAATAGCACAGGCTGATCTCTAAACCTGCCGCTGCTGCAAACATGTCAGACTGAATTTGACAGGCCATGTTCCAGCTAGCTTCTCGGCTAGCGGTAGCATCCATGGCAAATAATAGGCGACCCTTGGCCTTATCTTGGGCCTGTGTATTAGGCAGGTGTTGCTTGCTAGCCGCTAGGAAAGCCTTTACTGAGCTAGTGGTGGAGAGGTCTTTTGGCATATCAGTTTAGATTCCGATGAGTTTCAACTTTCTTAGCCTAGATGCTAGCGAAGGCGCTTGGGGTAAAGCAAGTACTAGTCTTATTGCTCGTAACTTAAGCAGCCTGACTACGATACATAAGCTACACTGTTTTTTTTATTTGATGATGTTATGACTACTTATCGACCTACTGCCTGGCTAGGCCTGCTGACGCTAGTGGTGATGTTTGGCTCAGCGTTTTTGCTGACCAAGATTGCCCTCAATGATATGCCACCATTAACCGTGGTTACTTGGCGTATTGTGGTTGCGGCTTTAACGCTATGGTGCATCGTTTTATACCAGCGAAAGGCAATTTCTGAATTACTGCCTTACTGGAAAATATTTCTACTGTTGGCCTTAACAGGTAATTGCTTGCCATTCTTTTTGATCGCTTGGGGTCAACAGTATGTCGACAGCGGTTTGGCCGGTATTTTAATGGCGATGATGCCTCTAGTTACTATCATCCTAGCGCATTTCTTCGTTGTTAATGAACGCATTACCTTAAATAAGGCGATTGGCTTTGGGCTTGGTTTTATCGGTATCTTGATCTTAATGCGCCCCGATATCGGGGCTGAGAAGGTGACAGATTGGGCGGTATTAATAGCGATGCTATCTATTCTCTGTGGCGCGGTTAGCTATGCCGCTAACTCGGTGATTGCACATCAATTACCGAAGATTAGCTTGAGCCTGATTTCACTCGGTGTATTGTCTTTTTCTAGCATCATCATTATGTCGATCTGGCTGTTCTTATATGGCCTTGATGGTTTTGATAGCATAGTAAAAAGCTCAGATATGGCGATTTATTCAGTCATTATATTAGGTGTTTTCCCCACAGGACTGGCGACTATTGTTTACTTCAGTGTGATTCGTCGGGCAGGTGCTGCATTTTTGTCGCAGATCAACTACCTGATCCCACTCTGGGCGGTCATGATTGGAGTTTGGTTTGGTGGTGAGCAGCTTTCCTGGAGTGCTCTGGTTGCGCTGCTGGTGATTCTGTGTGGTATTGCGATTGCGCAACGCGGATCACGGGCGGCTTAGTCTAGCTTAATGCTCGCAGCTCTCAGGGCTAAGAAGCCTTAGAAATAGGCCTGAGGGCTTTGTTTATTCACTTCAGGCGGCAAGGCCACCGACACGCACATAAATCAAACAGCCTTCACGTGAGAACGGTTTATGTACGCTCATATGTGGGCCGCGGATCCAAGAGCCAGCGGAGTAGCTGCCATGTTCATCTTCAAAACAACCTTGAAGCACAAAGATCTCTTCACCACCAGGATGGGTGTGTTGATGAAAGAAAGTGCCAGCTTCCCAGTGCACCAAAGCCATGCTTTCAGGATGACTTTTTTGTGAATACAGCGGTAAGACCGACAAGCCGTCGACCATGCCCTGTTGCCAAGGGGTATTGCTAGTATCGATATGGACTTGAGGCCGATCACCAGCATATTGGCGCAAGCGAACGAGTAAAACACAGCCTTCATCAGAGAAGGGCGCATGTTCGCTGCCGTCTGGATTGAGTAAATAACTACCTGCTGGATAGCGCCCATGGTCATCACAGAACTCACCCTCTAACACTAATATCTCTTCACCCTGTGGATGGGGATGGCTGTGAAACTGGCCGCCGGCCTGGTAACGAACCAAACTGGTTACTGCACCAAACTCACCCCCTTCACGGTAGAGCGGTTTACGCCAGACAGTGCCGCTAGGGCTGCTCTCCCATTCCATGGCATTCGTATCTAAGACGATGCGTTGACTTAGGTCGGCATTGATATCAGGTAAAGAAGACATGGTAAATATCGATCAAATAAATGGAGGCTATTGTAAAAACAGTCTTAGGAATTAGTCCAGAAATAACTCTAATGAATCTAAGTCGATAGCATTTGAGCTGATTGCGGCAACTTGATTGTCCTTATCGAAAAGCAGATAGGATGGTGGGCCGACCAATTCTTCTTCGGCAGCCTGCAAATAGTATTCAGCAGCAACCTTTTCTGTGGTCAAGATATGTGTGTAATGTAGATTATTTTTCTTTATCAAGGCTCGCGCTTTTGTCTCTTCTTCGATGCCATCAAAGGCGACACCCATTAAGTCGAGCTTAAGCTCTGGACGTTCGGCCAGAAAGGCTTGCAGATGTTTGAAGTCGCTCTTGCAGACAGAACACCAGGTGGCCCAGAACATGACTAATTGCCAACGTCCAGCAGTTAGCTCAGGCTCTAGATGCTGGCCTAGCTGTTGATTTGCAACAATCAGCTTGGTGTTGTTCTCATCTTGGTTAGCAGTAACTGTGCTGCCAAGAAATAGGGACATCAAAACAATCGCAATAAGGCTGCGAGCAGCAAGACCTTGAGTAATAGAGTAGTGACGAGATGTGTTGAGTAAAGTA
>DGKH01000076.1:0-1967 GCA_002386945.1 Proteobacteria bacterium UBA4575
TTCTTTGATGCTTGGGTTTGTCGCTTTTATCATAATAAAAATCCTTATCCTGCCCTACTTAAAATGATCAAAACCTAAACTAGTTGGTATCGCTTGCCTTAGCCCATCTCGCACTAAGTTTAATTCACGATCTTTTGTAATACTGCCAATACAATGGATAACGCAAGCCTGCTCAGCGGCCAATGTTGCTAACTCTTTTGCAGCAGCGGGTGACGCAGTAAACAGCAGGCCATAATCTTCACCACCGGTCAGTGCCATCAGTTCATCTACTGAGTCGGCCAACGGCAACTGTTCTAGTTGAACAACAGCCCCGACCTGACTGGCAGCACATAGCCGTTGTAGATCTAGCAATAGACCATCAGATAAATCCATCGCGGCATGGCTTAAACCGACCAAGCCTCGAGCAAAATCTAAATTAATATTGGGTCGGTATAACGCAAGTGATTGGGCCGCAGTCAGTTTTTCATGATCATTGCCGTGTTGCTTTAGGCAGGCAACGGCACTAGCCGCCAACCCTAAGGAACCGGTAACGTAAATATCATCATCGATCTGAGCCGTACTGCGCTGTAGAGATTTTCCAGCAGCTACCGTACCCATTATTTGTAGGCCGAGATTGAGTTCGCCTGAACGCACCACATCACCACCAACCAGTGTCACCGCGTAGTGCTTAGCGGCGGCAAATAGACCTTCTGAGAAGGCCTTTAACCAGGCCTCATCGACACTATCGAGACTCAGATTCAAGGTCATCCAACGTGGTGTCGCTGCCATTGCAGCCATATCACTGACATTAACCGTCACCAACTTATAAGCCAAGTCATAGCCCGGTGTTTCAGCAACAAAGTGGCGAGCGATCACCATACTGTCACTACTGACAACGAGTTGCTGCCCTTCTGGAATTTGGATTAATGCGGCATCGTCACCGATACCTAACAAGAGATCAGGGTCACTGATGCCTTGCGCTGGGACTTGGAAAAAGCGTTGAATAATCTCGGCTTCAGTCATGATGGCAAGGGCTATGGCTTTCCAATGAAATGGATTACTGCAAAATAGTCAGACGATTCTGTGTCTTGCAGATGTTATCTAAAATCGCATTAACAAACTTATAACCTTCATCCGCACCGAAACGCTTACACAGACGAATCGCCTCAGCGATAATCACGTTTTCAGGAATAAATAGGCTGTGACAGTATTCATACACCGCAATACGCAGGCTAGCTAATTCAATAGGATCGATCTGCGCAACTTTATAGTCGCTAGCGCCATCAATAATTTCATCAAACTTTTCTTCACTGGCAAGACAGACCTTAATCATCTCAGCGAAGTAATCTTGATCGGCCTTCTTCCAGTATTCATCGGTCTTATATTGCTCGACTAGTTCTGTTACCGAATTCTGCGTGAACTGACATTGATACAGTGCTTGCAGCGCCAAGCGGCGAGAACTTTGACGCGCATAATTAGCACTACGTTCTTCTGGATTAGCCACTAGTCTTCTCGAATTTGATTAAGTACATTGTTCATTTCAAGCGCGCATAAAGCCGCGTCTACCCCTTTGTTTTCACCGCCCACCTGCGAGCGTAGTTGTGCCTGCTCTAGCGTGTCAGTTGTTAATACACCAAAGATCACTGGTACGCCGGTGTCTAAACCAACCTGCATAATACCTCTCGCACTCTCACCACAGACGAAATCGAAATGTGGTGTATCACCACGAATAACACAACCCAAAGTAATGATCGCTTGATAGCCTCCGCTATTCGCCAATTCACTGGCGATCAGTGGCAATTCAAAGGCACCAGGCACATAAAGAATATCGACATCTGCCTGCGCCACGCCATGCTCAAGCAAGCTTGCCTCGGCTGCAGTCAGCATATTATTAACAATCTCATGATTAAAGCGTGCAGCAACTATAGCAAAGCGGGCATCTCCTGCACTGATATCACCAGTCTGAATTGGACCTGTTTTCATCTTAA
>DGKH01000076.1:2119-4070 GCA_002386945.1 Proteobacteria bacterium UBA4575
TGTTCTTCTTTACTTAAGCGCTCTAATTGCTTGATCAAGTTGTCTGGGTCGTTGCCAATACGCAGTAACACAACCACACCCGCCTCTTCCGCTGCAATCCGCTGGATCGCATCACGCAAAGGCCAGCCAAAGGCCTCACTCTTACCGAGCAGACTATCGATGATAGTGTTTTCAAGATGTACTCGCGTTAGGACTGCCTTATCCGCAGTGATATCGCCTTTAACCAAGGCAAAATGCACCTGTTTAAGCACTGCATCTTGGTAGGTGTGGAGCTTGAAATCACCATAATCTGTACTAAATGGTTGCACTGAAATACGGCGTACCGTTGGTTCGTGCTGCATTCGGTAGCTGATCAAGTCTTCGATCGTTCCAATCTTAAGGTCAAACTCTTTAGCAAACTTTTCCAGATCTGGACGGCGTGCCATGGTGCCATCTTCATTCATGATCTCTACGATGACAGAGGCCGGTTCTAACTCAGCTAAGCGTGCAAAATCACAACCCGCTTCGGTATGCCCTGCCCGCGTCAAAACGCCACCTGGCTTGGCCATCAATGGAAAGATATGTCCTGGCTGTTCGATATCTGCGGGCTTTGCGTTAGGTGCCACTGCGGTACGCACCGTATGTGCCCGGTCATAGGCAGAAATACCTGTGGTAACACCCTCAGCTGCTTCAATCGATACGGTGAAGTTGGTTTTGTAATTATCGCCTACTGCATCCACCATCAACGATAGATTCAGCTGCTGGCAACGCTCGCGCGTTAAGGTCAGGCAAATCAGGCCACGGCCGTGCGTCGCCATAAAATTAATATCTTCCGGCTTAACCATAGAGGCCGCCATCAGTAGATCGCCTTCGTTTTCACGATCCTCGTCATCAATAATAATCACCATCTTGCCGGCAGCGATATCAGCAATAATTTCTTCTGTTGAATTAAATTTCATAGTCACTACTTTTGGATCGTCGGTGATTAGCTATCTGAAAACGTATTCAATCGCTCAACATAGCGTGCGATAACGTCCACTTCTATGTTGACTCGTGCGCCAACGCGGTAGCTATGAATCGTTGTATTTTTGTAGGTGTGCGGGATGATCGCAACGCTGAACAGTATAGCATCGACTGCATTCACCGTGAGGCTTACACCATCGATACAGATCGAGCCTTTGCGTGCTATATAGCGTGCCAATTCAGTAGGCACCTGACATTGCAAAAACCAGGCATCGCCTTCTTCACGTAGCTCAGTCACTGTTGCCACACCATCGACATGGCCTGAGACCATATGCCCACCCAGTGCCGTTGTTGGTGTTAGCGCCCGCTCTAGATTCAAGGCATCACCGACCACTCTATCGCCAAGCGTGGTGCAGGCTAAAGTCTCCAGCGAGGCATCAGCGGTAAATGAATTGGCAGTGATGCTGGTAGCGGTCAAACAGGTACCGAGTACACAGATACTGTCACCAACAATCGACTGATCCAAAAAGCCATCAGGCGTCGCAATACTAAAGACACTGCCACCCTCTGTTTTTTCTATCGCTTGGCACTGCCCCTGAGCTTGTATTATCCCGGTAAACATAGAGCTTTAAACCTCGACATCCATAGTGAATTTTTGGATAGGCAAGGCACTACTGGTATGTAATTCAGCACTGGCCTCAATAGCGACACTGGCAATCTCTTCGGCATCATCACTACGATCATACATTGCATACATAGCACCTAAGGCGATCTCTGCACCGGCACCAATAGCCCAGAAGCTACGGTACTGGAAGACTTCTCGCAGCGCATACAGACCATAGATACCAGTCTTATTCAAAAACAAGGCATCGATACGTGATGACTCGTAGGCATCATCGTCTTCATCTTTTGGATTTAAGAAATAATTTTGCTTAAGAATCGGATGCAGATTCAAAAAGCTATGGTAGATCGCTTGTCGTGAATCCAGCTGAATGTTTTTAGCCTCTTG
>DGKH01000076.1:4128-7712 GCA_002386945.1 Proteobacteria bacterium UBA4575
TAGCTGCCGGCATGCTCAAGAATCTTGTCACTGCTGGCATCATAACGATGGCTTTGACGAATATCGCCAAAGGTAGTCAGTGTATCGGCTGCAATACAACCTTTCCCATTCTTAATAACTGCAACAATCGTAGACATAATTAGGTGTTATTCAATAAAGCAGTAATGCGTAAATCCTTACCCACACTGCGTGAATCGGTGATCGTAAGATCTTGTCTTTGTGCCAGAGTATCCAATGGACCTAAGGTGCTAATACCACGAGTGCCCTGACCCAATAAGGTCGGCGCAAGATACAGCACTAACTCATCGGCAAGGCCACTGGCGATAGCTGAGGCTACTAATTTCGGCCCGGCTTCTAGCATAACCGAGTTAATCTCACGAGCGGCCAAGTCATGCAGTATCCATTCAATCGATAAACCAGAATCATCTACTGCTGCCTGTATCACTCGCCCCGGTTGAAAATCCGCATAGGCGGTTTCATCTTTAGCGGTATAAATAAGATAAGCCCCCTGCTCGTCTAACACTTTAGCAGTTGCTGGCGTGCGTAATTCACTATCAAGCACCACACGTAACGGTTGCGGCAGAGGGCCATCAGTCTTTAACTGCTCGCTAGTGAGGCGCACATTTAGATTAGGATCATCCGCTAACACCGTACCGATACCAGTCATCAAGACATCTTGCTTAGCGCGCAAATATTGCACATCTAGCCGAGCGGCCTCTGATGTAATCCATTTCGATTCGCCGTTATGCAATGCGGTGCCACCATCCAGACTGGCCGCAGTCTTTATCGTTAACCATGGCAGACCATGGCTCATACGCTTAATAAAGCCTCGGTTCAGTTGCTCAGCCGCTATCGCATTAGACATCAGCTCAACCGTAATCCCTGCACCACGCAATTGCTCAATACCGCGGCCAGCCACTAGAGGATTAGGGTCTTGCATTGCAATCACTACGCGAGCGATACCGGCATCGATTAAGGCTTGCGTACAGGGACCCGTGCGGCCGCTATGTGCACAGGGTTCTAATGTGACATAGGCTGTCGCGGCACGAACATCGGCCGTCGCATTATTCAGTGCATTAATTTCAGCATGCGCCTGTCCGGCGACTTGATGATAACCCTGAGACAACACCCGCCCATCATTGCTGGCAATGATGCAACCCACCATTGGGTTAGGACTAGTGCTGTAACGACCTTGTTCTGCAAGACGCAGCGCCTGCGCCATTAAGGCTTGGTCCTGCGGGCTAATCATAGTAAATCCTATGAATCCTTGATCAATTTAAGCTGACTTTTACGCATTTCAGGTGTCAGATCTTTTTCTACGTGATCAATAATATCTCTAAACTCTTGCACGTCTGTAAACGATCGATAGACCGAAGCAAAACGCACATAGGCAACTTGGTCGATTACCTTGAGCTCATCCATCACCCACTCGCCCATTTGGCTGGCTGGGATCTCACGATCACCATAACCTAGCGCTAAGTGACGAATATGGTCGACCGTCTCGTCTACTGTATCCATAGACACGGGGCGTTTTTCAATCGCATGTAATAATCCGGTGCGTAACTTCTCAACATCAAAGTTCTCGCGGCGACCATCACGCTTAACAATACGTGGTAAATCTAATTCAGCAGTCTCGTGCGTGGTATAGCGCGCCTTACAATCAACACACTCGCGACGTCTACGCACTTGGCTACCATCAGCTGCCAGACGTGAGTCGACTACTCGTGTATCAGTGGCACCACAAAATGGACATCGCATACGCTTTACCTATTTGTCGTTAAAAACAGATTTCAGAAACAAAAACGCGGCCAAGGGTTCCCCCTGTGGCCGCGCTACATTTCGCAAAGCTGTATTAGCTATTGCTTCTTGAAGCTTCATATACAGGGAAGCGAGAGCAAAGCTCAACAACAGCCTTCTTCACGCGATCTTGAACTTCAATGTTTTCAACATCGTTCATCACATCACACATCCAGTTAACCAACTCAACACACTCTGCTTCTTTAAAGCCACGAGTAGTGATCGCTGGAGCACCAAGACGAATACCACTGGTCACGAATGGTGATTGTGGATCGTTAGGCACGGTATTTTTGTTAACAGTGATGTTAGCGTTACCTAGGGCTGCGTCTGCTGCCTTACCGGTAATACCTTTTTTGATTAGATCAACTAAGAACAAGTGGTTATCAGTGCCACCAGATACGATGTCGTAATCACGTGCTTGGAACTGCTTCACCATCGCTCGTGCGTTAGCAACGACTTGCTTTTGATATTCCTTGAACTCAGGTTGTAACGCTTCTTTGAAAGCGACTGCCTTAGCTGCAATAACGTGCATCAATGGACCACCCTGCATACCAGGGAAAACCATAGAGTTGATCTTCTTAGTGATCTCGTCGTTTTTACGCGCGATGATGATGCCGCCACGAGGACCACGAAGTGTCTTATGCGTAGTTGAAGTAACAACGTCAGCTACTGATACTGGATTCGGGTACATGTCTGCTGCAATCAAACCAGATACGTGTGCCATATCAACTAATAAGTAAGCACCAACCATATCTGCGATCTCGCGGAATCTAGCCCAATCCCAAACTTTAGAATAAGCAGAGAAACCAGCAATCAACATCTTAGGCTTGTGCTCTTTCGCCAAAGCTTCAACTTGATCGTAGTCAATCTCGCCTGTTGGCGTTAGACCGTATTGGATTGCATTGTAAAAACGACCAGAGAAGTTCACTGGGCAACCGTGAGTTAGATGACCACCCTGTGCTAGTGAAAGACCCATAATGGTGTCATGCGGCTGTAGCAGTGCAAAGAAAACAGCACCGTTTGCCTGTGAGCCAGAATGTGGCTGCACGTTTGCATAGTCTGCGCCGTAAAGCTCTTTTAGACGATCAATCGCAAGCTGCTCTACTTTATCAACATGCTCACAACCACCGTAGTAACGCTTTGAAGGGTAACCTTCTGCGTATTTGTTAGTAAGTACTGAACCCTGCGCTTCCATTACACGTGGACTGGCATAGTTCTCTGAGGCAATCAGCTCGATGTGCTCTTCTTGGCGAATCACTTCGCTGCTCATCGCATCTGCTAGCTCTTTATCAAATTCGGCGATATTCATATCGGCAGAAAACATAGTAATTCTCCAAAAGGTTTATTCTGACAAAATTTAGTGGCAGAAGTATACCCTATTATCCCTTCTGAGAGCCACCAAATCCTATACAAGCATTTTTGTTTATTTGGCTCTGCAACAGTATCTGGACAGGGGCTTAGAAGTCTGGAACTATGCCCGGAGTTTGTGCAACCACTAAAGTCCCTAATATGGCCCAATATGTATTCTCAATGAGCGGTGTCGGCAAAGTCGTGCCGCCGAAGAAAGAGATCTTAAAAGATATCTCCCTGAACTTCTTTCCAGGCGCCAAAATTGGTGTTTTAGGCTATAACGGCGCGGGTAAATCGACCCTTTTGCGCATTATGGCCGGTGTCGATACCGATTTCCATGGCGAGGCAAGACCGCAGGCCAACCTTAATATTGGTTATTTGCCACAAGAACCGCAGCTGGATATGACATTAGATGTGCGTGGCAACGTTGAGCTCGG
>DGKH01000076.1:7723-9315 GCA_002386945.1 Proteobacteria bacterium UBA4575
GCCTTAGATGAATTCAACGCTATCAGCATGAAATTCGCCGAGCCGATGAGCGACGACGAGATGACTGCCGCCTTAGGCCAACAGGCCAAGCTGCAAGATCAAATTGAAGCTGCCGATGGCTGGAATCTAGATCGCAAACTAGAAGTAGCCGCCGATGCCTTGCGCCTACCCCCTTGGGATGCCGATGTCTCTGTGCTCTCAGGTGGTGAACGCCGCCGAGTCGCGCTCTGCAAACTACTCCTCTCCAACCCAGACATGTTGATCTTGGATGAGCCAACCAACCACTTAGATGCTGATTCAGTCGCTTGGTTAGAACGCTTCCTACAAGATTTTGCCGGTACCGTTGTTGCGGTCACCCACGATCGTTACTTCCTGGACAATGTCGCAGGTTGGATTTTAGAACTAGACCGCGGTCATGGCATCCCATGGGAAGGCAACTACTCTAGCTGGCTAGAGCAAAAGCAAGCACGCCTAGAGCAGGAACAACGCCAAGAAAGTGCGCGACAAAAGACCATGGCGGCAGAATTAGACTGGGTGCGCAGCAACCCTAAAGGTCGCCAGGCAAAATCCAAGGCGCGCTTAAAACGCTTTGATGAAATCAATTCACAGGAATACCAAGAACGCGCAGAGACTAATGAGATCTTCATCCCTACCGGTGATCGACTTGGTGATGTGGTGATTGAGGCCGAAGACCTAAGCAAGGCTTTTGGCGAGCGCATGTTGTTTGATAATGTCAGCTTCACCCTACCCAAGGGTGCCATTGCAGGTGTTATTGGTGGTAACGGTGCGGGTAAATCGACCTTACTCAAGATGTTAGTCAATCGGGAGACACCGGATAGCGGCACACTGCGTTTAGGTGAGACGGTTAAACTGTCTTACGTCGATCAGCTACGAGATGACCTGCAAGGTGATCGTACTGTTTGGGAAGAGATCTCAAATGGCCAAGACATTATGCAGATCGGTAACCATACCGTGCAGTCCCGTAGTTATTGTGGACGCTTTAACTTCAAAGGTGGCGATCAACAAAAACGCGTCAAAGACCTTTCCGGTGGTGAACGCAATCGCTTACAACTGGCCAAACTACTGGCTAGTGGCGGCAACGTGTTATTACTCGATGAACCGACCAACGACCTAGACGTAGAGACATTACGTGCCTTGGAAGAAGCACTCTTGAACTTCCCGGGTTGTGCCATCGTCGTCTCTCACGATCGCTGGTTCTTAGATCGTATCGCTACACATATACTGGCATTTGAAGGCGATTCTGTTGTCACCTGGTTTGAAGGTAACTTCACTGAATACGAGGCCGACCGTAAACAGCGCCTAGGTGAAGACGCCGCTCAACCAAGACGCGTGAAATACAAAAAGATAGACGGTTAATGACCTAGACTGGTCTAGAAATTGCGCTTTAAATCCATACCGGAATACAGCGCAGCGACCTGATCGGCATAGCCATTAAAAGGCAATGTCTTACGCTTACGCAGCTCACCTATACGACGCTCACGCGCTTGACTCCAACGCGGGTGATCAACCTCTGGATTCACATTCGAATAGAACCCATATTCTTTTGATGCTGAAAGATTCCAGCTGGTATC
>DGKH01000076.1:9462-10584 GCA_002386945.1 Proteobacteria bacterium UBA4575
GGGAAACGCTGACCGGGCAGACTAGCCGGATCATGTAGTGTTGTGAATTCGACATACTTCGCTTTAGAGGTGGGTTGGAAGCGCTGTAACAAAGGTCCTAACTCGACCCCCATCCAAGGAACCACCATCGACCATGCCTCGACACAGCGCAGACGATAAATACGTTCTTCTAAATCTTGCGGCCTGATCAAATCTTCCAAGGCAATAACGCCAGGCTTCTCACACTCCCCTTCGATACTCACCGACCAAGGATCTGTCTTTAACATGGCCGCATTCTTTTTCGGGTCTTTCTTATCGGTACCTAACTCGTAAAAATTATTATACGAGGTGA
This sequence comes from Proteobacteria bacterium UBA4575, assembly GCA_002386945.1. Classification (GTDB taxonomy): domain Bacteria; phylum Pseudomonadota; class Gammaproteobacteria; order UBA4575; family UBA4575; genus UBA4575. The sequence goes on from DGKH01000076.1 coordinate 9,794, forward strand.
TCGACTTTTCTTTCGTCAGCTCGGCCATCAACGGATTGTCTTCTGCCACCCGGTAGCCAGATAAATCGAGCTTAGCGAAGGCTGGTAGGCCAGTCGCCGCCAAACCGATACCGCCACCCATGGCGAGCGATTTTTTAATGAATTCACGGCGCTGAAGGTAAACCGAGTAATCGGTCACCTCCGACTCTCTTAAAGCATGTCTAGGGGGGATTTTTATAAGCATGGAACGTTGGTCATAGCTCAGTTAATAGAGTTTCAGAAGGATACCATTTAAGGACTAAAACAATGTCCGTGCATTACGGAAGATACGCAACCAAGGCCCATCTTCATTCCAACTAGGATCAGCCCAAGAGTGTTGCACGCTCCTAAATAGGCGTTCTGGGTGCGGCATCATGATGCTAAAGCGGCCATCTTCATTGGTAATCGCGGTAGCCCCATTGGCCGAACCGTTCGGATTCAGCGGATAACGCTCACTAGCCGTGCCACTCTCATCACAATAACGCAGACCAATAAGCGCCTGAGCTTGTATTTGTTGCTCATCACTCTCAAAGTGCATGCGGCCTTCGCCATGGGCGACCACTATCGGTAACTGAGAACCCGCCATACCCTGCAATAATAAAGACGGGCTTTGCTCTACTTTCACATTCAGCAATCGCGCCTCAAACTGCTCAGAGGTGTTGCGCACAAAGTGCGGCCAAGCGGCACTGCCCGGAATCAGCTCTCGTAGCTGAGACATCATCTGACAGCCGTTACAAACGCCCAAACCAAGCACATTTTCATCTTCAAAAAAT
>DGKH01000076.1:10648-14482 GCA_002386945.1 Proteobacteria bacterium UBA4575
CCCAAGACATCTCCATAGGAGAAGCCACCACAGGCCGCGAGCATCTGAAAGTCCTTCAATTGGGCCCTATTTTCGAGCAAATCAGACATATGAACGTCCACCGCTTGGAAGCCTGCACGATCAAAAGCAGCGGCCATCTCGACCTGTCCATTCACCCCCTGCTCACGCAGGATCGCTATCTTTGGACGTACACCGGTGGCAATGAACGGTGCGGCAACATCCTCATCTGGATTAAAGCTCAAATCGGCCAATAGGCCGTGCACACCCTCTTCCTCGATCAAATCGAACTCAGAATCGGCACATTCGGAGTTATCACGCTGTCTTTGTATCTGATGACTGACATCAGACCAGCGTTGTTCTAAGGCAGCACGCTGACTACTGAACAATAATTCACCCGCTACACTGCAATGAATCGCTTGATCATCACGTACCCGTGCAACGACACTAACCTGTTCAGCCAAACCGACTGATTTCGCCAAACTCAAGACCGCATCTAGGTCGCTTTCAGCCACTTGCATGACACAACCCAGCTCTTCTGCGAACAGCGCCGGCAAGGCCTGCTTTAGGTCAGCGGCCAGCTCGATATCGAGACCACAGCGACCGGCAAAAGCCATCTCAGCAAGGCAAGCAAAGAGCCCACCATCGCTCCTATCATGATAAGAAAGAACATTATCTTCCTCTCTTAACTTATTAATAAATAATACTAAAGACTTTAATAGATCAACCGAGTCTAAGGCCGGCACCCGACTATCGGCAAACTCATAGACCTGAGCCAATACCGAGGCGCCCAGACGGTTTTGACCGGCACCCAAGTCGACCAATAACAGGCAACTAGGCTCATCAATATGCTTAATTTCAGGCGTCCAAGTCTGGCGCACGTCGGCCACTGGGACAAACGCCGTGACCACCAGTGAAACCGGTGAAACCACCAGTTTGGACTCGCCATCTTGCTGCCAGCCTGTTTGCATCGAAAGTGAGTCCTTACCCACCGGAATCGCGATATCAAGGGCCTGACACAGCTCACTGGTCGCCTCTACGGTATCGTACAAAATAGCGTCCTCACCCTCGTAATTGGCCGCCGCCATCCAGTTAGCCGATAGCTTGACCTGGCGCGTGTGCTCCCAAGGGGCCGCCAATAAGTTGGTTAAGGCCTCGGCAATCGCCATTTGCGCCGATTTTGGCCCCGAATAGAGTGCTATCGGGGTGCGTTCACCAATCGCCATAGCTTCACCGCTATAACCGCTAAAACTGTTGGTTGTAACCGCAACATCGGCCACCGGCACCTGCCAAGGCCCAACCATTTGATCGCGCACCACGTGACCAGTCACCGAACGGTCACCAATCGTGATTAAAAACTTCTTCGAGGCCACAGTAGCCTGCCCCAGCACGCGATCAATGGCATCGGCAATATCAATACCGCTGTAATCCGCTGTCACCGCTGCTAGCGGCAGACGTTGCGTATCACGCTTCACCTTAGGTGGCTTACCGAGTAACACCTCCATCGGCATTTGAATCGGGTCATTATCAAAGTGACGGTCATGCACCCGCAGATGCTGTTCCTCAGTGGCATGCCCAACCACCGCATAAAGACAGCGCTCACGCTGGCAGATACGCTCAAATTCGTCTAATTGATCGATGTTAATCGCTAACACATAGCGTTCTTGCGCCTCGTTACACCAAATCTCGAGTGGCGACATGCCCGGCTCGGCATTTGGCAACTCGCGCAGCTCAATAACACCACCCCTGCCACAGTCATGCAGAATCTCAGGCAAGGCATTAGAGACACCGCCGGCACCGACATCATGAATCGACACGATCGGGTTCTCGTCTTGCATCTGCCAGCAACGGTTAATCACTTCCTGACAGCGTCGTTCCATCTCTGGGTTATCACGTTGCACTGAGGCAAAATCCAATTGCTCGGCGCTGCTACCAGCATCGACTGAAGAAGCCGCACCACCACCAAGACCAATCAACATCGCTGGACCACCTAGAACGATGATCGGCGTACCTTCAGGGATAACCTGCTTCTCGACATCTTCACCACGGATATTACCTAGCCCGCCAGCGATCATGATCGGCTTGTGATAACCCCGCACGACACCGTTTAAGGTCTGTTCGTAGCAACGGAAATAGCCCAGTAGGTTTGGCCTACCAAATTCATTATTAAAGGCAGCGGCACCAATAGGCCCTTCGATCATGATGTCTAAGGCCGACACCATACGATCTGGCTTGCCGTAATCGTGCTCCCAAGGCTCAGGCAACTCGGGTAGACGTAGATTAGATACCGAGAAACCACAGAGCCCCGCCTTCGGTAAGGAGCCTCTGCCGGTAGCGCCTTCATCACGGATCTCTCCACCAGAGCCGGTAGCGGCACCGGCAAACGGTGCAATCGCCGTCGGATGGTTGTGTGTCTCGACCTTCATCAAGATATGAATATCTTCTTCAAAATAACGATAGCTACAATCTGCCGACTGCGGATAGAAACGTGCCGCAGAATAACCAGTCATCACCGCTGCATTATCTTTATAGGCGGACAATACGTTTTCAGGTGAATGCTTATAGGTCTCGCGAATCATGCCAAATAAAGTATTGGCCTGCGCCTCACCATCAATCTTCCATTCGGCATTAAAAATCTTGTGTCGGCAGTGCTCTGAATTCGCCTGCGCAAACATCATCAACTCAACATCCGTCGGGCAGCGCTCTAAGCGTTGGTAATTAGTCACCAAATACTCGATCTCATCGCTCGACAGGGCCAAGCCCAAATCTGTATTCAGGCTGCCGATATCACTACTCAATGTATTTAAATCAGCCAGGCGATTAACCGGCGCTGGCTGTTGGCTGCTGAATAGCTCGATACAAGAGCCCAGCTGCGGTAGGACACTTTGCGTCATACGATCATGCATCGCAGCCTGTACTAAGGCCTGATCATCCGCGGTCAGCGCTGACCAGCCTTCTATCGTCACCAGGATTGCGCGCTCAACTCGACCACCGGCAGCTAAACCGCAGTGCTCAAGGATCTCTGTCGCCTTTGACGACCAAGGTGAAATCGTGCCCATACGTGGGCTCACAATAAATTGATCCTGCAACGCCGTTTGGCTGGAAATAGCCGCTTCCACACCCAGAATGTGTCGTATTAGCCCGACCTGATCGGAACTCAAGACACCACAGTGTTCTACCAGATAAAGCCATGACGTTTGCACACCCTGCAAAGCCGGTACTTGTTGTTGGATAACCCTGAGCTGCTGCTCAAGTTTGAATGGCGTGGTAGCTGCTGTACCGCGGAGAAAAAGCATTCGAACCCTTGGAAACGCGTGAAATCAATCAAAGAGCGCCGATTTTATATGAAACTGGCCGCTGTAACACGTAAAAATTAGGTCCAGTACCAGCATAACCTAGCCTATTTTTTGCGTTATACTCGCGGTACATCAAGGGGGGCGACCTGGCTTTCGACGCCGGTTGCGAATCTGGAGGTGCATGCCGAGGAAGTAGTACTCCTCGTTAAATAAGACTGCAAATTTATAGTCGCAAACGACGACAACTTCGCTCTAGCTGCTTAAAAACCAGTCGTAGAGTCGTCCGCCCGGTTGAGCTTGCGCGATCGGATCCGGGCGTCACCTTAGCAAGCTCGTGACAAAATCTGCCTGAGGTGGAGTCACTAAAACAATTTTCAGGCTCGCGGTTAAACGTCCTGCTCGTCGGTCGCTAACTGTAAAATTAAAAGACGAAACTAAGCATGTAGTACCAAGAGTGCAGGACTGACGGACGCGGGTTCAATTCCCGCCGCCTCCACCAAAATTAAAAAGCCTCCCTAGCGGAGGCTTTTTTATGTCTGCT
>DGKH01000076.1:14596-14829 GCA_002386945.1 Proteobacteria bacterium UBA4575
GAGATTTATCACTCATCCCAGCTTAAAAATGGTTATCTACATTTGAATGACAGTGACGTCAGCTATTATTCAACACCCTACTCCTATTAAGGCATAGCAATGCTTAAGTTCGATACTAGTGCCGGTCTATTCGAACATATCCCCCAAAGTAATCTCCGCGAAAGTAATTTACTGGAACGATACGACCTACAAGCAGCTATTGTTGCCTCATGGGAGCTGTTTAAAAATGAGAT
>DGKH01000045.1 GCA_002386945.1 Proteobacteria bacterium UBA4575
GATGCCTTTTTTACTTGCGATCTCTTTTAGACGGTTAGAGTTAGAACTATTATTTGAGCCGATCACCAGCAAGAGGTCGCAATCATCTACGATGTCTTTAACCGCATCTTGGCGGTTCTGTGTGGCATAACAGATATCATCTCGCTTCGGCGCTTGGATTTTTGGAAAGCGTTGTTGCAAGGCTTGGATAATGTCTTTGGTGTCATCAACCGATAAAGTGGTTTGGGTGACGTAGGCAAGCTCATCATTATTATCTAAGGCCAAATTAGTAACGTCTTCTATGGTTTCAACCAAATAGATCGTGCCACCATTCACCTCATCATATTGACCCATAGTGCCCTCAACTTCTGGGTGGCCTCGATGACCGATTAAAATCGTATCGCGTCCCTGTCGGCAATTGCGAATAACCTCCATATGCACCTTGGTCACTAAAGGACAGGTTGCATCAAACACGGTTAGGCCGCGTTGCTTGGCTTCTTCTCTGACCGTTTGTGCAACACCATGTGCACTGAAGATGACGGTGGAGCTATCTGGTACCTGTTCTAGCTCGTCGACAAAGACGGCGCCTTTTTCTCGTAGGTTATTGACCACAAATCGATTGTGTACAACTTCATGACGGACATAGATGGGTGCGCCAAATTGATCTAAGGCACGTTCTACAATCTCGATGGCACGATCGACACCCGCACAAAACCCGCGCGGGTTAGCCAGTTTAATCTGTACTTTTTTCATCGCTGCTACTCTCAAGAAAAACATCTAACAATAAAATGATCGCACCAAGGCTAATGCATATATCAGCTAGGTTAAAGCTGGGCCAATGACAATTATGGCCACCCATATAATCAGATAGCGGATAGAAAAAGGGTATGCATTGGCTGCTGCTTGAATAATAAAAGTCGACAAAGTCAGTGACCTTGGCCTGCACGATACGATCGATCAAATTACCCAAAGCGCCAGAGATGATTAAGCTGATGGCTAGCGCCAAACGTTTTTGCGATTGATCCAAGCTGCGCAACCAAAATACAAGATAGCCGGTGACGCCTATTGCGATAAAGCTAAACAACCAACGCTGCCAGCCCCCCGCATCACCTAAAAAACCAAAGGCGGCGCCTTCGTTATACACCAGCGTCATATTTAGATTAGGCATTAGCGGAATACTTTGAGCAAATTTGAGATTGCTGACGACAAAATATTTACTGATTTGATCGGCGGCAGTTAAGACGCCGATCAAGAGTAGCCAGTTACGCATAGAGACGTTGTTCACCATCGCCGTCCACATTACTCACGCAACGACCACAGAGTTCAGGATGATCGGTATGACTGCCAACATCTGCACGCTGATGCCAACAACGTACACATTTCTCATGACTGGAGGCGGCAGCATGCACTTTGATTTCAATGTCATCCGCTAGTGTCAGGACATCACAGTCGGTAGGGGCTTTATCTAAGCCTGCAACCGTGGCCTCAGAGGTAATAAAGATAAACCTAAGTTCATCGCCGAGCTTAGTTAGTGATTGCTCAATATCGGTGGGTACGAAAATTGCGATAGCTGCATTTAGATTGGCGCCAATAACACCAGCCTCACGTTTTCCTTCCAATACCTTAAGCGCCGCTTGGCGCACATTAAAGATATTGATCCAATCTTGCTCGCTAATGGCATCGTCACTATTCAGTTGTGGCAGGGCCTGATACCAATGCTGCAAGAAGACCGAGTCACTGCGTTCACCTGGTAGTTGGGCATAGGCCTCTTCTGCGGTAAAGCTAAGAATAGGTGCTAACCAGCGTAGTAGTGCTTGGCTAATATGATAGACCGCTGTTTGTGCAGAACGGCGCGGTAGGCTATCGCTGACTGTGGTGTAAACACGGTCTTTAATAATATCGAGGTAGAGACCACCAAGCTCAATACTGCAAAATTTATGCAGGAGTTGATACAACTGATGGAATTCATAGGCTTCATAGTGGGCACGTACTTGTTCTTGCAGCTGTGCGGTGTGATGCAAGATCCACCGATCCAAGGCAAGTAAGTCTTGATCCGCTACTAAGTCAGTCGCAGGCTCAAAGGAGTCTAAGTTAGACAAGAGATAGCGCACGGTATTTCTCATGCGACGATAAGAGTCTGCTGTGCGTTTTAGGATTTCATCTGACACCGTCATTTCTGAACTGAAGTCACTGGAGGCAACCCATAGTCGTAAAATGTCTGCACCCAATGATTTAAAAATCTTTTGTGGTGCAATAACATTGCCTTGTGATTTGGACATCTTATGTCCCTGAGCATCAACTGTGAAGCCATGAGTTAAAACGGTCTTGTAGGGTGCACAGTTATTCATCGCGATGCTGGTCTTCAATGAAGACTGGAACCAACCGCGATGTTGATCTGATCCTTCTAAGTAGAGGTCGGCAGGGAAAGACAATTCTGGATTTGCGCGCACTACTGACTCATGCGTGACACCAGAATCAAACCATACATCCAGCGTATCGCTGACCTTGCTGTAGTCTGCTGCTTCTTCACCAAGGACATCACTCGGCTCTAAATCAAACCAAGCCTGAATGCCTTCTTTTTCAATACGTAATGCCACCTGTTCAATTAGCGCGTTACTGTCTGGGTGTAGTTCTTGTGTTTCTTTATGCACAAATAATGGAATCGGCACACCCCAAGTGCGTTGGCGTGAAACACACCAATCTGGGCTGTTGCCTAGCATGCTAGTGATACGTGCCTTACCCCAGCTAGGCAGCCAACTGACGTTGTCTAATTCTTCTTGGCAACGTTGCAGTAAATTGTTTTTGGTCATGCTGACAAACCACTGCGGTGTGGCGCGGAAGATCAATGGTGTTTTTGTGCGCCAGCAATGTGGAAAGCTGTGTTGGATTTTACTTTGGAAGACAAGTTTATCGGCCGTGACCAGCGTGTCGATGATGTTCACTTCCACTTTGTGTACGTGTTGGCCAGCAAATAATTCAACCTGTTCACGATAAACGCCATTGTCATTCACTAGGTTGAGTGTTCCTAAGCCATAGGCTTGGCCGACGATAAAGTCATCCACGCCGTGGTCGGGTGCTGTATGGACTGCACCAGTGCCTGCCTCAGTGGTGACATGCTGACCTAAAACAACAGGCACACTACGGGCATAAAAAGGATGTTGTAGTGCACTGTGTTCCAGCACCGCACCAGCACAGCTGGCAACGATGCGATAATCTTCAATGCCATAACGTTGCATTGAAGACTCAACCAGGGCCTCTGCCATGATCAGGTATTCACGCGACTCGACTTCAACCAAGGCATAGTGCAGTTCGGGGTGTAGGCTGACGGCTTGATTGGCCGGTAAGGTCCAAGGTGTTGTGGTCCAGATTACGATGTGCGCATCTAGCTCTGCTTTAGCACCAGCAAAATGCTGTTTGAAGTCAGCCTGATCGACCGGCGTGAAACGCACATCAATGGTGTAGGACGTCTTATCACGATACTCAACTTCCGCCTCGGCTAGGGCTGAGCCACTAGCGACACTCCAGTAGACTGGCTTGAAACCTTTTTCTAGATGACCGTTGTCGATGATCTTAGCCAATGAGCGGGCAATATTGGCCTCGACTTGGTAATCCATTGTCAGGTAAGGATTTTGCCAATCGGCAAACACACCCAGACGAATAAAGTCCTCGCGTTGGCGGCTAACCTGCTGCTGTGCGTACTCGCGACAGGCTTGACGGAATTCTTTGGCCGTAATCTTATGGCCAGGCTTACCTTTTTTCTTTTCTACCATGACTTCGATCGGCAGGCCATGACAATCCCAGCCTGGAATCAATGGCGCGTTATAACCTTCCAACGTACGACTCTTGACGATGAAGTCCTTCAAGATCTTATTTACCGCATGGCCGATATGGATGTCGCCGTTGGCATACGGTGGGCCGTCATGCAGGATGAAGCTCTTATCTGAATCCGCACTAAATTCTCGAATGCGCTGATAAATATCCATCTCCTGCCATTGCTTCAGTAACTCAGGTTCTCGATTGGCCAGATTTCCTTTCATCGGAAAACTAGTCTTAGGCAGATTTAAGGTCTTCTTGTATTGCTCGGTCACAGCAGTTGTATTCCTAGGATAGATAGCAGTGTTATTGATTGAAGTAGGTCTGTGCGGACTCTACATCTAATGATATTTGATGTTTAAGGGCTTCGAAAGAAGAGAATTTCTTTTCGTCTCGAAGCTTATGTAAGAAAGTGACGTCTAAGTTTTGCCCATAGAGGTCTTCTGTGCAATCAAAACAATGCACTTCAAGTTGGTTACGTTGGCCATTCACTGTTGGGCGGTTGCCGACATTAGCTACCCCCTGCCAATGATTTTGGCCATTCGAGGCGGTTACGACAAAGACACCACGAATCGGTAGGACTTTGCGACGTAGTAAAATATTTGCCGTTGGAAAGCCTATGGCACGGCCTCGTTTGTCACCATGAAAGACCTTACCTTTAATACTAAAAGCTCGACCTAGTAGTGACTCAACAAGATCAAAACGTCCTGCCTGTAATTTTTCACGGATCGCTGAACTGCTCACACGAGACTCGCCATGTAGCAGGGTGCGGCAGTCTTGCACAGTAAAGCCAAGCTCCGCGCCCATGGTCTCTAATAATGCTAAATCACCGATACGTTGATGGCCAAAGCGGAAATCATCACCGACCACAAGGTGTTGGATATTGAGGTCCTTGAACAAGATCTCACGAATAAAATCGGTAGCTGGCATGTTGGCCAGTTGCTGGTTGAAACGTAGGCAAACGAAATAATCAACAGCATACGCCTGCGCTAATTCTAATTTTTGGCGTAATGTGTAGATGCGAGCGGGTGCCCGTTCGCGTAGGAAAAATTCTTTTGCAGTCGGTTCAAAACTCAATAGCACTAATTTAGCCTGCTGTTCTCGTGCCTGTTCGCTGGCATAACGCAGAATGGCTTGATGACCCAGGTGGAAGCCATCGAAATTACCGATACTCGCAATGGTCTGCTGCTTCAGCTCGGGCAGCTGGTTTGAACTTCGTATTAAGCGCATAGCAAATTATGGTGCGGGGTATTTAAATTGTGCTGGGCGTAGGCCGAGCAAGAATAAGGAGGCTGCATACGCTAGCACAGCTATGGCAATCAAGGCAGTTAAAACCAAAACGCGTATCACCACTCCCCACTGCGCCCACTGACTAGGGTCAGGTAGGAGGCTCAGTAACAGACTGCTCAGGACTAGGGTCGCAATAACAATCTTAAAAAGTAGTCCCAAGTAGCGAATGTCTTGTTTCAATACCTGTTCTTGGCGTAAGCAGCGATACAGTAGAAATGCATTTAAGTAAGCCGCTAGGCTGGTCGCCAAGGCCAGTCCGGCATGAGCGCCGATCCATTCTTGTCGATGCCAGAGCCAGAGCAAAGACAGGCTGAGTGCAATATTGACACCGATGGCACTGACGCCAATCAGCATAGGCGTGCGTGTGTTCTCGCGTGCGAAAAATCCGGGGGCCAGTATTTTTATGGCAATAAAAGCGGGTAGGCCTAAGCCATAAGCGATCAGACTGAGAGATGACATCTGTGTATCTAACGCGGTGAATGCACGGTATTGCATGAGGCTGATGATGATCGGTTCAGCCAATAAGATCAGCCCAACAGTCGCCGGGATTGCGAACAAACAAGTTAAGCGTAAAGCCCAATGTAGGCTATTATTAAAGTCATCACTGTTTGCTGCGACAAATTGGCGCGATAGCATTGGTAATAGGACGGTTGCGATAGCAACACCAAAGATGGCTAAAGGCAGCTCTACGAAACGGTCTGAGACATATAGCCAGCTAATACTGCCGACCGTTAGGAAAGAGGCAATGACGGTATTAATAAGTAGGTTCAGCTGCACAATAGATGAACCAAAAATGGCTGGCAACATCAGTTTTGCAATACGCTTAACCCCGGCCTTAGCACCGGTTAGTCGGGGTATCGGCAGACATTTCTCTTTTAGTAAGAATGGGATCTGTAAGGCCAGTTGTGCCGCACCGCCAATGAATACACCCCAAGCTAGAGCGATAATCGGCTGTGCCATCTTGGGGGCTAAGAAGATAGCTGCGAGGATCAAGGCAACATTCAGTAATACCGGGGTCAGCGCTGGGATGGCGAAACGCTGTTTCACATTGAGTAGGCTGGCCGCCATCGCAGTCAGTGATATAAAGAATAAGTAGGGGAAGACGATCCTCAGCATATCGCTCGCCAGCTGTTGCTGCGTCGGATCGTTAAAGCCGGGGGCAAATAAGGTGATCAACCACGGGGCGGTGAGCATGCCGAGTGCCGTGATAAACAGTAAAGCGAGGCTGAGTAGGCCGCTGCTGTGATCAATGAGACGGCGAAATGCACTCTTATCCTGCTTTAAATGTGAGGTCATCACTGGCACAAAAGCCTGTGAAAACGCGCCTTCGGCAAAGATTCGGCGTAAAAAATTCGGGATGCGAAAGGCCACAAAGAAGGCATCGGTGCCGGCATTGGCACCAAATAGGATGAAAATGACGGCATCTCGCACATATCCGAATATACGTGAGATAAAAGTAGCGCCGCCGACCGTTAAGGTCGCCTTTAAGGGAGGTTTAGTCACAAGCTATTAAGTTGATTTATCAGCAAAAACCTTAAACTATCACTCGCTAAATAGCACCCCTGGCGTTGCTTTATCGAGCGATACCTGGTGGTGATGTCTGCGGTTGACATTTATAGGTGGAGATCGCATAGTACGCGACCCAATAAGCTAGTACTGCATTTAAAAGGATAATACGTGGCCAATAGCGCATCTGCACGTAAACGAGCCCGCACTGCGGAAGTATCTCGTCAACATAACGTGAACATACGATCAAATCTTCGCACGCACATCAAAAACGTTGTTAAAGCGATTGATGCTGGTGATGCTGAAACTGCACAAAAGAATTACACTGCGGCTACCCCCGTTATCGATGCTTCGGTAAGCAAGGGTATTATTCACCGCAATAAGGCTGCTCGTCATAAGAGCCGCTTAAACGCACGTATTCGTGCGATCAGTGCTTAATTTATTTAGCTAACTGATCTAGATTTAGGCCTACTTTAAGTGAGACGCTTGCATTAGCGTCTTAGCGTGCTACCTAAGCGCGCTAAAGTAAGGCTAGATTATCCCGATGGATTAACTCAGGTTCATCGATATAACCCAGTAATTTCTCTATCGCTGCTGACGGATGGCCAGCAATCTTTCGGCTTTCCTGACTGTTGTAATTACTCAGTCCGCGCGCAATTTCTTTCCCTGTGGGATCGATTAAATGTACCAAATCACCCCGCTTGAACTCACCATCGACCGCTGTGATGCCGACTGCGAGCAGGCTAGCGCCATCTGAAAGTAGGACGCGTGTTGCGCCTGCATCCAGATGTAAACTACCTTCGGCCTGTAATTGATTCGCGATCCATTGCTTGCGTGCAGTCAGGGCCTCGATGGTTGGGTGTATCAACGTACCCTCATACTCACCACTAGCAACCGCTAACAAGGCCCCTTCAGTGCGGCCAGAGGTGATGATAGTAGCCGTTCCAGAGCGTTCAGCGCGTCTGGCCGCAGAGACCTTAGTCACCATGCCACCACGACCTAAGCTGTGGTGTGAAGGGCCTGCCACGGCGTCTAGACGGCTTTCTTGAGCGCTACATTCGCGAATCAGTTGTGCATCTGCATACTGACTCGGGTTGCGATCAAAGATACCGACCTGATCGGTTAGGATCACTAAATG
>DGKH01000032.1:0-2290 GCA_002386945.1 Proteobacteria bacterium UBA4575
ACGATCTAGGATTAAACCGCGCATAGGCGCAACTGATTGTAAGCGCACATGATTATCATCAGAACGGGTTTGATAATGTACGTGCTGCGTGACTTGCAGACCGTAAAGTTGAGACAACAGTATGCTGCAGGCGATAACAACCAAAATAACAGCGGCTACTGCACGCCGATTAAACACCTCAGATTCAAGGCGTTGGTCTCCCATTGCAATCCTTCGAGCCACCTTACGTCATCTTCCTTTGCTTATTTATGAACTTTCGTTTTGCCAAATAACAAAGCGTTTTATTACTTTCAATCGAGTATAGACCAGCGCTCACTGAGCTCAACCAAATCCTACTTAAGCCCCGCTATATCGCAGCATACTAAAACAAAGGTAGGGTATACGGCCTGCCCTCAGCTTCTGATTCGTCATGTTTATCATTAGACTGACTACTACTAGACTCAGTCGAGTTACTTTCACAAATGAGCTGGATCTTCTTTTCTGCACCGGGTTGCATCAGATGATCAATCGCATGCTGATCCTCACTGAATAACCATTCCTGCGCATGCTCAGGCTCGATCATCACCGGCATACGATGATGTATCTGCTGCATACTGCTATTCGGTTCTGTCGTACACACCGACAAACAGAACTCACCTGCCTGATTAATCTCATAGATCGCACCTAATGACATCACTTCACGCTGGCTAGGCTCAACTCGATAGCGCGGTCGCTTGCCACGAGGAAAGTTTTGATCCCATTCATAGAAACAATCAATCGGTAACAGACAGCGCCGTTGACGAATCGCATCGCCCCAGACTTTACTCTGCCAAATGCTTTGACCCTTAGCACTGCACTTACGCGCATTAAACAACCGTTTAGATTCATCCCAAGGACGTTGCCAGCCCCAGTTCATTAAGGCCAAATCCATACTGCTTTGGCTGTTAACAAATAAGGTTGCTAGTGGTTTGTAATAAGGGAATAGCTGCTCATCCTTGTTGACCTCAAACAAGTGCTCGCCAAGGCCCTCGCTTGAGAACCCCATATCGGCCAGTAGACTTTGTATCGCAGCAGTTTTTGAGACTTTAACGCGTGCGCACATAGGGTCTATTCTAGCCTAGCTTGCGCTGCTTCTGTATGCAGTTTAACCAGTTATGAAATATCTGTAATGCCGATTGACGCCAGGGGTGAGTCACGCTGGGACTAAGTGCCTTATCAGGAAAGGATTCAATGAGACTAATGCTGTGTGGCTGCGCTAAAACAGCCTTTTTATATTCTTCTAAGAGTTGCTGGCTCTGCGGGTCAAAATAAGCAACTGGAAATGGTGGGTATTCATCACGCTGCTGATTGAGATAGGCAAATATCTCACGCTTATATTCCTTCAGCAGGCTAATGTCATCATATTCTGGGTGACCTTGGAAAAAGACCATGCGCATATCCGCATCACTCGCGAGCTGCACACCGACATCCATACTTTGAACCAGTGTCTCAACCCCAGCCTGCGCAAATTGCTGCTGCGAGATATCATTAAAACGGGAGTGACACATATCAAATTGAGCCGCGACACCAGCTACCAGTGGATGTTCAGGAGACACTACTTGATGCTCAAACACACCCCAGCACTTAGCGCCTAAATGGTGTCGATCCAATTGATAGAAAACCTTAGCAGCCGCATGTGTGGCCAGACAAGAACATAGTGTCGAAGGCACATTGGCCTGCGCCCACAGTAAGACTTCTTCTAAAGGTTGCCAAAAAGATTCATCTGCCAACACCGCCTGGGTAACATTAGCGCCGGTGATGATCAGCGCATCTAAATTACTCTGCTGAATCTGTTCAAAACTTTGGTAGTGAGTTTGCACATGCTGCAAGGCTTCATCTTCACGCTCAATGCCTGCAATAGTGAATGGCAAGAAGTAGCAATTCAGTTGGTCATGGCTCGCCAATAAGCGTAAGAACTGACGCTCAGTCGCCAGCAACGCTTTGTCTGGCATCATATTTAAAAAGCCAATACGCAGGCTTGGCAGATCCGCTCGACATTGATCAGGGCTGCAGACGGCACCCCCCTCTTGAGCGATGCGATCGATACTGGGTAAAGAATTATGCTGAACTAAGGGCATGAGCTATAATTATTAAATACACTAAATAGAATTATGGATTACTTGCGATTAATCGCATCACAGACAAGATCCATGAAGTCTTTTTCGTCACGCACCTGTGCGATCTCATGCAGGTCCACGGTATAACCGTATTTCTGTGCAATAGATTCATATAGTGGCTTACGATGCTCTAGTAGTTTTGGAAAGATCCAACT
>DGKH01000032.1:2381-5082 GCA_002386945.1 Proteobacteria bacterium UBA4575
GGATGACTGATCGCACGCTGACATAAGGTCTCTTCATGCTCTTCATCCGCGCGGATATAGAGGATCAAACTGTTTTCCGAGAGGGTTTCAAACACCTCTTCATCATTCAGCTCACAGAGACTACCACCGGCATCATTTAAGAAATTTGGATAGCCATAAATATTCACTGCCTTATCCATGAAGGCAGGCACATCCAACATCGCAAAGATCTCGGCTTGGCAATGTAGCTGTTGGCGATATTTGAACTCGTCCAAACTTAAGCCATCCAGCTGTTCGTCTCCCAACTTACCAAGGAAGGTCGACACCGGCTCTAAGTTATTCACTGTAATGTTGTTACAGATATAGATCGAGTCTGAACGCAGCAGATCAGCCAAAAAGTCGATGCGCATGGCCTTAGCTTTAATATTGTCGAGGATCGGCTCTTCGAGATACTTTGTTCCAATACGGTAGTCACCGGAATAATGGAACCATCGTGAGCGATCTAGCTTGTTCGAAAGCGTGGTCTTACCCACACCTGACATGCCAAGCAAGGTGATTGCCTTGTGCTGCTGATTTAAAAATTCTTCTGCAGTGAGTTTCATTCTGGTAAGCCACTAGCCTAATAAAGTGGCCAATATAACAGTTACATGGCGTTTTTTCAGGTTTCTGGCTTGTCTTGCTCAAACTCTGTTACGGGCGCCCTTAGGCGTTGCAAAAAGTTTCTGAAATCATCCGCCACCATGTAGAAACAAGGCACAACGAGCAAGATTAATACCGTCGCAAAGATCAGGCCAAAGCCCAAGCTGATGGCCATCGGTGATAAAAATGCGGTTTGCCCACTAGCAAAGAAGATCAGCGGTGAGATACCGAGGAAAGTGGTCACTGTGGTTAATAAGATAGGACGAATACGTGTGCGACCAGCGTCAATCAGGGCCTCAACACAGGCTATGCCTTGCGCCCGACGTTTCTTTGCAAAGTCGACCAAGATCAGCGAGTCATTCACCACGATGCCGGTTAGCGCGAGGAAGCCGATCATCGATAAGAATTGCAGATTATAGTTAAACAACATATGGCCGATAATCACACCGACAATACCAAACGGGATCGCCAGCATAATAACGAAAGGATCGAGTATCGATTTAAATAAGGCCGCCAAGATAAAGAAGATGATCGCTAACGAAATAATTAAGACGTTAAAGACATCTTTAAACGAATCATTGGCCTCTTTCTTCTCGCCGAGGAATAGCAGCTCATAATTAGGATCATTCTTAAACCGATCACTGAATTGACGCTCAACCAAGGCATTCACTTCCATTGGAGTGGTCACTCCAGTATCGACCTCGGCCGTAACCAGCGCCAAACGTTCAGCATCTCGGCGTAGGATGGTGCCCAATCCACGAGACAGGGTAATATCCGCCACCTCGCCCAAATAGACTGTCTCACCCGAAGGTAAGGTAATCGGTAAATTAACCAAGGTGCTGCCATCTTTACGCAGCTGATCAGGATAGATCAGACGCACTGGATAGCGCTCATTATCCCAGCTCACATGTTCCAGCTCTAACCCGACATAGCCGGTTCGCACGGCATTTGATATTTGTTGTTGGGTCAGGCCTAACTCACGCCCCCGCTCATTCAAGCTGTATTGATATTCTAATTTGCCCGGTTCTAAATCTTGCTGCACATCCTGAACCCCAGGTAACTGACGCAAGAATTGTTTCACCTCACCAGAAAGTTCGATCAGGTGCTCGATGTTATCGCCACTCACACCAACCTCAATATCAGACCCTGCTGGCCCACCCTGTGGACGCAGGATAGAAAAACGCTGCACACCGGCAATATCTTGTAACTGCACACGGATCTGATTAATCACCTCTTCGGTGCTACGACTACGTGTACCCTCGGTACTGAATTTCAGATTCACCACCGGTGAGACATAGTTTTCAATGAAGCCTTGAGGTGCGGCTTTTTCTAAATCAATAATGATTTGAATGTAGTGACTGCCCATCTTCAGGCGATTGAAGTCAATCAAAGTAACACCGACATTCGTCAGCATAGACTTAAGCTCTTGCTCTTCATCCATAGACGCCAGAATGCGTTCTTCAATTGTTTCAGCCAATAGCGCTGAGTCATCTAGGCTATAGGTATTAAGCGCCTCAATGTTCACCATGAATTGGCCCGTCTCGACACTACCAAATTGGTTATAAGGTAAACGAGTTGCGGCATAGGTGAGGAAGATGGCAAGGATAGCCAGCGTGCCCATAGAGACAATATAGCGATTAAGTAAAGACCAACGCAGCACCGATAAATAGCGCTGCAAGCCTTGAGACCAAAACGCACTCTTTTTCTTTTCCTTCTTTAAACGCAGGTAATCCGCAGCATGGGCTGGCAGGATCACAAAGGCCTCAATCAAAGAACCAATCAAAGTGACGGTCACGACGACAGGGATCACTTCAATAAATTTACCCATGGTCCCAGTGATACCAAACATCGGCATGAATGCAGCAATCGTTGTCGTGGTAGATGCCACGATCGGCCAAAACACTTCTGCTGCACCGACCCTCGCTGCCTGTCTGGGGGCGACACCGTTTTCGATATGCCGGTAGACATTCTCAGTCACAATAATCGCATCGTCGACAATCATGCCCAAGGCAATCAAGAAGGCGAATAAAGAGATCATATTGATGGTGTAGCCCAGGTAATACATCAGGATCACACCGATCAA
>DGKH01000032.1:5256-11523 GCA_002386945.1 Proteobacteria bacterium UBA4575
ATTTCTTCTTTGTAAGCTCGGACTGCAGCAGCAATATCAATAGTCGATGCCTTAGCCGTCTTAGTAATGGTTAAGTTAACCGAGGGCGCACCATTAAAGCGTCCCAATGTCTGTTCTTCTTGTAGCCGCAACTGAACTTCAGCAATCTCTCCCAGCATCAACTGGCCGCCACCGATCTCACTCTGTATCACCAAGCGTTCGACCGCCTCGACATTATTCGCCACAGCCATACCGCGCAGCAGAATATCGCCTTCAGAAGATTGCACCGAACCACCAGGTAAATCCCTTAAGTTCGATCGTATCGACTGTTGCACCTGCTCTAGGGTAATTGCCCGTGCAGCTAAGCGTTGCGGATCAACCACAATCCACAGTTCCCAGTCTCTATCACCCGCAATACCGACACTGCCAACACCAGGTAATGACAGAATATCGCGCCTAACATCCTCTGCCGTGGTGTATAAAAGCCCGGGTGGAATATCGCCATAGAGGGCCAGACTGACCACTGGAAAGCGTGTTTTTAGGCGGCTTACTGTCGCTGTTTCAGCCTCTTCAGGTAGATCATCGATGGCATCAACCAAGGCCCGAACTTCAATCAGAAAATCATCGACATCGGTGTCTGGCTTGAGTTGGATCTCAATCTTGGACAGACTTTCAGAGCTCTCGGAGGTCACCAGATCTATATCTGGCAGGCTTTCCAGCGCCTCTTCAATCACTAGCGTGATCTGCTTCTCGACCTCGGCAGGAGGCGCACCTTCAAATTCTGTTGTGATGCGGACGCGATCAAGGTCGACCACTGGAAACATTTCCTGCGGCAGATTGGTCCAGGCTAAGGCGCCTGCAATAACAATAATAAGGAGGAAGAGATTAACGACCAGCGAATTACGAATTGAAAACTGAATAATACCCATAGCTATGCCCTACTCGAAGACAACCGCTTGTCCATCACGCAGCGAAACAATATCTCTAGCGACCACTGTTTGTCCTACTTGCAGACCTTCGAGCACTAGCACCTCTTGGCCCACACGCTTACCTAGCTGAACTAACTTGCGATTAACCGTGCCATTGTCATAAACAAAGACATAGCTCTCACCGCGCATACTCATGACGGAGGCACTAGGGATAGTGAGCACTTGGTCTAATGGCAGATGTGGCAGATTGGCTATCGCCAACATGCCTGAGCGCAAACCCTGGCCCTGTAGGCGTATACGTAATTCATGTGTATTTGTATCCAGGTCTGGGTCTGGCTGTAGCGCTATCACTTTAGCGACATAATTATTATCGGCAACACTGACTGTGATCTCTTGGCCTAAAAACAGGCCACCTAATAACTCACCTCGCAATTGCAGCTGTAGATCGTAAGCACTGGTATCGACCACTGTCAGGGCAAGCGCATTGAGACTGACCCGATCACCTTGCTCTAATAACACTTCATTAACATAGCCATCAAACGGGGCGCGTAAAGTAGTCCGCGCCAAGTTACGTTGTGCTTGAGACAGTTTACTTTGCTGCATTGCAATTCGACTGTTAGCAGTCGTAGTGGCAAATTCCAGTTTCTGCACCTCACCGCGTAATGCAATCACCTGTTGATGTGCATCATCGAGTTGATTCTTCGCCACCATATTCTTACTACTAAGATGTTCTAGACGGCGTTGCTTATTCTCTTGTAACTGTAGATTGTCTTGCGCCAATTGCAGCAACACGCGATCTCGCTCGGCACCTTGTTTTTCGATGTTGAATTCAGACTGTGCTTGCTTCAATTGGTCTTCGTAATCGGCTCGATCGAGTCGTAGCAGAGGTTTGCCACGGCTCACTGCCGCACCGGGCTCAACTAGGCGTTCTGCCAGCCGTCCAGCGACCTCGAAATGAAGCGCGCTAGAGCGCAGTGGATAAAGCCTTCCAGTGAGCTTTTCATGTGGCTGCAGCGACTGTCTTTGCACCGTTGTCAGGGTCACTTTAAGCGCGGGAGTAGCCTGCAAGACCATGACTGGCTCGGGCTTTGTCACTACTAATCCCCAAATTATGGTGATACTAAGCGCGACTATGGCTACTATCACTAGCAAAGTCTTTCTAACTGCGCCTTTTTGTCTGTAATGCTCTATACTATTCACATGCTTTCAATCTAATTTTAGGCCAAAATAAACGACTAACCTGTTACCTTTATCAAAACAGGCCGCCCCATCCAAATTCTCTTGTACTATTGGAACTAATTACTATCCTATTATGCGTTTTAGCCTAGCTCTCATCTTAAGCCTTTTCTTCAGCTCAACGGCCATTGCAGAAAACCTATCTAGCTTCAAACAATGTGGCCCTCAAGGGCAACCTCGTGAAAGTTTAGGTTTACCATCTGTGGGAGATAATACCTCTAATCGTGTGCACATGTTCCGCAACAATCAACACCTGCACGCCGACCATGTACAGTATTCCGACAAAGAGAGTAAATCGATTGCGACCGGCAATGTCGTCATCTATGACGATGAATACACCATGCACGCACCTCTTTCTGCTGAATACCGCACTGATAATGAAACCGCTGTAGGTAACGATGTTACTTATTGGTACGCACCATCTCATGGTAATGGCACAGCTGACCAAGCGCGTAAGGTGTCAGAAGAGATTATCGAATTAGATAACGGCACTTACTCCACCTGTACGTTTACTGCTCGCTCTTGGGAGCTACGTGGTAAAGATGTCAGCATCAACCGCAAGACCGGTATCGTCACAGGCCGCAATGTCACTACACGCTTTAAGGGCGTCCCCGTCTTCTATTCGCCCTACATGAGTTTCTCACTGACAGGCGAGCGTAAGACCGGCTTTGTTACCCCAACTTGGTCACGTAGCAGCTCATCTGGCTTCTCCGTACAAACACCTTGGTATTGGAACATCGCACCTAATCGTGATGCCTTGGTAACACCTCGCTATTTCACTAAACGCGGTACCGAGCTAGGTCTACAAACCCGTTACCTCGATAAGCACTATGCGGGGCAGATGAATCTACGAGCGATTGATGACAGCGAGTATAACGATGGTCGTTATTACCTCAATCTCTCACACAAGCAACGCTTCACGCAGGCCTGGAGTACCGATCTACTGTTCAACAAGGCCTCTGATGACACCTACTTCGAAGATTTAGGCGATACCTTAGGTGCCAGTAGCTTGCAGCGCTTGGAACGTCGTGGTGATTTAAACTATAACGCGCAACACTTCGGTGGTAACTGGAATGGTCGTCTACGCTACCAAGATTTCCAGATCGTGGATAAAAACCACAATTCAATCGATGATCCTTACACGATTCGGCCGCAGCTCCAGATCAATAATCGCTTTGGCCTATC
This sequence comes from Proteobacteria bacterium UBA4575, assembly GCA_002386945.1. Lineage (GTDB taxonomy): Bacteria > Pseudomonadota > Gammaproteobacteria > UBA4575 > UBA4575 > UBA4575. The sequence continues at coordinate 8,586 of DGKH01000032.1, forward strand.
CGGTAATCTTGAATTCATATCCCGTAGCGAATGGACCTCTTTCGACCACGACTCCAAAGTCGATGGCGAACGCAGTCACTTCCAGATGGAGCTGAGCCGTACTTGGGCCAGTGCAGCTTATTCTGTAAAACCAGCCATGCGTTTAATGCACACCCGCTATGACTTAAACAATAACCTAGGTGATGACACACCTGAACGTAGCCTGCCTAGCTTCTCTTTGGATGCTAAAGCCTTATTTGAACGTCCGCTGGGTGGTCTAGCCTATCGACAGACCTTAGAGCCACGTCTGTTTTATCTGAACACACCAAAACGCTCACAAGACGATATCCCTGTATTTGATACCGGCGAAAATGAATTCACCTTTGCACAGATATTTCGTACCAATCGATTCTCTAATGTCGATCGAATAGCCGATGCCAATCAACTAACTGCAGCCCTGACTAGCCGCTTGTTTGCGCAAGATAGTGGCCGCGAATTAATGCGTGCCAGTATTGGTCAGATCTTCTATTTCAGAGACCTAGAAGTGACAAAAGATAAGAATACTGCTGAAGTCGATGAGAACACATCCAATGTAGCAGCAGAACTGTCGGTCACACCGAGCAGATCTATCCGTGCAGTGGCTAGTGCGACCTATGATACTTATGAAGATCAGTTTGATCGTTCCAACCTCAGCCTAAATTACACATCAGAGCGCAACATCATTCTGAACCTAGCGCACCGTTACCGGCGCTTAGACTACTCACAGTCTGACCTTTCCGTTATCGTGCCTATCTCCAGTGAATGGCGTGCTGTAGGCCGTTGGAACTATGATTTAAAAGATGAGCAAGACATCGATTTGCTAGCAGGTCTTGAATACGATACTTGCTGCTGGAAGATTCGTGTTGTTGGTCGCCGCTACACAAATGATAGCGAAGGTGACTACAATAAAAGTATAGAAGTACAATTCACCCTGAAGGGCTTAACCACCTTAGGCTCTCCACTCGGTGAACAACTACAAGGTAGCATTCGAGGTTATGAAGATCGTAACACCTACACTGACTAAGTTAGCGCAAGCGCTACTACTCTCACTTGCGCTTAACAGCGCAGCCTATGCTGAGATCCTGATCGACACGATCGCTGCGGTCGTTGAAGACTCAGTCATTACCGAGAATGAGTTACTCCAGCGCATAGCAGTTATTCGTGCACAAGCCGGTGATCAAGCTCAATTCCCCAGTGATGACATCTTCACTGAGCAAGTGCTCAATCGCATGATCTCAGAACGCCTACAAATGACTTGGGGTGAACGCCGTGGCATTGAGGTCGATCAACCCTCTCTCGATCGAGCGATGCAAGGTCTAGCAGAGCGCAATCGCATGACCCTAGAAGAGTTTCGTCAAACACTAGTAAAGCAGCGCATAGATTACATCGCCTTTCGTGACCAGGTCCGCACTGAAATGTTCATCGGCCAAGTACGCCGCCGTGCGGTCGAGAGTAAGATCCAAATTTCTGATCAAGAAATAAATGAATTCTTAGAACAACAGAAAAACAATCCCACCATCGATTTGGAATATCGTATCGCTCACATCCTAATACAGCTACCGCTGGACCCAACCCCTGAGCAACTAAAACAGGCGCAGACCAAGATAAATGAAGTGGAGCAACTAGCACAGAAAGGTGACAGCTTCACACAGCTCGCTATCAGTTACTCACAGTCGCAGGACGCACTTGAAGGCGGCGATCTAGGCTGGCGTAACCGCAATCAACTGCCGGCTATTTTTGCCGACCAGCTAAGTGATATGACAGCTGGCGATCTGAGTAAGGTCGTTCGTAGTCCTAGCGGCTTACACCTATTTAAGATCATTGATACCCGCGGTAATGAAACCGTAATGATTGCGCAAATGCGCAGCCGTCATATCTTATTACGCACCAACGCCGTACGCAGTGATGACGATGCCTTACGTGATCTTAGTTCGTTGCGTAGTCGCATCGTTAATGGTGCCGACTTCTCAGAACTAGCGCGTGCAAATTCCGATGACCCAGGCACCGCAGTCAATGGTGGTGTTTTAGACTGGGTAGCCCCTGACGCCCTAGCCCCTGCATTCCGTGACACTGCAGCTAAACTAGCTATTGGCCAGGTCAGTGAACCATTCAAGAGTCGCTTTGGCTGGCATATCCTCGAAGTCTTAGAGCGTCGTCAACATGATAATTCAGAGGATGCTCGACGTGCGGAGGCCCGTAATACGCTTCGTCAACGAAAAGTAGAAGAAGAAACAGATCTTTGGATACGTCAATTAGTCGATGAAAGTTATGTCGACAACCGTTTATTGACGGACACCTCTAGCAAGGCCCCATAAACGACAGTGCAGAACTATGCACCATTAGCGATTACTGCTGGAGAGCCTGCCGGTATTGGGCTAGATATTATCTTGCAGTCGATGGCCAAGCTCAAAGACTGCATTGTTATTAGTGACGAAAGTGCACTGAGGCAACGCGCAGAACAGCTAGGCATCCGTCTCGAGCTAACCCAAGAGACAGCCGTCAGTGATCATCAGCTACGCTTTAAACCGATCTCAACCAGCACTGCCGTTGTTGCAGGCACACTCGACCCAGCCAACGCCCAATATGTACTCGCCTGTCTAGATGAAGCCCTGCGTGGCACTGTCGCCGGTGATTACAGCGCGATAGTCACTGCACCTTTACACAAGGGAGTGATCAACGATGCTGGCGTCGCCTTCACCGGTCATACTGAATACTTTGCCGAACACACCAACAGTGAAGTCGTGATGCTACTAGTCGCCGGCAATGTGCGTGTCGCCTTAGCCACTACGCATCTACCGTTAGCTGCTGTAGCACAAGCGATCACACGTGAACTCATTGTTCACAAGGTCTCCATCTTAGATCACGACTTACGCACTAAATTCGCATTAGAAAAACCACGCATTGCAGTCTGTGGTCTGAA
>DGKH01000043.1:0-4363 GCA_002386945.1 Proteobacteria bacterium UBA4575
CTAGACCACCCTGTTTACCTTTGGCTAACACGATCTCACCATCTAGCCGACGCACAATCTCATGTGCCAGAAAGGCACCAATGCCGATACCATCAAGCTTATTACTAAACGGCTTATTACCAATCTTGCTCAGGGCTTCATCACTCAGCTTGCCCCCCTCATCAATAATCGTCAGCTGTAGCTCATGCTTATCCCATTGTGCCGTAACACGCACCGCATCTGGTGAGGCATCAGCGGCGTTATCCAAGAGATTAACCAAGGCCTTACTCAAGGCGTTCTCGGCAATCACTGCGGTGGTCACTGGACCAGTCAATTTACTGCTGACTTTTATATTGGATCGCTGGCTTTGCCAGTCATGCAGCAAACCCTCTAGGTATTCATGCACTTCAATTAGGGCGCCCTTTTTGATTTCTTCATTAGCAGCCAAGTTCGACATCTCAGACAAGGCCTTTTTACAGCGTGCGACTTGATTCAGTAATAGCGCTATCTGTTGGCTGCTGATGTCATTTTCATCAAGGTCATCCAGTAACAGCTGCATGGTAGCTAATGGCGTACCTAACTCATGCGCAGTACTAGCCGCTAGCGCACCAAGTGAGATTAGTTTTTCATCACGTATGGTCTGCTCTCTAGCAATCGCTAGTTGCTCTTCTTTCTCGCGTAGGGCGTTGCGCATTTGCAAGACAAAATAGGCGATCACAATGGCGCTGATAAGAAAGCTTAGCCACATACCCATGACATGCTGGTTAAAGGACTGCCCCATATGCTGCATGTGCTCAGAGGGGAACATCCACATCAGTAGAGAATAAACAACGACACCGATCAGAGTTAAAAACCAGACCCATTGTTGCGCTAGCAACACCGCGCCCATCGCTAGTGGCAGTAGGTACATCGAAACAAATGGATTGGTTGCGCCGCCCGAGAAATAGAAGATAGCAGTTAATGCGGCTAGGTCGATCAGCAGCTGGGCAAAGACAACTAAAGAAGAGGCCTCTGCTACTGTCTTCGCCACTTGCCAGGTATAGAGGTTGATCACACTCATGCTCAGCAACACAGTAACGATGCCGACTATGTTCAGCGGAAAATTAAACACCAGCTGAGCCAAGCTAACGGCGACAATCTGCCCGAGAATGGCAACCGAACGAAAGGCCACCAATATTTGCAGGGGATTGCGTATCTTTGTACTGAACCAAATAGAGAACATCTTCTTCTGCTTAGTTGTCGATTACTTAGGCTTTCAGTTTACTGCAAGCGGGCATCTAAAACACTGTGTCAGAGTGTCACAGTGAGCCGCTTATAAGAGATACAGTGGAATGGCCAAAAGAACCAGACCAGGAAATAGATGAGATAAAAAACGATCGCCTAGCAAGGGCTGCTAGGCGATCATGATGACTTTAGCCTTTGCGGCTAACTAACTCTTCATTTAAGGCTTCGATAACCTTTTCTAGGTCTTCAACATTATGTACCGCGTCCATCTCTTTGCGCGCTTGTTCTACTTTGGCAAATGAGTGGTCGAGTACCTTGCGGTACTCACCGATAGGCGAGGTCTCTGAGTCCATATCCGCTCTAAGCATTTTGTAAAACTCAGGGTGTTCTTGGAAGGCGAACAGCAACGACATGTAGACCGCTGTAAAGCGAAAATCATACGCAGGGTAATCTTGCAGGTTATGCACATTGTCGCGCTCTGCTAGTAGATCAACCATAAAGGTTGAACGATAGCCCATCAGCTTTTCGGCAAACTCACCTTCGACGCCGTAGTTATGAACCATCTCCTTAATAACATCACCGATCTTAAGCCGGACGAGGTCATGTCGCATTAGTTCAGCAAACATCCTTTGTTCCGCTTTGGCAGGCGCCTCTGTATCTGAACGCAAGCCATTAAGACTGGCTTTACCGCGCTCTAGCAGTTGCTGTACTTCTTGCTGTGAAAGGTCACCAATATTTTCTGGGACTTCATACACAACGGCATGAGTAATGCCTGGTATATCGCGCTTTTGGCCATCGGCAAAGGCGCTGCCAGAGATAATGACCAAGCCTAAAACTGAGGCCGAAAGGGTCGCTTTCAAGCTGTTTGAGATTGCAGTGTGATTAAAATTCATAGCCGGGACCTAGCTCCATAATATTATTCGTATCGCTGCTGCATCCAATCTACATATTACTAGACCGGCGCGCGCAAACTATCGATCTATCTTACCATAGGCCAGATCTGATACTATCCACAGAATTCGGATATAAACTAAAAATTAAAGGCAATAGTGAAGGCGCTAGGCGCTTTCCCCCTTACCCACACTCATATAGACGGTCATGGATCCATTTAATATCGACACTTTCCGCAGTGCGGCGCCCTATATCTATGCCCATCAGGGTAGGGTCTTTGTCGTCACCATCTCGCGTGCAACCGCCGAGTCTGGAAAACTATCTGAATTGGTTCAGGATTTAGCCTTATTACACACCCTCGGCATCAAGCTTGTATTGGTCTATGCCGCTGGCATCGAGCTAGACGAAGGCCCTAATTGTGTTGATACGACGCGCATGCAGTCACTGCAAAGCGAGATCGCAGCGCAACGCACCCAATTAGAATCTTTATTCTCCGCTGGCTTAATCAATACGCCAATGGCAGGTATGAAGTTGCATGTGGTTTCAGGGAACTTCATCCATGCCAAACCGGCCGGCATTATTGATGGTGTCGACAGCCAACATTATGGCGAGGTGCGCCGCGTCGACAGCGATGCGATTCAGGCACAGTTATCAGCCAATAATATTGTCTTACTCTCACCGACTGCGTATTCACCCAGTGGTGAGTACTTCTATATCGATGCACTGAATGTTGCTGCGGCAGTGGCCACCAGCATGCCTGCCGATAAACTCATCTTCATGATGGATGAGAAGACGCTACAAGCGAGCCGAGGCCAACGCCTAAAACATCTGAATCTGAATCAAGCACAGAATTTATTACAGCGCCGCAAGTCCATCAGCACCACAGTACGCCGTTATATTAATCTAGCGATCGATACCTGCCTTAGCCAAGTGCCTCGTGTACACCTGCTAAGCACCACGGTACGCGGTGCACTATTACATGAGCTATTCAGTCATGCTGGTTGTGGCACGCTGATCAGTGCTGACGACTATGATGATATCCGCCCAGCAACGATTGAAGATGTTGGCGGCATTATGTCTTTGATTAAGCCCTTACAAGAATCCGGTAGTTTGGTTGGCCGTAGTAAAGAACAGATTGAGCGTGATATTCATAGCTATGACGTGATTGAACGTGATGGTTTTATGGTTGCCTGCGCCGCCTTGCAGCAGATTAATGACTCCGTCTATGCCGAAGTCTCCTGCTTTGCAGTCCACCCTGACTTTCAAAAAGAGGGGCATGGCAGTCGCCTCATTAAGCACGTAGAACAAAAGGCGCAGGCACAAGGCATGCAGCATATCTTAGTCTTAACCACCAAGGCCTTGCATTGGTTCCATGAGCAGGGCTATCAAACACAGGCGATTAAAAAGCTGCCCGTAGCAAAGCAGAAGACGTATAACTATCAGCGTAATTCACGCATCTTAATCAAGAGTATTGCTTAGTCTTGGCTGCCACCGACATCCATGGCGATCCTCGTTTAGAGCAACTATATGCCTGGCTAGTCAGCCAACTTAAGACCGAGTTCAGCCTAGATACTGTTTCTGCAGATGCCAGTTTTCGTCGCTATTACCGCGTCATACTCGCCGACAAGACGATTATTGCGGTTGACTCACCACCCAGTCATGAAAACAACGATGCCTTTGTGCATTGCACTCGATTATTAAGCCAACATAAGCAGTGCGTACCAGAAATCATCGCCATCGATGAGGCACAGGGTTTTATGCTGCTCAGTGATTTTGGCAACCGCCTACTGCTGAATGAATTAGATGCGGATAATGTAGACCGTCATTACTTAGCGGCAATTAATAGCCTGCACGATTTACACCAAGTGCCTTCTGATAGCCTGCCACGCTATGACCGTGAACGCCTGTTGACTGAGATGCAGCTATTCCCTGACTGGTTCTTGCAACGCCATCTAAACATCATGCTAGATAGCTATGAGCAGGCACAACTGAAGTCTATCTTCACACTCCTTGCAGACAGCGCCCTAGAACAACCTCAGGTTTTTGTACACCGAGACTTCCATTCACGCAATCTCATGTTGCTGGATACCCACGAGGATAAGGATCAGATTGGTCTAATCGATTATCAAGATGCCGTCTGCGGCGCCATTAGCTATGACTTGGTTTCACTCTTACGCGATTGCTATATCTGTTGGCCGCAGTCACGGCTGGATGTCTGGCTGGATGCTTTTTATCAGCCAATCGCTGAGCAACTTGGGGTCGACCGTCA
>DGKH01000043.1:4534-11379 GCA_002386945.1 Proteobacteria bacterium UBA4575
AAATAAAATGGATGCTGCACTATGAAGGCGATGATACTAGCTGCTGGTCGCGGCAGCCGCTTACGTCCACTGACCGATCACATCGCAAAGCCTTTGGTTCGACTCGGTGGTAAACGCCTGATTGAATACCATCTTGAACGCTTAGCGAATGCTAGCTTTAAGACCGTCATCATTAATTTAGCCTACAAGGGACAGCAACTGCGTGACGAATTAGGTAATGGCAGCCGTTATGGCTTGGCTATTCAGTATTCCGATGAGGGTGATGAGGTATTGGAAACCGGCGGCGGCATAGCCAATGCCCTGCCCTTACTCGGTGAAGACCCTTTCTTAGTTATCAGCGCCGATGTCTTTAGTGATATTCCGTTCGATCCACACTTTGTTCTGAAAAAACAAGATGCCCATTTGTTTGTGGTAGAGAATCCAGCGCATCATTTAAACGGTGATTTTACTGCTACTGAACTGGCGCTAAGCGGTGATCGACGCTACACCTATGCTGGCATTGGTTATTATCGGCCAGACATCTTCAGGCAACGCGAACGCGTCTTTGCTATGAGTCTGTGTCTACGTGAAGCGATTGCAAAACAACGCATAAGCGCTACCTTACATTCAGGTGCTTGGTTTGATATCGGTACCGCAACACGCTTGCATGAAGCGCAGCATGCCATTTTAGACCGCGGCCTTTAGTCGGCTTTAGCTGGTTTTATATCGCCATAAGGACGGCAGGACAAACCGTCACCGCAGCACAGACTTCATCCAACTGCAGCCGAGTACGCGCCCGAATAACCACGGTATAGCTTAGATAGTTGCCATTGCTACTGGTGTTTTGCTTACTACTGATCCAGTCGGGCTTAGGCACATACTTCAAGATCACCCTATCGACCGCCGGCACAAAGGCTGGATCGTTTTTGCCAAACATCTTGAGTGGGAATTCACAGGGATAGGTTAAGCCTTTTATATCTTCTTCCGAAATCGTTCCATTGCCATTATTTTTTGCCACGTATTACTCCCTATTTCTGCAATTGGAAGGCGTCGTATACCTGACGCCATAGCGGTCCAGGTTGGCCATTGCCAACCTGTTGACCATCAACTTCGGTAATCGCTAAACATTCTTTTGTTGAGCTCGTTATCCAGACCTCATCTGCCTGCTGCAACTGTTGCAGGCTTGCCGCCTGCTCGACAAAAGGTAGTGCCAAGGCTTGGATTAATTCGACCACGACATCCCGTGTAATGCCGGGCAATATCAAATGATCTTTAGGGGCAGTCAAGATCGTACCTTGGTGCACAACAAAGGTATTGGTCGCCGAGCCTTCTAGAACTTTACCCTCACGAATCATGATCGCCTCATGCGCATCACACTCTAAGGCCTTTTGCTTCATCAACACATTGGCTAATAAACTAGTGCTCTTAACATCACAGCGATTCCAACGAATATCATCCACTGTGACTACTGATAGGCCTTTATCTAAGGCACCGTCAATCGCTGCTGGCCATGCAGACAACATCACAAAGACAGTGGCTGAGGCGTCTTTAGGGAAGGCATGATCACGTCGTGCAACACCGCGTGTGACTTGAATATAAACAGAGCCATTAACCTCATCTTGCTGCGTAATTAAACGCTCAATGATGGTCTGCCATTGCTCATCCGTATGCGGATTATTGATTCTAATCTCAGCAAGGCTACGCTTCAGGCGCGTCAGATGGGCCGTTAGGCGAAAGGCATTTTGTGCATAAAATGGAATCAGCTCATAGACCGCATCACCAAAGATGAATCCACGGTCTAATACTGAAATCTGGCAATCATCTAGCGGCTTATACTCACCGTTTAGATAAGCTGTACTCACTCAGTCATCCTAGAGAAACGATCCATCAATTTCTGCCACCAGCTACCTTCAGCAATATCCTGCAAGGCAACCAGCGGATGCTCTGCTAAGGTCTCATCACCCAATTGAATACGCACGGTACCGAGTACCTGACCTTTGCTGATAGGCGCTACAATTTCACTGGCCAACTCTATGCTGGGCTTAATGTTTTTATAATGACTACGTGCAGTAGTCACTAAGATATCTTCAGCAACGCCTAAAGACACTTGCTTCTCAACACCGAAACGAACACGCTTTTCGATCAGCTGCTGGCCTGCGGTATACAGTGTGTTTGTCTTATAAAAACGGAAGCCATAGTTCAATAGAGACTGCGACTGAGTCGCCCTAGCCTCTTTACTTGGCGCACCTAAGACCACTGAGATCAAACGCATATTTTCACGTAAAGCAGATGAGGCCAAGCAAAATTTAGCCGCCTCTGTATGCCCGGTCTTTAGACCGTCCACCGTGGCATCGCGCCATAAGAGCTTGTTGCGGTTGTATTGCTTAATACCGTTATAAGTAAATTGCTTCTGCTTATAACGCTTATATTCTTTTGGGAAATCACGAATGATGGCACTACTCAATAATGCGATATCACGTGCTGTCGTATAGTGCTCTGGATCGGTCAAACCAGTGGCATTAACAAAGTGTGTATTGCTCAGCCCTAACTGCCGCGCCGTATGATTCATTAAGTCAGCAAAGCTCGCCTCGTCTCCGGCAATATGTTCGGCCAAGGCGATGCTGGCATCATTACCTGATTGCACAATCAGTCCCTGTAATAGCAGATCTAGATTAACCCGTTTATTCACTTCGATGAACATACGTGAACCAATTGCACGCCATGCCTTCTCACTGATAAGTACATCATCATTAAGACTAATATCGTCACGCTCAAGTGCAGCGTAAACCACATAGGCAGTCATCAGCTTAGTGATGCTTGCTGGATCTTTGGTTTCATCCGCATTCTTTTCAGCCACCACCTTACCGGTGTTATGGTCCATTAGAATGTAGGCACTGGCATTAATATCTGGCGCTTCAGGCACCGGCATATTGACCGCTGAGGCGATGCTGCTTAACGCTATCAGCAAGGCAGATGTAGAAAAAATATGCTTCATCATCATGACTTAATCTCTGTTCGATTATTTCGCCGAGGAATCCCTGGGCTGAATATTAGTTTCAACTTCTAAACTAGAATGCTACGACAGCTCTTCGCTATCGATAACTCAGCTTACTTAATAATTACCCGATATTCGTATTGCCCTAACTCACTCAATTGCTGCACTACCGCATCAACTGCTTGCGCTGAGTCCAATGGGCCGATATGTACTTTATGTATCAGCTTATCTGCTACCACCTCCTCATAAACCGCAATATTATCGACACCTTCATCAGCAAAACTCTTGCGTAGGGATTCGGCATTAACGGCCGAAGAGAAGGCGCCGATCTGCACATAGGATTTAGCTGCAACTGGCTGTTCATCTTGCTCTATCGCCTGCACCGCGATCTCAGTCTCACTAGGCTGCGCCTGTGCTTGCCTTACATAATTTCTTGGATCCAGTGCAACCACTTCAACTCGGCCAGTCCCCGTCTTCACCGTACCGAGACGAATAGCTGCACTGTAAGAGAGATCGATAATACGGTCTTGATGGAATGGGCCACGGTCATTAATCTTAACGATTACTGAACGCCCATTATCCAGATTAGTCACTCGAGCATAGGTCGGCAGAGGCAGCGTCTTATGTGCCGCCGTCATCGCATACATATCATAAGCTTCACCACTTGATGTGCGACGGCCATGAAACTTTGTGCCATACCAAGAGGCGATACCCTGCTCGACATAACCCTTGGCACTGTCTTTCACATAGTAGCGCTTACCAAAAACAACGTAGGACTCTGGATTGCCATATTTACTTTTAGGCTCCACCTTTGGCACAGCTTCTTTCGCATTATCTATACGTGATTGCGATGGCTTTCTTGGCGCTGCATCTCTTGATGTCTTCTTCGTTATCGGAGAGGAGCAGGAGGCAATTAACAGCAGACATAGGAAAGCAGCTGATATCTGAATTTTATTCATTACTGATGGCACATTTATTTAGCGTTAAGATCGATTCGTTTTTTTAATTCTTGGCTTAACTGGTAAACCGCCATGGCATACATAGCGCTGTGGTTATAGCGAGTGATGACATAAAAATTATGGTGTCCTAACCAATACTCTTTAGCCTTTTTATTTTGCAAAGAGACTAACGAATAAGAGCCTTCCTGATCCGCCTCGACATTAAATCCTTGAGCCTTCAAGTCATCCAGACTAAAGCTAGGTTTAAGCTTATTACCATGATCGATACTGTCGGCTGCAGCAATCGTCTGCATTTCTTGCGTAATGGACTGCCCTGCACGCCAACCATGTTCAGCGAAATAATTGGCAATACTGGCAATTGCATCATCATGGCTATTCCATAGATCACGCCGGCCATCACCATCACTATCAACTGCATAATGCCGATAACTACTAGAAATAAATTGGCCCTTGCCCATTGCACCAGCATAAGACCCTTTAAGTTCCTTCAGTGGCAAGCCCTCTTCGCGACAAAGCAAAAGAAAATGTTTCAGCTCGCTACGGAAAAACTTACCACGCTTGGAATAATCAAAACCCAGAGTAACCAAGCTATCGAGCACTGGGTGTCTTCCAGTACGACGACCGTAGTAGGTTTCAACACCCATGACCGCAAGGATAATTTCAGCTGATACCCCATACTGGGCTTCAGCGGCTTTAAATTTTTCAGAATGGATATTCCAGTAATCGATACCCTCAGCAATACGTCTTTCAGTAACGAAGATTTCGCGGTATTGATGCCATTGCTTTTTCTTTTCGGCTGGCGCCTTGATCGACTTGAGCACTTTTGGCTGCACTTTAATAGCAGCAAAGATCGGCTCTAATTCAGCACGCGTAAATTGATGATCAGTCACCATACGGTCTATAAATTGTTGCACGTCATCGCGCTCAATGTAGGTTTCCGCAGTGGCTGCATTCGTAAGGCTCATTACGAGACATAAAAGGTAGCTAATTTTTTTCAATTTCCTAACAACTTTTTGTGAGAATGGATGGACATTAAGATACCGAACATGGTCAATAACGTTACCATAGAGGTACCTCCGTAGCTAATCAATGGCAGTGGCACGCCGACCACTGGCAGTAGCCCAGTGACCATCCCTATATTAACAAATACATAGGAGAAAAATGACAGGCTGATGGCGCCTCCCAGCAATTTTGCGTAGTTACTTTGGGCATGTGCTGCAATGATTAAACCGCGTATTACAATGAAGAGATAGGCGAGAATCAGGACTACGGCACCGAGGAAGCCGAACTCTTCTGTAAACACCGAAAAAATGAAATCCGTCGATCGCTCTGGGATGAAATCTAGGCGCGACTGCGTACCGTTAAGCCAACCCTTCCCATAAATCCCCCCCGAACCAATCGCTATCTTCGATTGAATAATGTGATAGCCCGCATTCAACGGATCACTCTCTGGGTTGAGCAGGGTCAAAATACGCGTACGTTGGTAGTCATGCAGCTTGAACCAAATGATTGGAGCAGCGGCTATAGCGATGGCCATCAAACCCATAATCGAACGTGTGCGCAAACCTGCAAGAAAGATAACGAATAGACCTGAGCTGGTCACCAAGATTGCCGTCCCCAGGTCAGGCTGCTTTAAGATCAGCACCGCTGGCATCGCTAATAGCACAAAACCAATCAACACATCTTTTAACTTAGCTGGTATCGGCCTTGTGGAAAAATAAAAGGCCATCATCATCGGCACCCAAATCTTCATCACCTCAGAGGGTTGGAAGCGCATCACCCCCAAACTCAACCACCGCTGTGCACCTTTGGCTGAATCACCGGCAACCAACACTAAAAGTAATAAAACCAGTCCGACCACATAAAGCACCATTGACCAAGCACGGAGCTTATCAATGGGGATTTGCGCCATCACTAAAAGGCCAAGGAAACCGACTGCCAACCGCAGGGCTTGGCGTTGAACCAAGGCCATATCACCACCACTCGCACTGTATAAAATCATCAGCCCAGAAAGACTCAGCAGTACTAATGCGATGAATAACAGGCCATCTAACTTAAAGAATTGATAGATTGGCAATAGTGATCGCACTGTTAAGCTGTTTGCATTATTGACCATCGGTCGTCCTCTTCAAGAGATAAGCATCCATCACTTTTCGTGCTATCGGAGCCGCTATACGGCTACCACTGCCTCCATTCTCAACAATTACTGCGACTGCAATCTTAGGTTGTTCAATCGGGGCGTAAGCAATAAACAGGGCATGATCACGTAGGTGTTGCGCAATATCCGCCTCTTCATACTCAGAATCTTGTGCAATACTGATCACTTGGGCAGTCCCTGATTTTCCAGCTATATCATAACTAGCACCTTTTAAAATATTGCGTGCCGTGCCCGTTCTACCATTGACCACGGCACGCATCCCTATAAGCACCTGCTGCCAATGTTCTTGCTGTTTAAGATCAATCGACGGCAAGACTGTTGGTTCCAACGGAGCAAATCCGTCTTCTTTAGTTTCACGCTGAGCAATAACAAACCGCGGCTTATAACCCACTCCATTCATCGCAATGCGTGCTGTCATCTGTGCCAATTGTAAGGGTGTCGCCAGCAAGTAGCCTTGACCAATACTGGTGATGACTGATTCACCTGGGTACCATGCCTCACCATGAACGCGCCTCTTCCATGCAGTGCTTGGCACCAGACCACTAGCCTCGCCCGCCGTATCCAGTCCCACTTGGCTTCCCAGGTCAAAGCGTCTGAGCATGTCATGCATAGGCGTAATACCCATGGCGAATCCCAGCCTATAGAAATAAACATCACAGGATTGTGCCAGCGCCAATTTCAGATTAACTCTGCCATGGCCACCTTTTTTCCAATCGCGGTATCGGCGTGATTGTTTTGGAATCTTAAAGTAAGG
>DGKH01000042.1:0-6182 GCA_002386945.1 Proteobacteria bacterium UBA4575
TTAATATTAATAAAGAAGTCAGTCATAACTTTGAGCTAGGTATCCGCCAAGCCTTTAGCAACCATAGCTGGGAGTTTACTGGTTACTTTAATCAGATCGATGATTATATCTATGCCGCATCACAAGACAGTAACAACGATGGCATTGCAGATCGTGTAGAACACGACGGCAGTCTGGATCCAGATGGTGAACTTCTTGCAGTGCGTTACGCCAATCGTGATGCTCGATTTTATGGCTTCGAGGCACAATACAAACAGAAACTGCAATTAGATGGTCGGCATTGGCTTGATATGAACCTTTACGCAGACTATGTACGAGCCCAGTTCACTGAGTCTGGAAATGATAATGTGCCACGTATAACACCTCCAAGTACCGGTGTTAATTTTACATTACCGTACGGACTATGGCTGGCACAAGCAGATCTACGTCATGTCTTTAAACAAACTCATAATGGCAAATTAGAGACAAAAACCAGTAGTTATAACCAGCTTAATTTAATGCTGTCACGAGAGATTAATCTAAACAAAGGTGCGGTTGATGCCTACTTTAAGGTAAACAATCTTTTCGATACCAAGGCCCGGGAACATGGCTCATTCAGCAAGGAATATGTACCTCTAACAGGACGTAACTTGCAGTTAGGCTTAACCTTTCGCTACTAAGCAGTAACGCTCAGGCACTAATACAGTGCCTGAGTAAACAATGAAATTGTACAACTTGTCAGGGCTAACAAAGCCTGACTAAATGCAACATTATAAAGTTGTTATATGGAAGTAATACATGCGTTATCTTTCTCTCATTGCCCTATTCTGGTTTACGTCCACAGCCTTTGCCTGTGAAGGCAAACTACTAGATCATAACTTCCGCCACTTAGCCTCCGATGAACAGGTTAATCTCTGCGAGGCCTATACAGGCAAGGTGATCTTAGTGGTCAATACCGCATCAAAATGTGGGCTTACGTATCAATATGAAGGCCTTGAAAAGCTACACCAGGAATACAGTGAGCAAGACTTTGTTGTCCTAGGCTTCCCTTCCAATGATTTTTTTGGCCAAGAGCCAGGGACAGAAAAGCAGGTTCAAGATTTCTGCAAACTAACCTATGGCGTAAAATTTCCTATGTTTGAAAAGACTGTAGTTAAGGGAGATGAAGCTCATGCTTTTTACCAAGGCTTAAAAGAGGTGTCGGGCACCTACCCACGCTGGAATTTTCATAAATTTTTAATCGGCAGAGATGGCAAACTAGTCGATGACTTTGGCCCTAGAACAAAACCCTACAGTAAGAAACTCATTACGCGTTTAAATGAGGAATTAGCAAAATAATCGATACTCCAAGCCTTTTATAAAGACATCGATCGAATCAGGGAACTAATAGAATTCTAGTTTCTGCCAAATCTCATCCTTGTTTTTGATGATATCGGCCAAAGTGTATTGATTGAGCACACTCAGAAAACTGACTAAGGCCTGTTCCAGCACACTTCGTAATTCACATACAGCATCAATAGTGCAGCTCTTGTCGCCACTGAAACATTCTGCAAGATAGAAATCATTTTCGGTGAAGACTAATAATTGAGCCAGATTAATCTCTTCAGGCTTAGCCTTTAAAAACACACCACCCCCTTTACCCTGCACGCACTGGATATAATCTTCCTTGCCTAAGGTATGCACGATTGTACGCACATGATATTTAGATATGTCATAGCGCCTCGCCAAAACTTCGACGCTCACACGCGCTTCTTTCTGTGACGCCAAATGAATCAATATCCTAAAGGCGTATTCTGAAAATTTAGTTAATCTCATAAATAGGTAGCACCTTAATCTAAATTAATTATATTTTTAGAAAATTGTATATTTTATTTATTATTAATGTATTATATCTATAACATACATACTAAATAGATGTTTTGACATGGGGGCAGCATGCTTCAACAGACTTCGTGGTTAATCACCATAATACTAGTAACCTTACTTGCAATAATTTTTCTTTTTATTGCTTCCAGCGCGGCAAAGTCCAAAGAAGACTATGCGCCAGTTCAAAAATCCGCCTACTTGCTCCGCACTAAACTCTTCGTTTTATCGCTATTGGTATTAATACCAATTATTGGCTACAGCCTGACTAAGTTGCCTTATGACACCACTATGGCGAGCAATGAGCGCGTTAAAATTGTTACCGCTGTAGGCCATCAATGGTATTGGGAGCTCAGTGATATGACAGCCAGTGTCAAAGAAGACGTGATCTACAAAGTCACATCGGCCGATGTAAATCATGGATTCGCTATCTACAACGCTGATCTGGAGGTCATTGCACAAACTCAAGCAATGCCAACATACACCAATGAGCTGCGCGTACGTTACCCCAAACCTGGTCGCTATAAGATATTGTGCCTTGAATATTGCGGCCTTGCTCACCACGCCATGATCACTGAAATAACAGTATCCCCTTAATCTAAAACGTTGCCATACAGCAGGAGATAACAATGAATGTAATGCCATTACCTACAGGGGGAAAACGCACTATATACACCATGCTGGTCGTCTTTTCTTCCGTTATTTTGCTAATGATGATTGCTGGTTTAGTCATGCGTTTATCTCAAGGCGGAGTAATCACGCTGCCAGCAGATATGTTCTACAAGTTATTAACAGCCCATGGTGTAGGGATGGTGGGTATCGCTGGCCTCGGCGGAAGCACCATCATGTGGTATTTCTTACGTCAATATGTGCAACTTCATACTTCTATCTTAATAACTACACTTGTTCTATTTCTAATAGGTGTCAGCTGTATTTTAGCCTCTATCTTTCTTGGAGATTTTGCAGGTGCCTGGACCTTCTTGTTCCCATTGCCAGGCCATTCCATGGGGGTTTGGACTAATGAAGCAGCCATTCTTTTTCTAACTGGCCTACTTATTGTTGGCGTTGCTTTTGTGCTGTTTTACCTAGACGCTGGTCGCGCCATCATTCAAAAATATGGCAGCTTCAGTCGTTCTCTAGGTTGGCCACAGCTATTCTCTAATAGTAGCGATGAAGCACCTCCACCAACCGTTGTTGCTAGCACTATGGTGACCATAGTCAACTCACTAGCTTTAGTCGTTGGGGCATCAATATTGATCATGATGATTATTAATATCCTGAATCCCAACTTCACTATTGATCCACTTTTAGCCAAGAACATGATCTATTTCTTTGGTCATACCTTTATCAATGCAACAATCTATATGGCGATTATTGCGGTATATGAAATCTTACCTCATTACACAAATCGCCCATGGAAATCGAATCGAATATTTTTAGCTGCTTGGACTGCATCTAGCATCATGGTCTTAATCGTTTATCCACATCATTTATTCATGGATTTTGCAATGCCGACTTGGATGCTAATTATGGGACAAGTCATTTCCTATACTAGTGGTTTCCCAGTATTACTGGTGACTACTCTTGGCACCTTAGCCATCATCTATCGTTCTGGTATTAAATGGGATGCTGCATCAGCATTGCTCGTATTATCTGTCTTTGGTTGGGCGGGCGGTGTAATACCGGCTGTTATCGACGGCACCATCTCAGTCAATCAAGTAATGCACAACACCATGTGGGTTCCCGGTCATTTCCACTTTTATTTGATCATTGGCATGATTGCTATGGTCTTTGGCTTTATGTATTTCTTAATCAAAGATAGCAATAAAGGGCAAGACAATGCCTTAGATAGAGTTAGTTTCTGGGTCTATACCCTTTCAGCAACCGGCTTTGTTTTTATGTTCTTAGCCTCTGGCAAAGAAGGTATCGCAAGACGCTTTGCCATTCACTTTCCTGAGTGGCAAAGCTATTCAGCTGTAGCTTCAATATTTGCTTTATTTGTTATCGTAGCTGCTGCGGTCTTTTCACTACGCTTTATCTTTAGGCTGAATGCAAAAAAGTTAATGTCTTAACTAAAAGAACATCAACTTAGAGCAGATAACGATGACTCTTATAATCAATCTCTTATTCGTCATTATCGTAGGCAGCACAAGCTTGTATTTTGCTAGTAGTGGCTTTCAGGCGTTTACTACGGAGTCGGAAAGACGACTCCGTATAGAGGAGAAGCCCACTTCGCTACCCACGGTCGAGTTAATCAGTTCAGATGGTAAAGTCTTTAAACTGCAGGACTATGCCGGAAAGTATGTATTTGTTGATTTTATCTTTAGCAATTGCAGAGAGATTTGCCCTGCTATAACTCAAAGCTTTATACGTTTGAACCAGGCTTTAGATCAAGAAAGAAACAATCGTCATTATGCCCTGTTAAGCATTACTTTTGATTCTGAGTACGACAGCATCTCTATTTTACAGCGCCATGCAACAGCACTAGGGGCTGACCCAGAAAAATGGGTGTTTGCCCGTGTCCATGATGAGACAGAACTACAGTTAGTATTAGATGCCTTTGGCATCATTGTCATTCCACGTCCAGATGGTCAGTTTGAACATAATGCTGCCATTCATTTACTTAACAAAGAATCTCAGCTGGCTAAAATTTACGATTTTGAGGATACCGACATGATCTTACAAGATTGGAAAAAACTACTCAGCACATCCCTTGAATCAAACAAGCCAATCTAAATTTCCTAGTGGTCAATATCTTCAAAATCGCTGCAATAAAGCTAAGATACTTCGCTCTTTTACTAAGCTTTATTGCCTGGCTAATACTGGCACTGCCAAAAATTCAAATGGTTCTGCAACAAAACATGTTAAGCCATATGCTGTTACAAATACCGCTATTAATTCTTATTGGTATCATTATTGGCTTATCACTGAATACTAGATACCACATAAAAGTGACTTATAGCTACGCCCTCCCCGGCTTGCTCATCGCTAGCTTTAGCCTATTATTTTGGATGCTTCCCCGCTCACTAGATGCCTCATTGAGCTATCCAAGTTATGCAGTGGCTAAATTCACCACATTGCCCCTGCTTATAGGAATACCCTTAGCGCTATGTTGGCATGCGATCACAGCGATCACTAAGGGATTTTTTATCACTCAAATTATAAGTATGCTCATGGTGTTGGCATGGTTATACATCGAGTCGCCAATACGCCTCTGCAACTACTATCTGATTAATGAACAGCAGCAGTTAGGTTATGCCCTACTCTTCTTAACTTTGTTTATTTCCATCTATTACAGCTCTAAATTATTTTATTGCACGCACCCATCATCACGAGAAAACACTACCGACGAGAGACAAGATGTATCATAAGACAATTGATTATTTCGCAGAGCTTGCTAACCGGAAAACAAATCTATTCAAGAAAAAGCCTGAGGCTATAGTCATTGGCGCGATTATGGGTGGTATGTATGTAGGGATTGGTATTATCTTAATCTTTAGTCTTGCTTCTTCTGCTGAGCCTGGCCTACAAAAACTAATTATGGGCGCAGCCTTCGGTATTACGTTAACGCTAGCCGTCTTTGCTGGAGCGGATATCTTTACCGCTTATATTATGTACATGCCGTTTGCGCTATTAAGGGGCCAATGTAGTTACACCGACCTCGTCAAAATGTGGTCAGTTATATGGGTTTTTAATTTAATGGGCAGTCTGCTTCTGGTCTACATTTTTTCATTAGGTGGTGGTGGCGACCTTGCTCACACACCAGACTCACTGCTCATGCGTACGGCTGAATACAAAGTAAACTCATCTCCAATTGAATTGCTAGCACGAGCAATCCTTTGTAATTGGTTACTCTGCTTAGCCCTATGGATGGCTGCACGCACTAAAGATGACAGCGCCAAATGCATACTGATTTTTTGGTGTTTGCTTGCTTTCATGGCCTGCGGCTTTGAGAACAGCATTGCCAATATGACTTTATTTAGCATTGCATTACTTGGTAACCACTCTGAATCTCTCAGTATCTCAGGTATGTTTTACAACCTATTCTGGGTCACTTTCGGCAATGCCATTGGCGGAGTTGCATTGATAGTTGGAACTTATTGGGCTGCCTCACCACCCATAGGCAATCTGAACGCAAAAATAAAAACCAAACTAAATAGTCAGGATTGACGCTCTTGGAGAGAGCGTTCTATTATACTTCTTGATTAACTCACTCCACTTCATTTTAGGCGAGTTTTTTTCTAGTCGTCCATTTAACTAATAACTTACGGGGCGAAACATAGATAACCCTAAGGCGTAGCCATTTATATAGCCCTTAATGCAGTGCTAGCGCAGCTTCT
>DGKH01000042.1:6290-8970 GCA_002386945.1 Proteobacteria bacterium UBA4575
AATAAGCCATCCCATATTGGGCACCAATCCCCTTTCGCATAATTACTCATTTTAAGAATGTAATTTGACCCAGAAAAATAGGGTTTACTGGTCATGAAATTACCCGCTGCATTTTGACTCATGCAGAAGATGTTCGGCACCATCACCCAATCATAGGCATCGATAAACAATTCCATAAACCACTGATAAATCTCTTTCGGATCGATCTCGCATAAGAACATGAAGCCACCGAGCACCATTAAACGCTCTATATGATGACAATAAGCCGTATCCATCACACGTTGAATGCTGTTATCGACTGGCTCAATACCCGTTGTCGCCTCATAAAAAGCTTTTGGCATGGGGCGATGATGTTGCCAGACATTTTCATTACGCATAAAGACTGAAGACTCATCATAGGTCGCTCGCATAAATTCACGCCAACCAATGATTTGGCGAATAAAGCCCTCCACATTATTCAATGCTATAGCATGGTCTTTTGCATAGGCTAAAGCAGCAGTCACCACCTCATGGGGCGTCAGCAATCCTGTATTCAACATCGGTGATAATACGGAATGATAGAGCCAAGATTGATCTGGCACGATGGCGTCTTCGTACTCTCCAAACTGTGAAAAGCGCTGGACTAAGAAGTCTTGAAGCCATGCCTGAGCTGCTGCATGAGTCGTGGGATAGATGATTTCATTAAGACGCCCGTAATGACCCACAAACTCTTGCTCTACCGATTGCGTGGCCTGCATATCAATCGCGTCATTTATGGCATAGGCAAGTTTTGGGATGTCTTTAACTGCAGCCTTTTTAATCTTTCTCCTGTTCTCTTGATCAAAACTCCATTGGCCGCCTTCCGGTTGACCATCCTGCAACAGGATATCTAAGCGACGGCGCTGATCTTTATAAAAATCTGCCATAAACCAGCGTTTATGCTGGCTGCGCCAAATGTGATTATCTTCTTCTGTATTTAAAAAGCTGGGATTAGCTAACCATTGAATAGAACAGCCCTGTTGGGCGCTTAAGCGAGTCAGGCGTTTTTCGAGCATGAAATCTGCAGGGCGATAGCAGCACAGCTCAAGCTGACTCAAATCCAAATTAGGCTTTTGTTTTGTGACAAGCGAGATCACACGCAGCAAACAGGGTTCGACAGCATCATAGTTAAGCTGCTCCACTGCCTGCCCCGCCGCTCTTAGATACAGCCCATAATGTTCTATGCAAGAACGCTGATAGGCTAGCTTTTGCTTATGGAAACGAAATCCATAGTGATGATCAGCAAAGAACAGCTCGTCTTCTAGCAACAACAATAGATCAACATCACAATCTATAATCGGTGCGGGATGAAACAGTTGGTTAGGAAAGATTAAACCAACGCGATACGCACTCAACGACCGGAATCCTCATTACTATCACTGTGGCATGACACACGTTTTTTATAGCGACTATCAGCATAGGGCTCATACAAGCGATCGATCAAACCAATCATGTGTAGTCGAGTAACGATCACACCCAAAACACGATAAAAACGTAATGCCTGCCAGATCAATGTAAAGGCACGCGCACCACTAACAACTTCCCCCTCAGGGGTAATTACGTGAAGGCGCTTAAGCAGTTGTTCACGTGTCAAACCAAAGGTTTCAATCACTTCGGCAGAGGTACTAATCTCCACCCAATCGACTGCTAGGTGGTGAACCAGTTTACGGTAATGATTAATTTCTTTACTGCACAACGGACATAGGTCGTCATAGAAGACACGTAGAGCTTGATTGGCCGACATTCTTAAATCTCATATAGTTCTTGTACAGATATTTTAGCACTCAGTCGCGTCTTGTATATTTTTTGTTATGTTTAAAATCGGGGTCAGGGGTTACAATTCATGTACAAAAACTAGATAGCATCGCTAATTTACAATACTTCTATGTCTGACAACCTTTTACCCTACGATGGTGAACTATACTTCAACGCAGCCCTATTAGAGACAGCGGAAAGCGACGCACTGTATTCGTGCCTGCGTGAGTCTATTGATTGGGAGCAGCGCAGTATCAGCCTATTTGGAAAACGCATGCTACAGCCACGACTGATTGCCTGGCATGGCGATGTCGGAGCTAATTACCGCTACTCTGGAGCAGATTATATTGCGCAGCCTTGGACGCCAGAACTAAGCCTGTTACGCCAACGAGTAGAGGATCATTTTAAGCGGCGCTTTAACAGCGTGTTACTCAATTATTATCGTGATGGTAATGACAGCATGGGCTGGCATCGTGACAACGAGAGACAGTTAGGTGATAGGCCAGCTATCGCCTCTATAAACCTAGGGGCAACTCGGCTCTTTAAATTGCAGCATGTGACGAGTAAGGCATTACGCAAGATTGAACTTGTAAGTGGCAGCGCCATACTAATGGCAGGTTACTGCCAACAACACTGGCGACATTGTGTACCCAAACAAAAAGGAATTATGGATGGGCGCATCAATCTTACCTTTAGATACATAGAGCAAAACTAAAGAATACGTAACAAGGCATTAAGAAATATAAACCAGGATATGCATTAGTCAGATGGATCGTGACCAAACTACAGCCTTACTCGTACATGCCGGTGCAATACCCTTTATCGCCTGTGCACTACTGAGCTCATTACAGATTGAGGCTATTATTATTGATTTATCTTGGCTAGATATCTTGCTCAGTTACAGTCT
>DGKH01000055.1:0-2617 GCA_002386945.1 Proteobacteria bacterium UBA4575
AGTCATTATCGTGCTGGAAAAATTGGCCGAGCTTGATCTAATTACTGAAGAGAGTGAGGCGCTAGGACTGACACCTGATCTAGGCGTTAGGATCCGACTGAACTCAATCGCCGCTGGCCAATGGCAAAATAGTGGTGGCCCGAATGCAAAGTTTGGCTTAGAGACATCGGCCTTACTGCAGTTGATCGATCAACTGCAGGCAAAGCGATGTCTGCATTGGTTGCGGTTACTACATTTTCATATGGGCTCGCAGATCTCGGTGTTGGCAGATTATGAGCAGGGCTTACGTGAGGCCATGCAGGTCTATGCCGAATTACATGGCCATGGTTGCATCTTAGATTATCTTGATATTGGTGGCGGTATGGCGATTGATTATGCCGCGCAAGCTGATGGCAGTTATTTTTCGCGGTCTTATAGTTATCAGCAATATGCCAACTTAGTGATTAGCTGCGTGGCACAGTATTGCCAGCAGTATGAGTTGGCTCAACCACAGATCATTACAGAACATGGCCGCGCATTGGTGGCACATCATGCGGTATTGGTGACCAATGTGATGGCGGCAGAGGCCGTGCCAGAAGAGCTGCAACAAGAAAATAGTGGTGGGCTATCATGGCCAGCAGCGATTGCTCAGCAAGCCGATCAATTGCAAGCAGCGGCGATCGATAAGGGCATCATCCATAGTGAAGCGGTTAACGCTTTTCGCCAGTTAATGAACAGAGCATTCCTTGAGCAAAAAATAAATCTGCGGCAGCGAGCCGATGCCGAGCAATTGATCCGCCGAGTGCAACACCAGTGTGCCAATGCAGAAGGTGAGACCACGGTAGAGGCCTCAAAGTACTTCTGTAATTTTTCTTTATTTCAGTCGCTACCTGATATCTGGGGGCTGGGTCAGATCTTTCCTATCGTGCCATTACACAAGCTAGAGCAAGAGCCTAAAATAGCCGCTAGGTTGCATGATCTGACCTGTGATTCTGATGGACAGATACAGGCCTATGTTTCTGTTGACGGTGTTTCAGATCACTTGAAGTTACATCCGCTACCTAAATCAGAAGATTATCTACTGGGTTTTTTCTTGGTTGGTGCCTATCAAGAAGTACTGGGCGATATTCATAATCTATTTGGTGATACCCATACAGTCAATGTGTCCTGCAGTGAGACGGGTGGTTATATAATCGACGAATATGAAAGTGGTGATTGTGTGCAAGAGTTATTGGCCAGTGTGCATATTGATGCAGAACAGGTGACTCATTATTGCGAGCAACGCTTACAGCAACAACAATGTAGTGAGATCAGGATAAAGGAGATTTTACTCGAGCTAGATCAGGCGCTAATGAGTTATAGTTACCTTGATTCCCAAGGCCGTATCGCACACCCTATAAAATAGAGCCTTATCAATAAAACCGCTTAATTAAAGAAAAGTTGAGACCTGTTATGCAATGTTATGTTTATCGTAGTGAACGTAAAAATGATACCTATGTGTATATGAAAGCCGGTGTTGAAACCACTGAATTACCAGAGTCAGTGACTCAATTCATGGGTGATTTAACACAGGTATTAGAAGTCGATCTAAGTAAAAAGAAATTAGCTAATGCCAATGTTGAGCAGGTGATGGCGGCAATAGAGACACAGGGGTTCTATTTGCAGTTACCGTCTGAGATTGATGACATCATGCGCGATATAGATAAGCTGATGCTTGAGCACGACACCTTAAATTAGTTTTGACGACAGCGCTGGGAACAATACTTTACCTCATCCCAAACGGCCGCCCATTTTTTACGCCAAGTAAAAGGGCGGCCGCAGCGCAGACAAATCTTAGTCGCTAGATCACCCTTTTTTAGCATCTTGGCCATAGCTGGTCTTAAGTATTTTGCTTGGCAAAATCTAGCATGCGCTTAGTCGAGCGGAAGGCATCGACGCGTATTTTTTCGTCAATCTCAATTGCGTTGCCACCGTTCTCTAGCACCTGTAGAAGATTCTGTAGGCTATTCATCGCCATCCAAGGACAGTGCGCACAACTACGGCAAGTTGCACCTTCGCCAGCGGTAGGCGCCTCGATAAACTCTTTATTTGGCGCTAACTGTTTCATCTTATAGAAGATGCGATTATCTGTAGCGATGATAAATTGTTTGTTAGGTAATGTTTTTGCCGCCTTGATCAAGGCAGAAGTTGAACCAACCACGTCGGCCATGGCGATAACATCGGCAGGTGATTCGGGGTGCACTAAAACAGCTGCCTCTGGATGTTGGGTAATACAGTCACCCAAGGCGTGCGCCTTAAATTCTTCATGCACTATGCAGGCACCATCCCACATCAGCATGTCGGCACCAGTGACCTTTTGTAAGTAATCTCCTAAGTGTTTGTCAGGGGCCCATAAAATCTTTTTCCCTTGATCCATCAAGTGAGAAATGATCTTGACCGCAATACTAGAGGTGACTACCCAGTCGGCCCGGGCTTTTACCGCAGCACTGGTATTGGCATAGACGACTGAAACCCGGTCTGGGTGTCGATCGCAGAAATCAGTGAATTTATCTGCTGGGCAACTTAGATCAAGTGAACAGGTTGCCTCAAGATCGGGCATGATGATGCGTTTTTCAGGGCTTAATATTTTTGCTGTTTC
>DGKH01000055.1:2715-6227 GCA_002386945.1 Proteobacteria bacterium UBA4575
GCCAGCTGCTGCAGGTCTTCATGGGTGTAGTAATGCGCAACCAAGGCGGCATCCTGTGCCTTTAGTAATTCTTTGATGCGCGCGATCAAGGCGCTACGCTCGGTGCTAGCCAATACTGGAATACGTGATTGAATATCCGCTGTTAAAGGGATCTGCTGCGCTAGTATGGAGTCACTCATGTTGTCTTCACTGAATAAAATAAACTAAAATTAGGTATGACCCTATGGTCATTTAAGCATCTGAATTATACTACTAGAGCCTAGCATACATACGTTTTTGATTAAAAAGGATGAATACCATAATGCGTCTCATAAGTGCCCTAGTTATTAGCTGTATCTTCAGCTCTTCTGTTTTTTCTAACGATGACTCCAGCCTCGATGCGCAGTTGCGTAGCGCTGCTATCTTGAAGGCGGATGAGACCTTGCTGCTGAATAGCTATGTTTATTTCTATGCCGATAAAAAGGGCTACTCACTGCTCTCTTCAGGTAAATCACGGGTGAAGGCGCAAATTATCTTCAGTGAGAATGGCCTACAGATCATTCGCTTTAAAAAGAAGAGCAAGCGTTTTGAGACACTCTATAGCTTGCCATATGCCCAGTTAGCATCAGTTGATATTGCTGGCAATTCACCTCTAGTGCGTTTGGTCACCGAGCGTAAAGAGGATAAGGGTTTTGACAGTTTTGAGCTAATGGATACGCGCAACGCATTTACACCTAGTTCAAGTAAGACAGTAGAAGCGAAAAAACTGATCTCAGCTGGTATACAGGGGCTGGATGTAAAAACAGTCGCCAGCGCGCCCTCTTTATCCAGCGTAAAGATGATGCAGCAAAAAAATCAGATAGAAGAATTAGAAGTGCGCGTTCAACTCCTGGAAGAGCGTTTGGATAGCTTAGCTACGCACCTGAAATAAACGTGAAGTAATACGTTTTTTGGCGAGCTTTTTCTGTACTTGAGTAAGATGAGCCTTGTCGTGGCTAGGGCCGACGGTGACGCGAAACCATTGGCTGCCATCAATGCGCACGTCTTGAATAATGGCATTGATGCCGAATAAAATAAGTTGAGCTTGTAAGCGGCTCGCTTCTTGTTTGTCTTTAAAAGAACCCATCTGCAAGACAAATAAGATGCTTTTATCGACCGGCTGTTTTACGGCTGAGTCTGTGCTTGGGCGCGGCGCGACATCAACCACCACATCGACCTCTGGTAGCAGCGTATAAAAAGTGAAATCACGTGTTTCTAGCTCAGTGTTGGCGGCGACGGTCTCTGCCTCGTCAGTCTGATTAAAGTGCTCATTCAGCTTCGGGAAGAAGGTTGCACTTAAGCCAATAATCAAGCCGGTCAGTAACCAAATCCAGCCGGGCAATGGTCGAACTGCCGATGCCTCTTTCGCAGTGGTTTTTTTCTTTGCTACAGCCATGTTTACATCTTCTCCGGGGCACTCACACCGACTAAATCGAGTCCATTGACCAACACGTGTTGAATCGCCAGTATTAATTGTAGACGTGCCTGCCTAAGTTCTTTCGACTCGACCAAAAATTGGGTTGCGTTGTAATAGTTATGAAAGCGCTGAGCTAACTCACGTAAATACTGCACTAAGATATGTGGTGCCTGTTTACTACAGGCACTGCGCACTACTTCGGGGTAGTCGGCAATCTTCTGCAGTAGCTGCTTTTCATTTTCTTCGCTTAA
Source organism: Proteobacteria bacterium UBA4575 (assembly GCA_002386945.1). GTDB lineage: Bacteria > Pseudomonadota > Gammaproteobacteria > UBA4575 > UBA4575 > UBA4575. The sequence continues at coordinate 4,402 of DGKH01000055.1, forward strand.
TAACTCGGCTGAAGCATTCTCAGTCGTCACTGGTTCAAGATTTTGACGCAATACACTACAGATACGGGCATGTGCATACTGCACATAATAAACTGGATTTTCATTACTGGTAGACGTCGCTAGCTCTAAATCAAAATCTAAATGCTGCTCACTTTTACGCATCACATAATAAAAGCGTGCCGCGTCACAACCCACCTCTTTGCGTAAGGAGCGCAGGGTTACAAACTCGCCAGAGCGGGTCGACATCTGTAGGCGTTCTTCACCACGATAGAGATTGGCAAACTGGACTAATAATACCTTTAGCTTATCGGCATCAAGGTTGAGTGCCTGTAAGGCAGCCCTGACTCTAGGGATGTAGCCATGGTGGTCAGCACCCCAGATATTAATGATTTGATCATAACCCTGTTCGAGCTTATCAACGTGATAGGCGATATCAGAGGCAAAGTAGGTTGGTGTTCCATTTTCGCGCACGACGACACGGTCTTTTTCATCACCGAGTTTGGAGGAGGCAAACCAAAGCGCACCATCTTTACGGTAGGTATGGCCACTGACCTCTAAGCGGTCGATCACTTTCTCTACGCGCTGATCAGCAAACAGGCTGCGTTCGGAATACCAGTTATCGTACTCAACACCAAACAGACCTAAGTCATCACGGATATCAGCCAGTATCGTATCGATCGCAAGATCGAAGAAAATACTATAACCGTCTACCGTTAGAAGATTCTTGGCGACTGCAATTAGGCCATCAATATGGGCTTCTTTGTCACCACCCTGTGGCTCATCGGTAGGCACGTCACTATAAAAGCCATCGACTGCATGTTGGAATTTAGCCGCATGTGTGCGATGTGCAGTGGCGGCAATATCCCAGACATAGTCACCTTTGTAACCGTTGCTTGGGAATACCAGTTCTTCACCACAGAGCTCGAGATAACGCAGCCACACTGAAGTCGCCAGAATATCCATCTGTCGTCCAGCATCATTAACATAGTATTCACGATGTACGCGGTAGCCATTAGCAACATATAGCTTAGCTAAAGACGCACCATAAGCCGCGCCGCGACCATGGCCTACATGTAATGGCCCAGTAGGGTTAGCCGATACGTATTCGATATGTAGGGATTGGTTTGCGCCGCTGTCGTTACAGCCAAAGCGTTCACCAGCATCTAGGACCTGTTGCAGGATGGCGTTACTTTTTTCTTGGACTAAGAAGAAATTGATGAAACCAGGGCCAGCAATCTCGACACGCTCAAAGAGGGGGTCTTGCTCTAATTTCGGCAGCAGTAGGGCGGCAATATCACGTGGTGATTTGCGCATAGGCTTAGCTAATATCATGGCGATATTACTAGCGAAATTACCATGTGCCGGATCTTTCGTCCGGGTCACTTGGAAGGCAATGGGGGCTTCTATAGTGAGACTGCCGTCTGCGATTAAATTATCGACAAGACTTTGTAAGCTGCTCTCGATCTGATCCTTCAAAATGGGTTACCTACTGCGTGTTCTACTGATTGAATGTTTAAGCCTGCGAATTGTAACGCATAAGATTGATGCTGTGTCCTTCCGACGGCTAATTAAGCCTATATCCCTTCTAATGGATCAATATCAAGATTCCATTGTACTCGGCGTGCTTCGGGTAGGCGATGCAATTGCTGTAACCAGTCGGCAGTGCCTAAGCTTAGGCTGCGGCGATTGTTCGCACTAAAGAGTACGACAGCACGAAATTTTCCGGCGCGCTTTTCCATGGTAGACGGTAGTGGCCCCATGATCTGTAGATCAGACGCCAGTTTGTTCTGTGCTAGTTGTTTAGCCTGCTGTAGAAACTGTTGTGC
>DGKH01000010.1:0-3807 GCA_002386945.1 Proteobacteria bacterium UBA4575
TGTGTTTAGTGATTATTGATAAGTTACCCTTTATGTCGCCATCAGACCCTTTAATACAAGCACGATCACGCGCCTTAGAAGAGGCAGGCGAGAACCCATTCACTAGTTTTCAAATCCCTCAAGCAATCTTGAATCTAAAGCAGGGCGTCGGTCGGTTGATTCGTGGTGAACGTGATCGCGGGGTTGTGGTATTAATGGACCCTCGGATTAAAACTAAAGGCTATGGTAAATCTTTTGTCAGTAGCCTGCCGGCGATGACGGTCTGTGATCAACCTGGCCCTGTGATCGAATTTCTTGAGACCATTCAACGTGAGCGGACACGATGAAACTATTAGCCATCGAGACCTGTACTGAAGCCTGCTCAGCGGCCGTCTATGTCGACGGTGAGGTGGTGGAACGCTATCAAATTGCTGCTAGGCAACATAATGAATTGATCTTGCCGATGGCCGAGCAGGTGTTGGCTGAAGTGCAAATTAGCCTATCGCAATTAGATGGCCTAGCCTTTGGCTGTGGCCCCGGTGCCTTTACCGGCGTGCGTATCTGTGTCGCCGTTAGCCAAGGCATTGCCTTTGCCCATGATTTACCACTGTTGGGTATTTCGAGTTTGGCTAATCTGGCTGCTCAAGTACCAGCTACTGGCCAGGGTGAGCAGCAGGTGTTTGCTGCCATTGATGCGCGTATGGGTGAGATTTATTATGGTCATTACTTAGTGGCGCGGAATAGCGTACCGGTATTATCTGGCACAGAGCAGGTTGTTACTGCCGAGGCGCTTAATTTAGAACTAGCTAACTTTGATTATGGTATGGGTAGCGGCTGGCAGAGCTACGCTGAGCCATTGATGGCGAAAACGGCTATCAAGCCAGAGGCGATCGATGCTGATGCCTTACCACGCGCCTCTGTCACTGCACGCCTAGCTGTCATGCAATGGCAGGACGCTACTTTATTACAGCCTGAGCAGGCGCAGCCAGTCTATCTACGCAATAATGTTGTGCATCAAAAGAAGACCACACCTAAATCATAATGCAGCCATTTCACTTAGCCTTCCCAGTCAAGAATATCGCCGCTACGAGGACGTTTTATATCCAGATGCTGCGTTGTAAAGTAGGTCGTGAAGACCTGCGTTGGATAGATTTTGATTTCTTTGGCCACCAGATTAGTGCGCATCTGGATGAATCCTTAGAAAACCCATGTGCACGTAATGCAGTCGATGAAAAGGCCGTGCCATCACGTCACTTTGGGATGGTCCTACTGTGGGATCAATGGGATGAACTGCTGGCACATCTTAAGCAACAGGGGATGACATTCAGCATCCAGCCCTATACTCGTTTTGCTGGGGAAGTCGGCGAACAGCGCACCTTTTTTATTCAAGACCCTAGCGATAATTTTTTAGAGTTTAAATGCTTCCGTGAAGAGCAAAGGGTCTTTGCTAATAAATAAAGTAGGCAAAATCTAAGCTACTTTTAAAAGCTCTTATAATTTCGCCATCTTCTCTTGTTGCTGTAACAGATCATGCAGGGTCTGTTCTTGTTCCTGCATACGTTGTTGCTCTTTTTCAACGACTGCGGCAGGTGCCTTATCTGTGAAGCCCGGGTTAGCTAACTTCGCGCGTGTCTTGCCGATATTGATTTCAAGCTTGCTGATGTCTTTGCTCAGACGTTCTATCTCAGCATCTTTATCGATCAGTCCAGCTAAAGGAATTAACACCTTCATTTCACCCACTAGTGCGAGTGCTGCCTCGGGTGCTTCCTCATCTCCCAGTATGTCGATGCCTTCAATCTTCGCTAGTTTCTTTAGCGCCGCTTGATGTATTTTGATCTGTTTTAGATCACTTTCACTGGCCTGTTGGCAGAGTACGTTTAGGCCTTGCTTTGGCGCGATATCCATCTCTGAGCGAATCTTACGCACGCCCATAATAAATTCTTTTAGCCAATCGATACTGTGGGCACTGTCCACATCGACCCAAGCATTATCACTGCGTGGATAGTCTTGCAGCATGATAGTGGTCGCTTCTTTACCTAGCTTCGGTGCGATGGTCTGCCAAATCTCTTCCGTGATAAATGGAATGATTGGATGCATTAAGCGTAATAAGGTTTCTAAGACCTCTAGTAACACACGGCGTGTCTGTCGCTTGGCGGCCTCATCATCAGAAAACATAACGGGCTTGATCAACTCGAGATACCAATCACAGAACTCATTCCAAGTGAATTCATACAACGCCTTAGCTGCTAGATCAAAACGATAGTTCTGGAAATCGTGATGCACGATGTCGATGAGTTCTTGTTGGCGACTGAGGATCCAACGATCAGTGATGCTTAGTGCCTTAAAGTCGATACTGTCTGCAATCTCTGCGTCTTCACAGTTCATTAAGACAAAGCGCGATGCATTCCATAGTTTATTACAGAAGTTGCGGTAGCCTTCGATACGATTCAGATCAAACTTAACGTCACGCCCAGTTGAGGCTAATGCCGCGAAGGTAAAGCGCAAAGCATCAGTGCCATAGGCGGAGATGCCGTCTGGATACTGCTTGCGGGTAGAGGCTTCAATTTTTGCCGCCATCTGTGGCTGCATCAAACCCTTGGTGCGCTTGCTAATCAGCTGGTCTAAGGTGATGCCGTCGATCAAGTCGATTGGGTCTAGCACATTACCTTTTGATTTCGACATCTTCTGACCATCAGAATCACGCACTAGCCCGTGAATATAGATGTCATGGAATGGTACGTCGTCGACGAATTTCATCCCCATCATGATCATGCGTGCGACCCAGAAGAAGATGATGTCAAAGCCAGTAACTAGGACCGAGGTCGGGTAGAAAGCTTTTAATTCAGGGGTCTTTTGTGGCCAGCCTAAGGTGGAAAAAGGCCAGAGTGCAGATGAGAACCAAGTGTCTAAAACATCTTCGTCCTGACGCAGGGCAAAATCATCGCTTAATTTATATTTGCTGCGTACTTCAGCTTCATCACGACCGACATAGACCTTGCCCTGATCGTCATACCAAGCTGGGATGCGATGTCCCCACCAGAGTTGACGGCTGATGCACCAGTCTTGAATATCATTCATCCAGGAGTAGTAGGTGTTTTTCCAATTATCCGGTACGAAGCGAATCTTGCCGCTTTCTACGGCTTCAATCGCAGGCGCTGCCAGGCTCTCGGTTTTGACATACCACTGATCGGTCAAGAACGGTTCGATCACGGCACCTGAACGGTCACCACGTGGCACCATCAGCTTATGATCAACAATCTTTTCTAGCAGGTCTAGGCGCTCTAGTTCAACAATGATGGCTTTACGAGCAGCATAACGATCTAAGCCTTGGTAGGCCGCAGGTGCTTCGGTATTAATCTTGGCATCGATAGTAAAGATGTTGAGCATCGGCAAATCGTGACGCTGACCCATCTCATAGTCATTGAAATCATGTGCGGGTGTGATCTTGACACAACCGGTACCAAATTCAGGGTCGACATAATCATCGGCAATAATCGGTATCTCGCGCTCACTTAAAGGGAGGGCGATGGTTTTACCAATCAGCTGTTGATAGCGTTCATCTTCTGGGTGCACCGCAACGGCACTATCACCAAGCATGGTTTCAGGGCGAGTAGTGGCAACAACTAAGTGTCCACTGCCATCGGCTAGTGGATAACGCATATGCCAGAGATGGCCTTGTTCTTCTTCTGATACTACTTCGAGATCAGAGACGGCGGTATGCAGCACAGGGTCCCAATTGACCAAGCGCGTACCGCGATAGATCAGGTCTTCTTCATACAGACGGACAAAGACTTCACGCACGGCCTCGGATAGGCCTTCATCCATAGT
>DGKH01000010.1:3898-11719 GCA_002386945.1 Proteobacteria bacterium UBA4575
TTCTCTAGGAAGGCCTCTCGACCCAATTCGGCGCGAGATTGGCCTGCTGCATTTAGTTGTCGCTCAACCACCATCTGAGTGGCAATACCGGCATGGTCTGTACCCGGTTGCCATAACGTGTTATCGCCACACATGCGGTGATAGCGAGTCAGGCTGTCCATAATGGTGTTATTGAAGGCATGACCCATATGTAATGTGCCAGTGACATTCGGCGGTGGGATCATGATGCAAAAGGCGTGCTCTGATTGATTACTTGGCTGGAAGTAACCCTTTGCTTTCCATTCTTGGTACCAACGATCTTCGATGGTATTTGGTTGATAGACTTTGTCCACAGTGTTTTTGTAATCCTAAACGCTTGTTTTGATTGTGTGGCTGCGGCCAGAGGCCGATATATTGCTTATTTTATAGAGAATTTTTCTGTATTACAGATCGCCAGGAAATCCTCTATAACCAGTCTGCTTAGTTTAGCATTGTTGCGCAGTTTGTAGGGCATGACTTGAGCCCAGGCCTGCTCATTTAACTGACCGCGTGATGCTTAGGTTGGTGCCCTTGTTGGCTGTAGTGACGAAAACGCTCACGACCCGCGTGCTTAATCTCACTGACGGCGCTGACCACCTCGATCAGACGATCATAATCTGCATAATCAGGACTGGTGTCTAAGCCCAGATTAATCATGATTTCACGATGTTTCGGTGGTGCCGTGTGATTGACGATAACGGCACAGGGTTGTGCCGTATCTTCTTCCCGTTGATGTGGGATAAAACTTTGGTCGCGAAACACCCAGAGCAACTCATCTAATCGATCCGTCATGGCTTCATCTGCACTGCGAATATAGACCTGCATACCCAAGGTATAGGCCTTTTCTACTAATCTACAGGCGTAGCGTAGATGGCTATCTGCGGCATTATCCTGCAGCACATAAAAGTCAATCTGTGGCATTTCGTTTTTATCGATAGTGCTTAGTTAGGCTTAGGCCTGTTTGGCTCGACGTAAGAGGTACTCGGTGAGCAGAGGCACTGGTCTTGCAGTAGCACCTTTGTTTTTACCCATATTCCAAGCAACGCCAGCGATATCTAAATGCGCCCATTGGTAATCTCTAGCAAAGCGCTCAAGGAAGCAGCCAGCAGTAATCGATCCAGCCCAACGGCCACCAATATTTGCCATGTCAGCAAAATTACTGTCTAGACTAGATTGGTATTCATCCCAAATTGGTAGACGCCAAGCACGGTCAGCACTGGCCTGTCCTGATGCGAGTAGATCTTCACTTAGCTGGTCTGAGTTTGACATCAGGCCACAGGCCTCAAAGCCAAGGGCAACGAGGCAAGCACCGGTTAGAGTAGCCATATCGATAACCACATCGGGCTTATAACGTGCGGCATAGGTGAGGGCGTCACAGAGGACTAAGCGGCCTTCTGCATCGGTGTTCAGGATTTCAATGGTCTGTCCAGACATCGAGGTAACAACATCCCCCGGCTTAGTGGCTTTACTACCCGGCATGTTTTCTGCGGCGGCGACAATGCCGACTACATTGATAGGTAGATCAAGTTCAGCCAGTGTTTGCATCAAGCCTAATACGGTAGCAGCACCACACATATCAAACTTCATCTCGTCCATACCGGCACCTGGCTTTAATGAGATGCCACCGGTGTCAAAGGTAATGCCTTTGCCAATGAGTACGATTGGTTTCTTACTGGCTGCCGCACCTTTATATTGCATGGCGATTAGCTTTGCTTCCTCGGCGCTGCCGGCAGAAACAGAGAGTAGTGAACCCATGCCTAGCTTTTTCATTTCGGCTTCGCCTAAGACCTGCACAGATAGACGTTTATTGCCTTTTTTAATGGCTTTTGCTTCATTTGCAAGATGTGTTGGTGTGCAAATATTGGCTGGTAGATCACTCAGATTCTTGGTTATCGCCATACCTGAAGCGATGGCCTTACCCTGTGCGCAACCGGTTTGTATTTGGCGCGAAGTTGCACTATTGGAGCAATGTAAGGTGATGCGCTTTAACTTATGTGCTGGCTTTTCCTTGGAAAAGGTTTCGCTGTACTGATACAGGCTATCGTTGAAGGTCATGCTCTGTAGTCGTGCTATGGCACGTGGGCTACTGTCGTCAACGTTCAAGCTCATCAACAGGCTGAGTGCATTGTTGGCACTAGTGGCATGTACTGCCTTAGCAACCGATTGCATTAGGCTTCTGAAAGCGATGATGGAGAGTGTTTTTTCCTTGCCTACTTGCACCAACAACACGCGTTTATGATTGCTCGCCTTAGGCATGAATAGACTCAGTGTGGCGCCTCGCTTACTCGCCAGATCACCAGCCTTAACCGCTTGGCTTAAATGACCTTGGTAGAGCTCATCTAAGATTTTTGCCTCTGCACTGAGACGGGTGGCATGGACGGCAACGATTGCACAGGCGGTTTTTTCCTGGGCTATTGGACTGCGGCTTACACTGAACTGCATCTCTATACTCCTAATTTTTAAGGGTCACTTTAGTTGAAAATATAGCATGATCGGCAGGCTAGTAGCGGTGTGCTACAGCCTATATTGATTCTATGTTGTTATTGTAATGATTGGGATTTAATCACGCCGAATGTATGTGTTTGATAATAAGTCATTCCACGCCAAGCGCTCTTTATTGGTATAACACCAAAGAAAGCCGATGCCAGCGCTAAGCCAGCAGAGACAGGAGCCGATGAAACGTAAGCCGGACTGTTTCCAATTGACCGCTTGACCCTCGCTGGTAACTAGACGCAAACGCCAGGTCTTTAGGCCTAATGTTTGGCCACCATGTGTCCAACACCAAGCAAAGAAGACAAAACTAATCGCATAGACATAAGCGATAAATAGCGCGTAGTAAGGGTGTTCAGAGTTCATGCTAGTCGGTACAACGACCAAGACGGCAGCAAAGAATAAAACAGGGATAAGCAGGATGCCGTCATAAAACATGCAGGCAAAGCGCTTGGTGAGGCCTACGGGTTTCATTTGAAGGTCTTGATCGGTCATGGTTTTCTCGTCATTTTTGTTATGCGATGGCTGAAAATTCAATTCATGCTGAGCTTACTCTACAATGTGACATTGCTAGAGCAAAACTAATTGGGCGCTAGTATAACGTGCTGTTACCCAATCTGGGGATGCTAAAATGGCAGCGTGTACAGATGGAACCCTTATGGCAGAAAACGAAGAACATAGAGAGAGTGAAAATGGGCAGGTCTTAGAGGCCTTCATTGATCATCTATGGATTGAGTATGGGCTGAGTAAAAACACCCTACAGGCCTATCGTGCCGATTTAGTCCAGCTTGATGTCTGGCTCAGTCACTCGGGCAGCCACCTGCTTAAGGCGCAGCGACATGATCTATTGGGTTTTCTTTCACACAAGGTATCACAAGGCATTAAGGCCAGTTCTGCGGCCAGGCTGTTAAGTAGTATTCGACGTTTTTATCGGTTTCAAGTGCGTCTTCATAGTCTCAAGGTAGATCCTAGTGCTGAAATTGAATTCCCTAAAAGTGCACGACATCTACCCGAGGTACTCACGGAGGAGGATGTTGAGCAGCTATTGCTAGCCCCTGATCTTGAAACCGCTGCTGGTTTGCGTGATCGTGCAATGTTAGAGCTGTTGTATGCCTGTGGTCTAAGGGTGTCTGAATTAGTCGGACTATTGCTGCAGCAGGTCAACTTACGTACCGGTGTAATTCGTGTCTTGGGTAAGGGCAGTAAAGAACGTCTGATCCCCTTTGGAGAAGAGGCGGGTGATTGGATCGAGCGCTATCTGCAAGAAGCACGGCCAGAACTATTAAAAGGTAGTACAGAGAGCCCCGCTCTGTTTATCAGCAATCGAAAAACTGCGATGACACGACAGACTTTTTGGCATTTGATTAAACGCCATGCTGCCGGTGCCGGTATCGAGAAATCGTTAAGCCCACATACCCTGCGTCACGCCTTTGCTACACATCTATTGAACCATGGTGCCGATCTGCGTGTCGTACAGCTATTATTGGGGCATAGCGATCTTTCGACAACGCAGGTGTACACTCATATCGCCAGAGCGCGATTGCAGGCACTGCATAAACAGCATCATCCGCGTGGCTGAATACAGTATGCTTCGACTGATTTTTTGATTTCACACTAAGACGAGTATTGATATGTTTCGACGTTTATCCCTAGTGCTGTGTTTAGCAGCGTTATCATTCAGTACGCTTGCCGATCCCGCGAGCGATATTCAGCGTCTGCGCGCTAAGCTGCTTGAAGGCTTTCCAGCCTATAGCCCAGACTCTATTACACCAGCACCTATGACCGGCTGGTATCAAGCTTTATACGGCACGCAAGTGATCTATATATCGGTTGATGGCCGTTATCTGATACAGGGTGTGGTAATGGATATGCATGATGGCAAGCGTAACTTGACCGCACTGGCGACTAATCAGGCCAGACAAAATTATATGCAAGAAGTAAATACGCAAACGCCGCTGCGTTTTGGTGCTGAAAAACCACGACATGCAGTGACTGTCTTTACCGATATTAATTGCACCTATTGCCGTAAATTACATAATCAGATGGATGGCTATGCGAGTTACGGTATTGCTGTCAATTACTTGATGTTTCCGCGTAAAGGTTTAGATAGCGACGGTTATCGAAAGGCGGTCGCCGTGTGGTGTAGTGCAGATCGCGAACAGGCACTGACTGAAGCCAAGCTAGGCAAAGAGATAGAGGCCAAAGACTGTGCTAATCCAGTGGCTGAGCATTATGCATTGGGTCAGAAGATGGGGGTTAGTGGAACCCCTGCAATCCTGCTTGAAGATGGTACCTTGATTCCTGGCTTTGTCCCGCCAGCAGAGTTGGCGCAGCAACTAGACGCTGTGCGTTAAGCCTAGATTCTTGGCTTTATATACCTGTTCTTAATCTTTAAGTGTTAAGGCTAAGGTCGACTAAGAACGGACCATGCGTGAACAAGATGCTACCGCGGATACGTCGCTGTGGATAAATTGGCGCCAATGCCTGCGCATATTGTTGCAGCTGTGCAAGGTGTTTCAGAGCCTCTGATTGTGCTGTTTGTTGGTCTTTAAGTGGCTCTGTTTTATAGTCGATAATATGGATTTCATCGTGGTCGACAATGAGGCGGTCAATAATAAATACCCCCTGTCGTTGGCTATGTGCAGAGGCAATTGATAGCTCATTAAAGGCCTGTTGAGTTGATTTCAGTTGAAAAACCTCTGCGTTTGCTGGGTCTTGAATACAGTTTTGTGCCTCGCTCAGGATGGCAGCATAGTCTAAAGTTTGTGCGCCATAACGGGTCTCTAGGCGAAGCAGGCAATCTGCCGGTGATAAGCTGGATGCTTGGCTCATCCACTCCAAACATTGATGCAAGACGATGCCGCGTAGGCGTGCTATTTCATCACCTACACGCTCAGTCGTTGCAGTTTGTTGACTGAGCTTTGGTGTTAACTTCTGTGTGATTATCTTATCCAGTTTCGATGTCGTTATCACAGGCGCAGTTGCGCTATTCACTGGCAGTGGACTCAGTTCAGGTCTGTTCTCACTTTGTTTCTGCCACAGTGACTGATGATCATCGTCTTCAGTAAGCCAGGCAGCCTGCATCAGGCTATGCCAGCTTTCACCCTTGTTACTAGGCGTAATACATCCGGTAACAATCAATGCTTGGCAGCTGCGAGTGATCGCGACATAGAGCAAATTCAATTCTTCTGCTTGTTTTAATTGGCTAGCATTTTTTAAATCACTGATGCTTGCTGTTCTCTTACTCTTAGGCCCAGCCAACAAGAAATGGCTAGGTCGATCTGCTTCTACCGGCCAATCACAGAGTGCAGTGTAGTGATCACTTTCGGTCTTGCGCGGGCCTGTATTGGCTAAAAAGACGATTGGTGACTCTAATCCCTTGGCTGAATGTATGGTCATGATATTCACACAGTTTTGTGTCTGTGCACTGAGCTCAGCGATTGGTTGAGTTTCCTCAAAGTAACGCAGGAAACTTTGAATGCTAGGGTAGCGACCACTATTCGCTTCTAGGCTGATATTTAGGAATTGCTGTAATCGTGCGATGACTTGCTCGTTATCATGCAGGGGTACAGCTTGGCGATAACGGGTAATCAGCTCGCGTTGTTCAAAGATCGTATTTAATAAATCGTGTACCGGTATGTGATCGGCCAGCGCCTGCCACTCAACTAAAGTGCTATGAGCCTGTTTCAAACTATCTTGCTCATTACCTTCATTACTCGCGCTATATGCCGCCAGTTTGTGAGTCCAATGTTTGGCTTCATACGCCTGCAGTTGTAATAGCTGGCTGTCTTCGATATTGAATATTGGACTCTTAAGGACATGGCCTAAGGCAATATCATTCAGCGGGTTCTTTAAAATCTGCAATAGGGCTAGCAGGTCTTTGATTTCTAAATAATCGGCGAGCCTAGTCTTGCTGTCAGCTAGGAAGGGGATGCCAATCTCGTTCATGCCTAGTTTAAGTTCATTCAGCTTACTTCGATTGCGTAGCAGAATGAGGACATCGCTATAACCTGCGGCACGATAGTGACCATCGTCAAACACCGGGGTTTCTTCATCGATTAATGCCTGAATGCGTTTGGCAATCAGACGGCCTTCTTCAAGATAGACTGACTCCTCAATCTCAACCTTGGCCTCTAGTAAGGGATTGCGAAAAGTGATCTCACTCGTCGGCTGCGCCTGTTTTGGCAGCTTTTCCTGCTCAATAAGAGGATGGATTTCGAGCATGCCCCAGCGATCGCTATGCTGGCATTGGTGCGTGCTAAAGGCTGGGAAACGGCTGGCAAGGCGAGTGAATAGGCTGTTGACGGCATCGATGATGATCGCTGCCGAGCGCCAAGAGTGGTCATTATTGAAATGCTGGCTGCCATATTCTCGTTGTGACCACTCGTTTGCATATTGTTGGATGCTGGAGTTGGCACCACGGAAACCATAAATCGACTGTTTTACATCACCGACTAAAAATAGGCTTGCTGGGTCCAGTGTCTCGCTCAATTGCTCCTTAGAGGAGAGCAGTAGCGGCTGCAGGAACTGCCACTGGATCGGGTTGGTATCTTGAAATTCATCGACTAAATAATGTCGAATACGCATACCTAGTTTGTATTGCACCCACAGTGCTTGTCCTTGATCACGTAATAATCGAAAGGTCTCCCACTCCAAGTCGGAAAAATCGACTACACCCTGTTCGCGCTTAAGTGCTTGGAAGATCTCGATCAGACGTTGGCCACAGTAAAACCAAGCGGCACTGACACGGCGGTAAACCTTGCGTTGTTGTGTCTCAATCGCTAGATCTAAATTGGCCTTGAGTAGGGCGATATCGTCTAAGCACTGCTCAGCGATCTCTGTGCCAACCTTCTTGATTAAGGGTTTAGACAGCTTATGAGGACTGCGTTCTTTGTCGTCCTTGGTGTAGAAAACGTTAGATAGCTTGAGAAGACGCTGATCTAGCGCTAGGTCAGCGTCAATGAAACGTTCAATCTCTAGTGCAAAGCCCTGTTGGGTGGCGCTACTGTGCCGAAAAACCTCAGCAACTTGCTTGCCGGCCCTGATCAATTCGTGTTCTGAGGCGAATGGCTCTAGTTCTTCATGCTGTTGATCTAGACAGTGCATGGCGTGGTCTAAATTGTGGCCATCGATGAAGCTGCGCCATTCATTCTGCTTGTCTAAAAATAACTTAAGCAGGTCGCCTAATGTGGCATAACTGGTGCACCACTGGGCTAAACAGGTGATTTCTTCAGATAATTTCTGCTCATTTGCCTGCTCACTGAGACGCAATAAGCGATTAAACGCCAAGTTTTGTAGTGGCGCGACCTCTTC
>DGKH01000015.1:0-10361 GCA_002386945.1 Proteobacteria bacterium UBA4575
GTCAACTTGGCTCCGGCAGAGTTACCTAAGGAAGGGGGGCGATTTGATTTACCAATCGCACTGGGCATCTTGCTTGCGTCTGAACAGATCCAATGTAAGCACTTGGATCGCTATGAGTTTATTGCTGAACTTGGGCTAGGTGGTGAGCTACGCCATACGCGAGGTGTGCTACCCAGCGCACTGGCTTGTTCTAAAGATAATCGAAGCTTAATCACGGCCAGTGAAAATAGACATGAGCTGGAGTTACTGACGGGACAGGAAACTTTTTGTGCAGATGATCTAATTCAAATCTGTAGCCACTTGGTTCAGCATGATTGTCTCTCACCAGTTATTGCAAAAGGCATCCAAGCTAACACTGAGCATTCGCATAGTCTGGCCGCTATCCGTGGACAGGAACAGGCTAAGCGTGCACTGACCTTGGCGGCGGCAGGTGAACATCATCTATTGATGGTCGGCTCGCCTGGCTCTGGCAAAACCTTACTCGCCAGTCATGTGCCTGCCTTGTTGCCACCGATGACTACAGAGCAGGCGATTGAGGTTCTCAGTATTTATTCGATCGCTAATCCATTAGCTATGACACCGGCCGAGTTAATGCAGCGGCCCTTTCGCAGCCCACATCATTCGGTCTCTGCCAATGGCCTAGCCGGTGGTGGTTCACAGCCCAGACCGGGTGAGATCTCTCTCGCACATCATGGGGTGTTATTTTTAGATGAGTTGACTGAGTTTGATCGCAGCTGCCTAGAGATTATGCGAGAGCCACTAGAGAGTGGTCGCATCACTATTTCTAGGGCCGCTGCACAGCTGGAGTTTCCGGCGCGCTTTCAGTTGATTGCGGCAATGAACCCCTGCCCTAATGGCTGCGATATTAATCGTTATGGTCAGTGTGAATGCAGCCCACAACAGATCCAACGCTATCAACGAAAGCTGTCGGCGCCTTTATTGGATCGGATCGATTTACTGGTCAGTGTGCCGAAGATTACCCTAAGCAAATGTGCGGCCAGCAGTGAGCCAGATGATGGCAATGAACGTTACCAAAAAATTTGTCATGCACGGGAACGGCAGCTACAACGACAGGGTGAGAGTAATGCGCGTATTAGCGGGACAGAGATAGAGGCGCTGTGCCAGATGGATTCAGCATCCAAGCGTTTAGCGGAAGAGATTAATGAACAGTATCGCCTCAGTGGACGAGGCTTTCACCGATTATTGCGGGTGGCGCGAACCATTGCTGATATGGCTGACGAGAAGACTGTCTCTGAGCAACAGCTGCTAGAAGCGGCTAGCTATCGACAGATCTTCAATCGCCATAACGGCGCCCGGTCGGACGCCCAAGAATAGAAGGGTTTTACTTAACTAGGTGATCGACTGCAGCTTTAACCGCAGCATCCGATAGATCTGCACGGCCACCTTTGGCTGGCATGCCACGGATACCACCGATTGCATTGGCGTATACCGTTTCAATACCTTGAGCTAAACGCTGATCCCAAGCTGACTTGTCGCCAGGCTTTGGCGCGTTCATAACACCTGCGTTATGACAAGCGGCACAGACCTGTTGGTAGACTGCTTCACCACTCATTTCAACCGATGCCACTTTCATCGCCGCAGGGGCTTTGGTTACAGCAGGTACTGTGCCGACATAGACATTAGCCATTGGCTGAGTACGCTCAGCAATTGCTAATGCAATACCTTTATCCAGCTCGTCAGCCTCACTAGTTAAGCTATTAGCTAGAATTAAGATAGTGATAGTAAAGACCGCCAAGGCGCCAAGTACTGATACAAAGTAGGTAGTAAACTGTTTGTCTTCCAAGGGAACTCCTCGTTCAAAATCTGATATAAAAATTATGCGCGCAAGTATAGGCGATTGCCGTTACTTGCGCGACTGTCTAAATGTTTCTAGCTGCCAAATTAATCTTTGGTTAGCATCTCGATCACACCGATCAACTGCTGATAACCACCTGCACTAGAGCCTGTTACTTTATAGGTGCCATCAACAATAATGGCCGGTACACCGGTCACTTGGTAGTCTCTAATCAGCTGCTTTGCGCGGTTAATCTTAGTCTCGACTGCAAAAGAGTCGAAGGCTTCACGAAATTCATCTTCATCAATCCCATGCGAGCCTAAGAAACGGGCCATAGATCCAACGTTATGCAACGATCTACCTTGATCATGAATCGCTTCAAAGATCAGTGTGTGAACCTTTTCTAGATCACCCATCAACTCTAACGCGTAAAAAGCGCGGGCATGTTGCTCCCAACGAGGGTTGAAGATCGCAGGCACTCGCACCAAGTTCACATCGGCCCGAGTTTTAACCTTCCAAACCTCTAAGTAGGGATCAAAGTCGTTACAGTGTGAACAGCCGTACCAAAACAACTCGACCACTTCATGCTTTGCAGCAGAGGGTTCCAGTGCCGGCAGCGGTGTCGCCAAACGCGTGTAATGTTGTCCTTCACGATAGCGGCCGTGATCATCGGCCTGGACCGCAGTCATAATGAGCACACTAGTCAGCAGTGTGAGGAATCCAATTCGAATCAAGTGCAACATGTTTGACGACCTCTAAATTATGAATACAAAAAGTTATGCTTATGAGTGAACCTAAATAATTAGGTTCACTACTTAACTTTAATGCAATCCAGACATGTACTCAGCAACCGCACGAATCTCTTCATCGGTCATACGTTCAGCCACGCCACTCATGATTTTAGCACTGTCATAATCACGCTCGATTGCACGGTATGACTTTAACTGAGCTTCACTGTAGGCCGCATGTTGGCCGGCAATCTTAGGGAACGCAGCGCTAGGGTTGCCAACACCATCCGGTGAGTGACAGGCCATACAAGCGGGGACTTCCTTCTTCATGATACCGCCACGATAGATCGCCTGACCTAGCTCAAGCGTATCTGGATTGGCTGCATTTGGAGACGTCGTTAGACTGGCGTAGTACGCGCCTAGGTCTTGCATATCTTGTGTTGATAGCGCCATCGCCTGGCCTTGCATCAAGGCGTTCTTACGCGCGCCTGATTTGAAGTGCTTAAGCTGTGTCGCAATGTATTTTTCGCCTTGCCCAGCGAGTTTTGGCCATGCTGGATTCATGCTGTTACCATCCGCGCCATGACATGCTGCACAGGCCGCTGCTTTGGCCTTACCGGCCTCAACGTCACCTTGCGCCATAAGGCACTGTCCGATCAAAACTGAACCAACTAAAGCCAACTGAATTAATTTTTTCATGTACTCTTCCCAATATGCGTGAGCGATTTAAACTACGCTATCATTAATCTTTTTTTAGCGCGCTCTTATATACCACGAAAGCTCGATACGCCGCAAAACAAACCAACTGAAAGCCCTATGTCTTATCCACAACTATTATCTCAGACTGAATTCTACCTAAGCTCGAGCGCGGCCGCTAACCTCCCAGATGACGTAGGCCTCGAAGTTGCGATGGCTGGACGCTCTAATGCGGGCAAATCCAGCGCATTGAACGTTTTATGTACAAAAAAGGCCTTGGCACGTACCTCGAAAACACCTGGACGGACCCAATTGATCAATTTTTTCCGGGTCAATGAGGATGCTTGCTTGGTCGATCTGCCCGGTTATGGCTTTGCTAAGGCGCCGCTCAAACAGCAACAGAAGTGGATCAAACTGCTGGAGCACTACTATTCAACCCGAAAGGCCTTGAGTGGGACGATCTTGGTGATGGATATCCGCCACCCCCTACGTGATGCCGACTATTCTATGCTGGAATGGTGTGTCTTTAATCGCTGTGACATTCATATCCTACTCAATAAGTGTGACAAATTAGGCAGAAACCAAGCAAATCAGCAGCTTTTTGCCGTACGCAAGGAGTTGAGTGAGGTCGCGGAGATCGGTGTTAGCGTGCAATTATTCTCAGCACTGAACAAGGTCGGCCTGGATGAGGCCTCTGAAAAAATCTGTAATTGGCTAGATTTGGCCCCAAAACAGGCTCCAGAATAAGCAGAACAGATAAATTTACGGGCATAAAAAAACCCCAAGAAGCATGAGGCCACTTAGGGATATCGAGTCAACACCTAGATTTCAGGTATCGTTATACTGCTAGAGAGGAACGATCATCAATGAACGTCACGATAATAGAGTCGCTGAATTTAATTTAGTTCCTTTAGCGGCATAAAATAAATAACCGCTTTAGTGCGCCTGATCCCAGTTATCCCCACTGTTTGCATCCACTTCCAGCGGCACAATCAGATCAGCTGCCGCAGACATCAATCGCACAATCTCTGGCTTCACTATATCTAGCCGATCTATCGACAGTTCAAAGACCAATTCATCATGCACCTGCATAATCATGCGCACGTCTTGATTTGAGTCTTCTATCCATTGATCCACACTGAGCATCGCACGCTTAATAATGTCGGCCGCGGTACCCTGCATCGGGGCGTTGATCGCGGTACGCTCGGCATATTGCCTACGTTGCGCGTTACGTGATTCGATTTCAGGCAGATACAAGCGTCGACCGAATAAGGTTTCAACATAGCCAAGCTCGTGTGCCCGTACGCGCGTACTCTCCATATAGGCCTTCACCCCCGGATAACGCTCAAAATAAAGATTAACGTACTCGGCTGCCTCAGAACGGCTAATACCCAGCTGCTTAGCCAATCCAAAGGCCGACATGCCATAGATTAAGCCAAAGTTGATCGCCTTCGCCGCCCGTCGTTGGTCTTTAGTGACCGCATCACGAGCCATTGAGAAGACCTCGGCTGCTGTGGCGTTATGGATATCTTCACCGGCCGCAAAGGCATCACATAGGCGCTGATCTTTCGATAGATGCGCCATGATGCGCAATTCAATCTGTGAATAGTCAGCGGCCAACAGGGTATGCCCTGGCGTCGCAATAAAGGCTTGGCGGATACGCCGGCCTTCTTCACTGCGAATCGGGATGTTTTGTAAATTGGGATCACTGGATGAAAGTCGTCCAGTGGCGGCAACCGCCTGATGATAGGAGGTGTGGATGCGCTGGCTATCTGGATCGATCTGCTGTGGCAGCTTATCGGTATAGGTCGACTTGAGCTTCTTTAAGGAGCGGTATTCAATAATAATTCTAGGTAAATCATAGTTTTGCGCCAATTCCTGCAGCACATCTTCGGCCGTCGAGGCCTGCCCCTTCGGGGTTTTACGAATAACCGGTAGCCCTAAATCCTCAAACAGGATGCTTTGTAACTGCTTTGGTGAATCCAAGTTAAATTCTGTGTTCGCTGCGGCAAAGGCCTCTGCTTGTAGTTGGTCGAGCTTGCTCGCCAACTCCCCACTCTGCTCATGCAGTAGTGCTTTATTAATAAACACACCGTTGCGCTCAACTTTTGACAGAATCGACAACACTGGCACCTCTAGCTCGCAATACAGCTTTTCTGCGCGATGATTTGAGCTTAGGCGTGGCCATAGTTTGTTATGTAGTCGCAAGCACATATCCGCATCTTCTGCGGCATAGTCCAGTGCTACTGCCAAATCCACCTGATTAAAC
Source organism: Proteobacteria bacterium UBA4575 (assembly GCA_002386945.1). Lineage (GTDB taxonomy): Bacteria > Pseudomonadota > Gammaproteobacteria > UBA4575 > UBA4575 > UBA4575. The sequence goes on from DGKH01000015.1 coordinate 5,489, forward strand.
GTTACTTGCTTGGCGCCCTTACCGGCGACATCGGTGAACTTAATGTTTTCGTGGTTCAAATGCAGCTGACAGAGGCTGTCGAGATCATGCCGGCTGGCGGTCGAATCATTGATATAAGACTGCAGCATGGTGTCATGCTGGATACCCAACAGACGCACGCCATGGCGCGCTAATACCGATTGATCGTATTTTAGGTTATGTCCCAGCTTAGGCCGTGTAGGGTCCTCTAAGATCGGCTGCAACACCTTCAGGGCTTGTTCTAGGCTAATTTGTTCCGGCGCACCGATATAATCATGTGCCAGCGGTAGATAGGCCGCCTTGCCCGCCTCTACTGCAAATGACATACCGACTAAATTGGCCTGCATGTAATCGAGACTATCGGTCTCGGTATCAAACGCGATCAATTCAGCATCCGCCAGTTTTAGCGCCCATTGCTCTAGCTGTTCTAGACTGAGGATTAATTCGTATTCGCCGGGTAAGGCCTGCTGACTCTTGCTGCTAGCAGGTGCAACCTGACCATCGGCCGTCTTCGCCTGTCCCCCTTGTAGTTCCTGCAGCCAAGAATTAAAGCCTAGCGTCTCATACAGTGAAAGCAACTGGTCCTTATCTTGTTCCATCATTTGCAGTTCATCAGGAACGAATTCAAGCTTCACCGCACAGTCGATCGTTGCTAACTCATATGACAGCGGTAACTGAGGCAGTGCCGCGCGTAATTTTTCACCAATCTTACCGCCGATTTTATCCGCATTTTCGATCACGCCATCCATCGTGTGATACAGGCCTAGCCACTTGGCTGCGGTCTTTGGTCCAACCCCAGGCACCCCCGGGATGTTATCGACCTTGTCTCCCATTAAGGCGAGGTAGTCGATGATCTGTTCCGCATTAACACCAAATTTATCATGCACACTGTCTGGCTTAAGCAGGCTGTTGTTCATGGTGTTGATCAAACGCACATCATCATTCACTAACTGCGCCATATCCTTATCACCGGTGGATATCAATACTTGATAGCCGGCCTCAACGCCCTGCTTAGCGAGGGTACCAATGACATCATCGGCCTCAACGCCTGGGATCGCATGCATCGGCATACCCAGTGCTTGAATAGCGTCATACAGTGGTTCAATCTGCACCCGCAGATCATCCGGCATCGGTGGTCGATTGGCCTTGTATTCGGCATAGAGATCGTGTCGAAAGGTTTTCCCTTTGGCATCAAAGATGACGCCGACACGATCAGGGCAAGATTCTTCAATCAATTTACGTAGCATGCGTAAGACACCATAGACCGCTCCCGTCGGCATACCTTCACGGTTGGTTAACGGTGGCAGGCCGTGAAATGCACGGTATAAATAGGATGACCCGTCAACAAGGACGAGTAATGGTTTTTCTGGCTTAGGCATACGGATTCATTTAGTGTTGTTTACTACTCTCCGGCAACGTTATCATGATGACAATTGCAAAGGAAAACGTATTTATGCCAGATAAAAGCCAAGAACATCGTTTTAGCACTGGCGACGAAAGCGGTGTCACCTTAACCCGCGAGAGCTGGAAGATTTTTCAGATCATTGCCGAGTTTGTAGACGGCTTTGAACGACTCTCAAAGATTGCACCCTCTGTCAGTATTTTTGGCTCGGCTAGAATTGCAAAAGACCATCCCTATTACGCCCTGACTGAAACCGTCGCGCGTGAATTATCCGATGCTGGATTCACCGTCGTTAGCGGTGGTGGCCCGGGTATTATGGAGGCCGCCAACAAAGGCGCTTTTGATGGCAAGTCACCCAGCGTGGGATTAAATATTTCTTTACCCCATGAGCAATCAGGTAATGATTACCAAGATATCAGTCTGACCTTCAGGCATTTCTTTTCACGCAAGGTGATGTTTGTAAAATACGCTTCGGCCTACGTGGTACTCCCCGGTGGTTTTGGCACACTCGATGAACTCGCTGAAATTTTAACCTTAGTACAAACTGGCAAATCAAGACGCATTCCGATTATTCTAGTGCAGGCGAGTTTCTGGGCTGGCTTAATCGATTGGTTTAAACAGTCACTCTTGGCTGAAAAAACCATCTCGGAATCAGACTTAGATCTGATTCAGATCATTGATGAGCCCTCTGAGATTGTTGCCGCTATTTTTGATTTCTATGAAGGCCGTAACTTTGAACCATCCAACGAAGAAAAAGCTAGACTGCTTGATCTATAAAGCATGCCCTTAGCCATCACTTAATTTAGAACTATTCGATCTTATGCTGAATAAACTCAGTCAGTTTTTAAACCAGATAAATGAATGGACTGGTCGCGTTGTTGCATGGCTAGTGTTAGCCATGGTGCTAACCACCTTCGCGATTGTCTTACTCCGTTATGGCTTCAATTTTGGCTCCATCGCAATGCAAGAAAGCGTGGTCTATTTTCATAGCTTCATGTTTATGCTGGCGATAGGCTACACCCTAAAACATGAACAACATGTACGCGTAGATGTCTTTTATCAATATTTCACTACGCGACAAAAGGCATGGGTCAATCTACTCGGTGGTATTTTTTTATTGCTCCCTGTCTGTAGTTTTTTAATCTACGTCAGCTGGAATTACACAGGCAACGCCTGGCGACTATTTGAAGGCTCACAAGAAGCGGGCGGTCTACCTTTAGTGTTTATTCTGAAGACACTGATTCCAATGATGCCAGCGTTATTAGCCTTACAAGTGATCGCCAACATGATCGATCAACTGCAGCTATTGCGCCCAACAAACAAGGTTAGCCGTTAGTATGGAGTGGTTAGCCTTTGTCATGTTCTTTGGTGTGATCGCCGTCTTACTCTGCGGCTTTCCGGTTGCCTTTAGTCTCGCCGGTGTAGCCCTATTGTTCGCTGCCTTGGGCAATTTTGTAGGTGGCTTTGATAGTAGTCTGATGCAGGCATTGCCGAGCCGGATCTACGGCATCATGACCAATCAGATCTTGATGGCAGTACCGCTATTTATTTTTATGGGCGTGGTTTTAGAACGCGCTAAGATTGCAGAAAGGCTACTGGATGCCATGGGCGGTCTATTCGGTTCATTGCGTGGAGGCTTAGGCCTATCGGTGATTATTGTCGGTATGTTACTAGCTGCTAGCACCGGCATCGTTGGCGCCACAGTTGTAACGATGGGCTTGTTATCTCTACCGACTATGATCAAGCGCGGTTACTCACCGAGTTTATCGGCCGGTATTATTTGTGCCTCAGGGACACTCGGACAGATCATCCCACCCTCTATTATTTTGGTGTTGCTCGCCGATGTCCTTAGCAACGCCTATCAACAAGCACAGCTAGCTCAAGGCATCTTTTCGCCAGAGACTCTATCAGTCAGCGATCTATTTGCAGGGGCTATTCTTCCTGGCTTACTTTTAGTCAGCTTTTACATCTTATATTTATTATTCGTTAGCTGGTGGCGACCTGAGCAGGTGCCTGCAACAAGCCACGATGCAGGGTCTAAATTAAACTGGAAACAAACCTTAGATGCGCTATTCCCTCCACTACTTTTAATTATTGCTGTACTCGGCTCGATTATCGCAGGGGTGGCAACACCTACTGAGGCGGCATCGGTCGGTGCCGTTGGCGCTCTGCTGCTGGCTTGGCGCAATGATCAACTGGATATGAGCTGCATCAAAGAGACTAGCCGCACGACCGTGCAGGTGACCTGCATGGTCTTTGCGATCTTTATTGGCGCCTCGATCTTCTCTTTAGTGTTCCGAGGCTACGGGGGGGATGATGCGGTGCACGCATTTTTAACCCAGTTGCCAGGCGGGCCTTTGGCGGCAGTCGCAGTGGTCATGCTAGTGATGTTTGTGCTTGGTTTTGTGCTCGACTTCATCGAGATCACTTTTGTCGTGGTACCGATTGTCGGCCCTATTTTGTTAGCCATGGGCATCGATCCGATTTGGCTAGGTATTATGATTGCGATTAATCTACAAACCTCTTTCCTGACACCACCTTTTGGCTTCGCGCTATTTTATTTGCGTGGTGTGGCCTCGACACAGCTCACAACGCAACAGCTCTATCGTGGCGTGATCCCGTTCGTGCTGATCCAATTATTCACATTGCTGGTGTTGAGCCAATGGCCGGGTTTAGTCACTTGGTTGCCAAATCAGCTTTAGTTTTTTTAGGCCGATTGCCTACTAAATCGCAGGCAAAAAAAAGACGCGATAAACGCGTCTTTTTCACTGGGCTTAAACCCAGCTGCTATTGGTAAGGTGATACCGTTGGTACCAGCTGCAAATAACCCGTAATTACAATCGCTAGGTAAGCGATACCGATAAATAAGGTAACAGCTCGCTTTGCAGTTGTTGTTTCAGAATTTTTTGAAAATGCCTTAGAAGTGATGATTAACGCAATGATAGCGTTGATCAAAAAGAACATTTGAGTGGTCGGCTCTTTGGCATCCCACATTGTTTTCCATTTTGTATATAGGTCGTCCATCGATCCTCCCTCGTGTGTTTCGTTTAGACGTTTAAGTCTTATTAGTATCCCACCAGTATAGCAGGCGTCGATTTGATATTAAATTGAATACTTTGGTCAATATCACCTGATTCAGAACGACTAACGTAGATTCAGGTAGGCCTGTTCCGAAAGCTGATACCAAGCCTTTGATTTATTCGAGAAGTTTAGGTAAGAATCGTAAATTTCCTGTGAAAATGCATCATTTCCAGCCACTTCAGCCACTACTTGGGCCGATAACTCGCGTAATTTTTCGATTACATCGTCAGGAAAGCTACGGACTTCGACGCCGTGTCTATTGATCAACACATCTAATGCATCGTTATTTTTAGCAACATATTCCAGCATCATATTCGCATTAGTAACCCGTGCTGCATTGCGCACAATGCTTTGCAAATCGGCTGGCAACTG
>DGKH01000015.1:10494-14441 GCA_002386945.1 Proteobacteria bacterium UBA4575
GTTGCATCGATTACACCGTTTTTTAATGACATAAATAGGTCGCCACCCGGTACATTAACTGGTGTCCCTCCTGCCAAACGCAGGACTTCGCCACCTAATCCAGGGATACGCATTTTCAGGCCTCTCAGATCGTCCAGAGAATTGATCTCTTTATTGAACCAACCGCCCATTTGCACACCGGTGTTACCGGCAGGCATAGGCTCCAAACCAAATGGCTCATAGGCGCGTTGCCACAGCTCCATACCACCACCGTGATAAAGCCAAGCATTCATCTCGTTTGCAGTCATGCCAAATGGGACAGTGGAGAAGAATTGGAAGGCTGGATTCTTACCTTTCCAATAGTACGCTGAGCCATGACCCATCTCTGCAGTACCTCCAACAACGGCATCAAAACTCTCAAAGGCAGGAACAATCTCTCCAGCTCCATACACTTTGACTGTCAGGCGGCCATTCGACATCTCATTGATTTGTTGCGCCAGAAACTCAGCGCCAGTGCCTAAGCCCGGGAAATTTTTCGGCCAGGTTGTGACCATCTTCCATTCAAATGTTGCCTGATTTGTTTCTTCACAGCTGGCGGCAGCTGTGCTGCTCTCTTGGCCACAGGCGCTAATGCCTGCACTGGCTGCTCCAATCCCTAGATAACGTAAAAAATGACGGCGTTCCATTTGAAGAAAATCCTCTCTCTGACTATGTAGCTAATTGAGTGCTACCAAAAGTGTACTCATCTAGCTCACACTTTCAATAAACCAATGATCTATAGCTTTGTTAACTTAGCGTAAGCGAGTACTAACCACTTACTCCCTGCACTGGCAAACTTAACATTCACACGTGCACTACTACCACTACCTTCCTGATCCAAGATAACGCCTTCACCAAATTTAACATGTGATACGCGCTGGCCTATTTTTAAACCTGTCTCTGAAGAGTCAGCACGGTATTTTGAAGTCGATCGTGCCTGACGTGCATCTGGTGGCGTCACTGGGCGTGAAATCATTGCACGCGGACGAACCTCAGTCATTAACTCAGCCGGCACTTCATTAATAAAGCGTGACGGCGGGTTATAATTTTCAGTGCCATATTGGCGACGTGCTTCGGCATAACTCAGCATTAAATGCTCACGCGCTCTAGTAATTCCGACGTAGCATAGACGACGTTCTTCTTCGACTCGTCCCGGCTCATCTTTAGACATACTGCTTGGGAATAGACCTTCTTCCATACCGACTAAAAAGACCAGAGGAAACTCTAAACCTTTCGCTGCGTGTAAGGTCATCAACTGAACACAGTCTTCCCATTTTGCTGCCTGCCCTTCACCGGCCTCTAGGGCAGCGTTAGCAAGGAAGCTTTCTAATGGCGTCATCGTTTCTTCGTCTTCTGGTGAAGGACGAAAACCACGTGCCGCCTCAACTAATTCAGTTAAGTTTTCTACCCGTGACTGGCCTTTCTCACTATTGTCTTTTTCAAAGTGTTTAATCAAACCTGAGTTGATGACTACATTTTCTACTTGTTCAATCAGTTCTAATTGTTGGTTGGCAGCTGCCAGCCTATCAATCAGCGTAATGAATTGGGCTAAGGCACCCTGTGCTCTAGCAGCCAGTGTGTTGCCTGCAACGACCTGCGCCAGCGCATCCCACATCGGTATGCTCTCAGTGCGTGCCTTGTCTCGCACCAGTTGTAATGTCCGCTCACCAATCCCTCGTGGTGGGTGGTTAATGATGCGTTCAAAAGCTGGGTCGTCATTATGATTGGTCATCAATCGCAGATACGATAAGCAGTCTTTAATCTCTGCACGTTCAAAGAAGCGCAGACCACCATAGATGCGATAAGGCACTCTATGGTTGATGAGGTTTTCCTCAAAGACACGAGACTGAGCGTTAGATCGATATAAGATAGCTGCCTCATCAAACCGGCGACCCTCACTTTCAGCCCATTCTTTTACACGCTCAATCACATAACGCGCTTCATCTTGCTCGTTATAGGCTGCGTACAATTTGATCGAATCGCCCTTGTTACCATCAGTCCATAAATTCTTACCGAGACGCCCTTGGTTATTACTGATCAGTTCGTTTGCGGCAGACAGGATGGTGCTGGTCGAGCGATAGTTTTGTTCTAATCTGAATGTCTGTGTATCGCTGTATTCTTTACTGAAGGAAAAGATATTTTCAATCCGTGCACCACGCCAACCATAGATTGATTGATCATCATCACCGACAGCGAAGATTGGGTTTTTAGCACCGGCCAATAATTTCAGCCAGTCATATTGAATCGAGTTAGTATCTTGAAATTCATCTACTAAGATATGACGGAAGCGTTGCTGATAGTGCAGACGCAGGTCTTCATTATTCTTTAATAGCTCAAGAGTACGCAGTAACAGCTCGGCAAAGTCGACTACACCAGCTCGGTTGCAAGCGGCTTCATAGGCGGCATACACACGCACCATCTGCCGTGTTGTCAGATCACCATCATCAGGAATATCGGCTGCACGCAGGCCTTCGTCTTTACGACCATTAATAAACCACTGCATTTGCTTGGCTGGCCATTTGGCTTCATCCAGCTCTAAGCCTTTCAATAATCGCTTAACCAAGCGTTTCTGGTCTTCCGAATCTAAAATCTGAAATGATTGCGGTAGCTTGGCTAGTTCATGATGTGATCGCAGCATGCGATGCGCTAGGCCGTGAAAGGTGCCTACCCAAAGACCACTGAGTGAACTGCCTAACAGGCTCTCGACTCGTGCACGCATTTCGGCTGCCGCTTTATTGGTAAACGTCACCGCAAGCAAGCTATAGGGCGATAGGTTTTCAACCTGACAGAGCCAGGCTATACGATGCACTAGCACACGCGTCTTACCACTACCGGCACCGGCGAGTACTAGGGTTGGCCCTGGCGTTGCCGAAACAGCGTCACGCTGTTCTTTATTTAATCCGTCAAGGATTGGTGATACGTCCATTATTTATAATCTTAGCTAGTGAAGCGGTGTGCTTATGAGTAGTACCAGGCAGCAGTCGCGGCGAGAGTGCCAGACAGCAAGACCAACCACGATAGACGTCGTTGCTTTTTCAATTCTTTATTTAACTTTTCGATTTCGATTTTTTGCTGCTCAATAGCGGCCGGTGTGCCTTGAGTCTGCTGATTTAAAAACTGATGAATCAAACCAGGCAACTCAGGTAATTGCTCTAGCGTTTGCGGCAGATTATCTTTGATCCCTTTAATAAAGGCTCGCGGTCCGACTTGCTCATTCATCCAACGCTCTAGAAAAGGTTTGGCGGTCTTCCAAAGATCAAGGTCAGGATCTAATTGGCGACCTAGACCCTCAATATTCAATAAGGTTTTCTGTAACAACACTAGCTGCGGCTGCACTTCCATATTAAAGCGACGCGCGGTTTGAAATAACCTTAGGAGTAAGTTACCAAAAGAGATTTGACTGATTGGACGCTGGAAGATCGGTTCACAGACGGTACGAATGGCCGACTCAAATTGATCGACGCGAGTTTCTGAAGGCACCCAGCCTGACTCCAAATGCAGCTCAGCCACTCTACGGTAGTCCCGATTAAAGAAGGCTAAAAAGTTTTCTGCAAGATAACGCTGATCACGTGGTGACAGAGTACCCATAATACCAAAATCAACGCCTAGATATTTTGGATCCTCTGGTGTTTCATGTGAGACAAAAATATTGCCCGGATGCATATCGGCATGAAAGAAATTATGTTTGAAGACTTGGGTGAAAAAGATATGCACGCCACGGTCGGACAATTTCTTCATGTCCATACCTTTCTCTTTCAAGGTCTTAATATTACTGACTGGAATACCGTAAATACGCTCGATGACCAACACATTGATGCGGCAGTAATCCCAATACACTTCAGGCACATAGAGGTCTGAAGAATCTTCAAAGTTTCGTCGCAACATACTGGCGTTAGCCGCTTCACGGATCAGGTCCAACTCGTCCATGA
>DGKH01000015.1:14601-28052 GCA_002386945.1 Proteobacteria bacterium UBA4575
TCTGTGACTGGTTTGCCGTATGCCTCTTCAATGATCTCTCTTGCTTCTTTACCAGAAAAAGGTGGCACCTTATCTTGCAGCTTAGCCAATTCATTGGCGATGTCATCGGATAACAGGTCGCGTCGAGTTGAAAGCGCTTGGCCAAACTTAACAAATATTGGACCCAAGTCTTCCAGCACTCGTCGTATGCGCACACCATGCGATATATCGACACGACGAAACCAATGCCAAGGCATCAGTAATAATAGGAAACGAATCGGACGAAATAAGTGGACTGCAAAAATGACTTCTTCCAAGCCATGCTTGACCAACGTGACATTGATCTGAAATATTCGGTAAAACTGTCTTAGCAGGCGCATAGTAGAATATAGTCTCAGTTAACGATCACGTTCATGGTGTTTAATACGCGCTTCTAGTCTATCGGCATCAGCTCGTAATTGGTCTACATCCTGAATGAACTGTTGCACTTCAGATGCGCCGGCAGAGATGTGCAGATTATCTTGTAGATGATCTCGAACATCCTGCTTAAAGTTGTCATGTTGCCTATGCATGAAACCACGTAAGACATCAAAACCCTGTCCCATCCGATGTGCTACTGCTTCACCGGTATAACTGGCGATAAGGCCTGTCCAATCAATTTCTATCTGTCGCAGTGCGTGTTGAAAAGTACTTGCGACATGCGCATCGCCTTCAATCGTAATGGCGCCAGATTGCATTAACTGATTACTGTCTACGCGCAAAAATAAATCAGGCAGGACCTTCACCGAAACCTCTAGTACAACATCTACAGCACGCTCATCTACCGGCAGCTGCAGGCGTTTGTTTTTAACTTCCATCTGCAGCAATAGTTCTAACTCTGTAATACGCAAAGCAATGATGCGACCATCAATCGAGTCGATCGCATTCGCTCGCTCTGGATCTAAATCCAGATAACGATTTAATGCTGAAATTAAGAGTTCATTAATAGACATCAGACACCTAGTACTTATAACCGATGTGTGCTGCCACTATACCGCCAGTCATGTTAGTGAATTTACAGCGATCGAAGCCGGCAGCATAAAACATGGTTTGCAGACTTTCTTGATCGGGGTGCATGCGAATAGATTCAGCCAGATAACGATAGCTATCGGCATCATTAGCAACCAACTGCCCCATACGCGGCAGGATTGAGAATGAATAAAGATCATAGGCTGGTTTTAGAAATGCATTCGGCTTTGAGAATTCTAAAACAATGAATTTGCCACCCGGCTTAAGTTTGGCGTAGGCAGAGGCTAGGCAACGCTCTTTAAACGTCACATTACGCAAACCAAATGCCATCGTAATCAGATCAAAACTATTATCAGGAAACGGCAATGCTTCGGCATCGGCCAAGACATACTCTATCTCGCCAATACTACCCTTGTTGATAATTTTGGCACGACCCTCTGCTAGCATTTCAGCATTAATGTCAGAACAAATGACGCGACCCTCTGCACCCATCTTGTTACGGATGGCATAGGCCAAATCACCGGTGCCACCGGCGAGATCAAGAATAGTTTGGCCTGGGCGTATGCCGGCGATCTGTAGAGTGAATTTTTTCCAGAGTCGATGCAGGCCAAACGACATGAGGTCATTCATGACATCATATTTGCCCGCTACCGATTCAAATACTTCACGCACCCGCTCAGTCTTCTCACTGGCGCTAACTTTGCTGTAGCCAAAATCGGTTTGTTCGTTATCTTTCATCGTTGGTTTCTAGTGAGTGCTGTGTGTATGACCTGCTGCGGCCAATCTATCGAGGTAGTCCTGCCAGCGACGATCACGTTCGGCACCGAGCTGATACAAGTATTCAAAGGTATAAAAACCAGAGTCATGATTATCATCAAACACCAATCTAACAGCGTAATTACCCACTGGATCAATCGCTGAGATATTGACGTCTTCCTTGCCGACTTGCAGTACCTCTTGCCCTGGGCCATGACCTGTCACTTCAGCAGATGGTGAGTACACACGTAGGAACTCACAAGAGAGCTCAAAGCGCTGCCCATTATCAAAGCCTACTTCCAGAATACGTGATTTTTGATGTAACTGGATTTCGGTTAGGTTTATTTTTGCCATGGTCTTTCCTTGTTAGAGTATGTAACGGCTCAGATCTTCATCTTTACTGAGCTCTGAAACGTGTTGATCGACATAAGCCTCATCGATCATAAAAGCTTGTCCATCTTTATCAGGCGCTTCAAAAGAGATCTTCTCTAAGAGGCGCTCCATAATCGTGTGCAATCGTCGAGCACCAATATTCTCAGTGCGTTCATTCACATCAAAGGCCGTTTGGGCGATGCTTTTTATTGCCTCATCACTAAATTCTAAACTGACACCTTCGGTCGCCATCAAAGCGATGTATTGCTCAATCAAACATGCCTTTGGTTCAGTCAGAATACGGGTGAAGTCTTCTGCTGATAAGGCTTCCAATTCAACACGAATCGGCATACGTCCCTGCAACTCAGGGATAAGGTCTGTTGGCTTGGTTAGATGAAACGCACCTGATGCAATAAAGAGTATGTGATCGGTCTTAATCATGCCGTACTTAGTCGATACTGTGCAGCCCTCTATCAGGGGTAATAAATCACGTTGTACGCCCTCCCGAGAAACATCAGCACCGGCATATTCGCCACTCTTGGCAACCTTATCGATCTCATCCAAGAAGACGATCCCATTTTGCTCTACCAAGGTAACGGCCAAGGCCTTAACATCATCTTCATTAATGAGTTTCTGTGCCTCTTCAGTCAGTAAGAGTTTCTGCGCCTGCTTAATCGTTAGCTTACGTTTTTGGGTTTGCTCATCATTCATGTTTTGAAATAGGCTTTGCATCTGGCTGGCCATTTCTTCCATGCCTGGCGGCGTCATAATCTCAATACCGACCGGCACACTGAGTACGTCAATTTCGATCTCAGTATCGTCTAAGTCGCCTTCACGTAATTTCTTACGGAATTTCTGCCGGGTATCACTAGCAAAGCCATTTTCTGAACTACCGTTATCGCTCTTTGGTGGCGGCACTAAGCAATCTAAAATACGTTCTTCTACCGCCTCTTCAGCACGGTATTCCACCTTTTCCACTTCTGTCTCACGCACCATTTTAATGGCACTTTCCATCAGGTCACGAATAATAGATTCAACATCTCTACCGACATAACCGACTTCTGTGAATTTGGTCGCCTCAATCTTAATAAAGGGTGCCCGTGCCAGACGCGCTAGGCGACGTGCAATCTCGGTCTTACCAACACCCGTTGGACCAATCATCAAGATATTCTTAGGTGTCACTTCCATCTGTAGTGATTCATCTAACTGCATACGGCGCCAGCGATTACGTAAGGCAATAGCAACTGCACGTTTCGCCTCACCTTGACCGACAATATGGTGATTTAATTCTTCTACAATCTCACGTGGAGTCATGTCAGACATACTCAGACCTCCTCAGCCATAATCAGCTCTTCAATAGTTAAGTGCTGATTAGTGTAAATACAAATAGAGGCGGCAATGTTGAGTGAGTTTTCAACAATTGAACGAGCGTCTAGCTCGGTGTGCTCGAGTAGCGCTTGACCTGCCGCTTGAGCAAAGGGCCCGCCTGAGCCAATAGATATAAGGTCACCTTCCGGCTCAATCACATCACCATTACCCGAGATGACTAAGGAAGTCGTCACGTCGGCTACTATTAATAGGGCCTCTAGTCGACGCAACATACGGTCACTGCGCCAATCCTTAGCCAATTCAACGGCCGCGCGCGTCAGGTGTCCGCCATGCTTCTCTAACTTGCCTTCAAATCGCTCAAACAGGGTAAAGGCATCTGCCGTACCCCCAGCAAAGCCTGCCAACACACGATTTTGATATAACCGTCTGACTTTATTCGCATTTGCCTTCATGATGGTATTGCCAAGCGTTACCTGACCATCACCACCCAGCACGACTTGATTACCCCTTCGTACAGAGACGATAGTGGTACCAATAAATTGTTCCATCTTTAATTATTCCTAACGCTACCGAGTCACACTCGGTTAACTGTTCAATCTAGGCGCCATTCAGCGCTCTATCGGTAATTAATCCGCAACCAGGCCCAGATAAGGCAATTTCGCTGCCCCTCTTCCCAATCCCCCGCAAAACCCCACATGCAAACACTATCAACGGCATGTACCAGCGGTGCTAATTGTACACCAAGCATCTGTCACTGGCGGTAAATCTAATCTTTTCGTGGCTTACGCGCACGCGGGTGGGCTTGGTCATAAACCTTGGATAAGTGCTGAAAATCCAGCTGTGTATAGATCTGTGTGGTACTGATATTCGAATGCCCCAATAATTCCTGTACAGCACGCAGGTCGCCACTGGATTCGAGCAGATGACTAGCAAACGAGTGACGCAGCATATGTGGGTGCAACTTGACGCCAGAAAGTACACTCTGTGCACGAATTTTTAATCTCAATTGAACTGCACGACGTGATAAACGGGTACCCCGTCGACTAATAAATAATGCGGACTCATCACCGGCCAACAGCAGTTGGCGCTCTTTTTGCCATCGCGCTACGGCTTTAAGCGCTGCCCCTCCAACCGGGAGATAACGCGTTTTATTACCCTTACCGGTCACCATTACCTGACCAGCACGCTGATCGATGTCGTTATTATTCAAACCCACCAACTCGGCCAAACGCAGACCTGAGGAATACATTATTTCGAGCATGGCATGATCGCGAATCTCTAAAACCTGCTGGCCTTCATCGGCCAGCAACTGATCCATCTGGTCGACATCCAGTAACTGTGGCAGTTTTTTTTCTTTTTTCGGCGCACGCACATCTGCAACTGGATTCACTTCGATCAGTTTATCTTTTAGTAAGTATCGGTAGAAACCACGTAGAGAGGAGAGTAATCGTTGACTGCTGCTACTGGCCAAGCCTTGGCGTCTACGTAAGCTAATAAAGGAACGCACATCATCGGCATCAACGTCTAAAAACTGATGTGTCCTTGAATCTTTCAGGAAACTTATAAAGCTAGTGACGTCCCGATTATAGGCATCCAAGGTCGCCTGAGAGTAGTGCTTAATGGCATGCAAATAAGCTAAATATTCGCGCAGTGTTGCGGCAGCATCCATCGTCTATACGAGGCTAATCTTTTAACATTTTTTTAAATTTACGCCCAAGTAAATCCGCCAAGTTATCTAGGAACAAGGTGCCCATGCCCTCACGGAAACGCTCTTCATTCGTACTGGCTAGCAGGAGCACACCAAAGTTCTGATTGGCACGCAGGGGAATCGCAACGCCAGAGCGAACATTTAATTGTTCAGGGAAGAAGGTATTCAACTCTTCATCCATTAGGAATTGGCATTCGCGCTCATTCTCCAGAAAAATACTATGCAGTACAGGTTGCTCTAGTTCTTCTTCAGTCACTGACTGTTCTGGCGGTAACGCCCATTCATCATCGATAGCGGTCAGGCGCAAGCTAACCTCTAAGACTGGAAACTCATTACTTAATAAGTCAGACACAACGGCAAAGATATTGTTGTTGTTCTCTGCCTCAATCATTCGCTGCGCGATACGATGTAATTGTTCTTGCAATACTTCATTATCTTGTGCGATTTGCACCAGCTGTAAAATATTACTTTCCAGCGATTGGTTCTTTTCTCTCAGCACAGCGACTTGTCGCTCAATCAAAGAGATAGCTCCACCACTACTATGCTGGAGTTTCACATCAGTCAGTAAGTCTGCATGCTGCTCAAAGAAACTGGGATTTTTTTCTAGGTATTCAGCCACTGCTTTTGCATCCAGCGCCTGCGCATTATTTTGCTGCACATCTTCTTTTGGCATGATTTTCTCAACCTCAATATCTTTTGTCATAACTCTACACTCCCAGAGAAGCTAAAGGCAGTCGGCCCGGTCATTAAAATATGCTGTGTGTCTGGATCAAAGCTCAAACTTAACTCACCGCCCGGCATACTAACTCGCAACTGATTATTGACTCGCTCAGTCTGTATAGCGGCAGCAGCAGCGGCACAGGCACCAGAACCACTTGCCATTGTCTCGCCTGCACCCCGCTCGAAAATACGTTGTTTAATCTGGTCTCGTCCCAGCACTTGCACAAATTGCACATTACAACGTTTTGGAAAAGCAGGATGCATTTCTAACTCGGCACCAATTGCCTGAATGTCGACTGCATCCACATCATCCACAAAGAGCACTGCATGTGGATTGCCGATATTAACCACCTCAAACTCAACATCAGCGCTAGTCAATTTCAGTCGATAAGGCGCTGAAGATTCTTCTGTAAGAAAGGGCACGTCCTCAGGCGAGAACACGGCCCGCCCCATATCAACTTCCACATCAATCTCATTCAATACTTTTAGATGCATGATGGCAGCTAAGGTTTGTACTTTAATTTCGTGTTTATCGGTTAAGCCAATCTTACGGACATACTGCGCAAAACAACGTGCGCCATTACCACATTGCTCG
This sequence comes from Proteobacteria bacterium UBA4575, assembly GCA_002386945.1. GTDB lineage: Bacteria > Pseudomonadota > Gammaproteobacteria > UBA4575 > UBA4575 > UBA4575. Next base: position 21,069 of record DGKH01000015.1, read on the forward strand.
ACTTCATTACCGTCGCTATTAAATATGCGGTAGGCAAAATCAACTGCAGCACTAGTGGCAGGCTCAACAACAAGGAGCTGATCAAAACCAATACTGGTATGACGCTGCGCTAAGGCAATGATCTGTTCTTTACTAAGGTTAAATTTATTACGCGTCGCGTTCAGCATGACAAAGTCATTGCCAAGGCCATGCATTTTTACAAAATCTATTTTCATGACGTCTCCCGCGAAACTACGCGATCAGTTGCTGAAATTGTTTCAAGATGCATTTATCCATGACCACTTGAATACCCGCCTGCTCTGCCTTACTAGCTGCAGCCTAATGCGACACACCCTCTTGCGCCCAAATTGCTGCGATCGATAGATCAATACATTCTTCAACCAGCGCTGGCATATATTCAGACGCCCTAAATATATTTACTAGATCAATCTTAAATGGAATGTCAGTCAGTGTTGTGTAGACCTGCTCTGACAAAATCTCATCGACTGCCGGCCGCACCGGAATAATACGATAACCATACTGTTGCATGGCTGTTGCAACTTGGTAGCTTGGCCGTTGCACTTTTGGCGATAGGCCAACTAGAGCAATAGTCTTCGACTCTAGTAAGAGTTCTTTTTGCTGCTCTAAGCCTAACACTAGCAGCTCACCTTAGAGTTGTTAGAGATCCAGCTTAATCTCATTTTCCCACAACTGTTCAAGGTTATCGCGCTTTCGAATCATGTGTACCTGATCACCATCAACCAATAACTCACAAGGCCTTTGGCGCGAATTGTAGTTGCTCGCCATACTCATGGCATAGGCACCAGCAGACATCACCGCTAGCAAATCACTAGGCATCAGCTCTGGCAGTTCACGTCCTTTAGCAAAAAAATCACCACTCTCACAGACCGGACCAACCACATCATATGTTTTGCTGGTACGTTCTGGCTGTTCAGTCACTGGTAGTAATTTATGCCAACCCTTATATAAGGCTGGGCGAATCAAATCGTTCATTGCTGCATCGATCAAAGCAAAGGTGGTCGACTCAGTCGGTTTAATATGTTCGACGCGCGTGATCAAGGCACCCGCGTTGGCAATAATCGATCGGCCAGGTTCTAACACCAACTGATACGTTGTGTCGGTGAAAAATGGTTGTATCGCTGCTGCATAATCGCTGAACGGTGGTGCCTGCTCATCGTCATAGCAAATGCCAAAGCCACCGCCAAGATCAATGTGCTTCAACGTTATACTAGCCTGCTCCAATTGCGCGACCAGGGCGAAGACATGTTGCGCCGCATCCAAGAAAGGTTCTTTCTCGGTAATCTGTGAACCGATATGACAATCGACACCTACCGCTTCTACCCAAGGATCATCACGCAGCTCCAAGTACAGCGGCAAGGCACGCTCTACGGCAATACCGAACTTGCTTTCTTTCAGGCCGGTCGAGATATAGGGATGGGTATTGGGATCTACATCAGGATTGATACGCAATGAAACCCGCGCCTGCATCTGTAATTCTGCTGCAATCGTTCTGATTTGTTGCAACTCATAAGCCGACTCAACATTGATGCAGCCTATCCCTGCCAGTATCGCTCGACGGATTTCATCTTCACGTTTTGCGACACCAGAGAACATGACCTTAGCTGCGTCACCACCCGCTTGTAGCACCCGCTCAAGTTCACCAATAGAGACAATATCAAAGCCTGCACCCCATGAAGCAAGTAACTGCAAAATCGCAAGATTCGAATTGGCCTTGACCGCAAAACATGGCAAAAATGATGTTTCGGAAAAGGCATTTTGTAGTTCTTGCCAACGCTGCTGTAGTGCTTTTTTTGAGTAGATATATAGCGGCGTACCAAATTCATCTGCCAAATCCTTAATGGCACAATCTTCGATCATGAGCTGCTGTTGTCGATATTCAAATTCAGGAAACTGAGACACGGCTTGTCCTAGGTGTAAGCTGGGGTTTAATAATCGGGGTTGATCAGATCTCGTCTTATCCAGTGAGATCTCATAATAGAGGGCTTACTTCGCCTCTTCTTCAACAGGCTCTTCACTCGGTAGGTAAAGTTCACCCATTTGCCCACATCCTTCGAGCATTGTGCACAAACAAATCAGTACGGCGCATAAATTCAGCTTCAAGGTGGGAATCCTTTTTCTTTATAATAAGATAATTGTTTCGATTATAACGATCTGCGCTAGCAGATAATATAGCCTTAGAACCTTCGCAGCAGGACAGTAATCAATGCAAAAACTCGAAAGCCTAGACCGCATTATGTCGGATGATCCCAATATGGCCGTGATCTGGCTACATGGCCTAGGCGCCAATGGACATGACTTCCAAAATATACCCGAACATTTAAATCTGCCGGAGGGCTTACGTGCGCACTTCTGCTTTCCCCATGCAGCGACACAAAAGGTCACTATCAACCAAGGTATGGCCATGCCCGCTTGGTATGACATCTATGACTTAAGCATGGATGCAGAAGAAGATGAGGCAGGTATTGAGGCGGGCATGCAGGCGATAGAGGCCTTAATTGCCGATAAATTTCCATTAATACCTCGCGACCGCATCCTCCTCGCTGGATTCTCTCAAGGCGGTGCTTTGGCGCTGCATACAATGCTCTACAGCCAGCATCAATATGCCGGTGTGATCGCCTTGTCGACCTATTTACCCTTACGTAAACGGCTACAGACCGGGCCTAAGCCTGATTTAAGCCAGCAACATATCTTTATTGGCCACGGTGATCTAGATGACATCCTAGCGCCGCATGTTGGGGAAATGCTACGTGATGAATTGGGCACACTCGGCGCACAGGTCGAATGGCATAACTACCCGATTGCGCACAATCTGTGTGTGCAGGAGTTAGATGATATTCGCACGTGGATGCTAAAACGTATGGCCGCTTAAGCAGTGGCCAGTATATGACTCGAGTAGAGGCTCTCGGCAGAGACCTTAGATCTATGCCGAGAGATAAGGCTAAGGCCTAGTTTAATTCTTCACGTGCCAGCTTAATCTGCGCCATAACCTGCGCTGGACTGCTACCACCAAACACATTCTTAGAGGCTACCGACCCCTCAGCCTGGAGTACTTTGTAGACATCGTCGGTTATCATCGGTGAAATATCCTGTAACTGGCTCAACTCTAGCTCAGATAGATCAACACCAGCATCAATCGCGATACGCACAGCACGACCGACAATCTCATGCGCATCACGGAAAGCAACGCCTTTAGCCACTAAGTAATCGGCCAAATCAGTTGCCGTTGCATAACCCCGGCTCAAGGCCGCGGCTAAATTTTCACGCTGAAACTGGATGTTAGGCAGCATATCGGCATAGGCCCGCAGACAACCTAGAACCGTATCGATGGTATCGAATAGGGGCTCTTTATCTTCTTGGTTATCTTTGTTGTAGGCCAAAACCTGTGACTTCATCAGGGTTAGCAGTGACATCAGGTTGCCAAAGACACGTCCGCTCTTACCACGCACCAACTCTGGCACGTCAGGGTTTTTCTTTTGCGGCATGATCGATGAGCCGGTACAAAATCGATCTGGTAACTCAATGAATTCAAACTGTTGCGAGGTCCATAGCACCAATTCTTCGGAAAAACGTGAGAGGTGCATCAATAATATTGAGGCAAAAGAACAAAATTCGATAGCAAAGTCACGATCACTGACGGCATCTAGCGAATTACGACTGATTGCACTAAAACCTAAGGCATCCGCCACCATTTCGCGATCTAGTGGGAAAGGTGTTCCGGCCAGTGCCGCCGAACCCAATGGTAGGGTATTCATACGCTGCATACAGTCGGCCAAACGCTGACGATCACGTCGTATCATTTCAAACCAAGCCAATAGATGGTGCCCAACGGTAATCACTTGAGCTACCTGTAAATGCGTGAAACCTGGCATTAGAGTCGCATGTTCAGCCTCAGCCAGTTGTAAGATGCCCTGCTGTAAGCGCTTCAGCTCGGCATCGATCTGGGTCGCTTGTGAGCGCAAATAGAGTCGAATATCGGTTGCTACCTGATCGTTTCTAGAGCGTCCGGTATGCAATTTCTTGCCGGGCTCGCCAATCTTGGCAACCAAGGCCGCTTCAATATTCATGTGCACATCTTCAAGATCTACACGCCAATCAAAGTTACCGGCCTCAATATCTGCTCGGATCTCATCCAAACCACTAAGGATCTGCTGACATTCATCATCGCTGAGCACACCGATGCTCTGAAGCATCCGTGCATGGGCTTGCGAACCTTCGATATCCTGCGCATACATGCGCTGATCGAACTGTACCGAAGCGGTAAAAGCCTCTACAAAGGCATCGGTAGATTCTTGGAAACGGCCGCCCCAAGGCTTACTGGCTTTTTCGGACATCGGAGTTCCTCTATTAATTTGGGCAAATTATAGCACCCAGCCGTGAACAAAGTGGGGCTGGATCGAAGTTTAAGCCTAAGCCGTCAGCCGCAAATGACATCCCACAGCAGGCAACAGGGCATAAATGTTTGAGTCACTGGTGTTTCATTCATTATACAAACCGAGAACAGCTGAAATAGACCGCATTCCTTAGCTAAAATACACACCAGTGGTAGTCAACTGCATGCACCAAGCCACAACATTTCGCAAACACCTGAAAACCTGCTAGATTTCCCGCTCTATCGGTTAAACTGCGCGTTCATCCTAGAGTATAAAAACCTGATGCCTAAAATCCAAATTGCTACCCGCGAAAGTCAGCTTGCCTTATGGCAGGCCAACGAAGTGTCACGCTTGCTGCGTCAAAATCACCCACAACTCACTGTTGGCTTGGTCGGCATGACCACTGAAGGTGACCGATTCCTAAATGCCTCTCTCGCGAGTGAAGGTGGCAAAGGCCTGTTTGTTAAAGAATTAGAAACCAGTCTATTGGCGAATAAGACCGATATCGCGGTGCATTCGATGAAAGATGTGCCCTACAAGCTACCCGAGCATTTGGGCATACATGCCATTTTAAAACGCGAAGATCCACGCGATGCCTTTGTCTCAAATGACTACGCTTCACTCGATGAGCTGCCACTAGGTGCGGTCGTCGGCACCTCTAGTGCCCGACGTGAATGCCAACTGCGCGCCATCCGTAACGATCTAAAAATTATCCCTCTACGCGGCAATGTGAATACACGTTTAAAGAAATTAGATGATGGCCAATATGCGGCTATCATTCTTGCCAGCGCAGGCCTCAAGCGTTTGGGTTTCGGTGAGCGCATTCGTGAATTTTTATCGATCGATCACAGCCTGCCAGCGATTGGCCAAGGGGCGATTGGTATTGAATGCCGCGACCAGGATCAGGCAACCCGTGACTATCTTGCCAGCCTCCATCACCCAGAGACTGCACTCTGTGTGAATGCTGAGCGCATGATCAGTACCGCCTTAGAAGCGAGCTGTCATTTACCTATAGCCGCCCATGCCACAATCGATCAAGGGCAGATGAACTTACGTGCATTAATTGGTGACCCTGAGACTGGCACCTTAATTTGCGCACAACATCAATCACCTATCGATGACTGGCAAGACAGTTGCCAGCAGGTGGTAGCTCAGTTACTTGCAAATGGCGGTGAATCTTTGCTCGCCCGCTTACGCTAACGCAGTATTCTATGCGCGGTTCTTAAACCATGAAAAACGCTAATCTGCTTGCACAGTTAAAGGTCGTGGTGACACGTCCTGATGGTCAGAATCAGGATCTCAGTGAGACCTTGAGTGCGCTCGGCGCCACTGTTATTACACGCCCCTGCATTGCACTAGAGGCCTATGCCGATGACAGCAACTCAGCGTTAGACTTACAACAACTAGATGCCGTTATTTTTATCAGTGCCAATGCCGTGCGCTTTGGTTACTCAAAAATGCAGGCACTAGTCACGCCTCCGCAGTTTTTCTGCGTCGGCAGTGCAACAGCTAATGCCTTATATGACCAGGGTGTGACAGCGGTAACGTTTCCCGAGTATGACTTCAGTAGCGAAGGCCTGTTACAACTGCCTGACTTACAGGCAGTCGAAGGCAAACAGATAGTGATCGTACGGGGTCGCGGTGGTCGTGAATTATTGTATGAAACATTACAAGCACGCGGCGCCATCGTGCATTACTTAGAGACCTATCAACGCATCCTGCCTAAATGCCAGTACAGTGCTGAAGGTGACATTGTTTTCATCACCAGTAATGAAGTAGCAGATAATCTGGTACAACTGACCATAGAAGCAGAGAAACAGCAATTATTACAAACTCAGACTATCGTTGGGCATGAGAACATTGCTGCTCATATAAAAACTCTTGGCTTTAGTAAGACACCACTAGTTGCAGCTAACCCTAGGGATGACAGCATGATCAAGACCTTACTCAACTGGGTGAACACTGATGACTGATGCTAAACAGACAGAAGTAACCGATCCATCAAAAAAGACACCCACAGTAAAAGACTCGAAAAGAGAAGATCCGGTCGCTAAGAATAATATTGGTAAAACCAGCTTAGTCAGCCTTAGCCTAACGCTTGCCTTATTACTTAGTCTGATACTGGGCTTAGCTGCATTAACGGCTAATTATTTCCTATGGCAAAAAATCAATACTGGCAGCCAAGCGCTGCAGACCGATACTGAGCGACAACAAGACCTATTTGCGGCATCACAAAAAAAACAATTAGCCGAATTTCAACAACAGATACAAAACCAAATAGAACAAAGTGGTGAGGCCAATAAAAAACTCAGCACTGAGTTACTTGCGCTTAATGCGAACAACCAGAAATTAGAACAACAGATACAGAACAACAGCGATGTCTTGCATCAAGATCAACGCGGCTGGCGACTGAAAGAGTTGCAATACATTCTGCGCATTGCACAACATCGCCTACTACTCGACCGCGATATCGAGGGTGCTATAGCGGCACTAGAGACTACCGACAATCGCTTAAGTGAAATTAACCAGACAGACTTGCTGCCACTGCGAAAGCTGATTGCACAGCAGCTACAGAAACTAACCAGCTACCCAG
>DGKH01000015.1:28168-30806 GCA_002386945.1 Proteobacteria bacterium UBA4575
AGACCGCTGATCGTAGTTTTCTTGAAGAGACTATGGACCGCGCTAAAACCATGCTGAATCAAAATGTAAAACTACGCCAGCATACGCAGACACCATTGCCTTTTTCAGCAGAACAAGAACTCACTTTTTCTTTTCAGTTCATCCAAGAAAAATTGGTCACTGCAAAATTTGCCGTCAGTAGTCGTAACGACGCCCTATTTAAGCAACAATTGGAAAGCGCTATAGACTGGCTGACCAAGGAGCCACAGCTAGACTCAAACCCTAAGCTGATTGAAGCCATTAAAAAACTATCTGGCATTAGTCTAGAACCAAACTTACCTGATATTTCAGCCCCTTATAAACTGCTAGAAAAACTTTCAGTAGATAGCGGCAACCCAATAAAAGAAGAAGCAACAGCTGATCGAGAAGCCTTATGAAGTACTCCTTAATAATACTCTTACTGCTTAGCTTATTAGTGGCTGCTGGTGGCCTTTTCATCATGGGTGAAAATGGCAGCGCAGTAATCAGTCATGGTGCTTGGTCTGCAGAGATTGAATTGGTTTACTTTTATTTTGCTGCTATCGCTTTATTTTTAATCTTGCATATCGTCCTGCGCATCATCACAACCATCGTGCAGTTGCCTGCGAGATTACAAGTGCGGATCAAACATAAGCGTCTGTTTGAAACACTACAGTCATTAGAAAATGCGCAATTGGCGGCAGAACAAAAACAATGGAAATCAGCTTTACGTATCGTCACCAAACACAGCGCCACCAGTCCGGTGCCACGACTACAACATGTCTTAGCTTGGCATTACGCGCAGTTGGCCGGCAATAGCCAGGCCGCTGAAAAACATTTAGGTCTTTTGCGTAACACCGATAATGGCCGTGCCATTGCAAACTCATTAGAAGCACAACTAGTCGTACAACAACAACCAGCTAAAGCCCTCAACCTATTAGAAGATAGCAACCCAGATTCACCCAACACCTTGATCACTAAGGCGCAGGGTTTTATGCAGAATCATGACAGTGTTGCCTTGCAGTCTCTACTGGAAAAACTGCAACAGCATGCTAAAAGTCATGAGCAGGTTGAGCACTGCTTAAGTGCTGCACTCACTTGGTTAATGGCTGATTTTGTGCGTAATCGTGACCAAGAAAAACTGACTAAGTTATGGAAGAAATATTCCAGCACTATTAGGTCTCAGCAAACACTATTACGGCTCTATTGCAGCGCCTTGATAGATGCTGAAAATGATCTGCAAGCAGAACAAATCATTAGCCAAGAATTAAATACGCATTGGGATGATGAGTTACTGAAAAGTTATGCGCGATTAAATTTAGAGAACAGCCATCAACGTATCCAACAGCTAGAACAATGGCTGCATCAGCGACCACATCAGGCAACTTTATTGCAGCTGATCGGTCATTTGCAGTTAGCCCAGGGTGATGCGAAAACAGCCATCCAGTACTTAGGTAAGAGCTTAGACATTAAGCCCAACATCGCCAGCTATGCCGACTTGGTACGAGCACATGAGCAATTAGAACAACCTGTGCAAGCGCGTGAATATGCCAAACTTGGCCTAACATTAGCCAACGAAGAGTTACTCTCAAAAAAATGAAGTCGAATATTATTATTGCTGGCTGTGGCTTCCTCGGCCGCGCCTTGATCCCACAGCTAGTGGAACAACAGGAAGAGGCACTCTGCCTAATGCAGAGTAGCCAGAGTGAAGACTTGGCACTAGCCTTAGACATGCCAACACAGCGTGTTGATTTTGACCAGGCCAGTGAACTCGACACACTGGATACCCAGACAAAAGATATCTATTACTTTGCGCCTCCACCAAAAACAGACGACAGTGACCAACGCATGGTCAACTTTTTAGCTCGTTGTAAAGACGCCATACCTCGCCGTATCGTCTACATCAGCACCTCTGGAGTGTATGGTGATTGCGCCGGAGACTGGGTCAATGAAGACGCTGAACTCAAGCCCATAACAGCAAGGGCAAAACGTCGTGTATATGCCGAACACTGCTTACTAGCATTTTGTGAAAAATATAACTGCGAATACCAAATCCTACGCGTTGGCGGCATCTATGGTGCAGAACGCTTACCCCTGCATCGCTTATCTGCCATCAAGGTGATTGATCCGGAGCAGGCGCCTTACAGTAATCGCATCCATGTCGACGACTTAGCCCGTGTTTGTTTGGCAGCCATGTTGGCTGAGCGCTGCAATGAGATTTTTAATGTCGCCGATGGCAGTCCTAGTAGCATGACTGATTTTTACTTTTCAATCGCTGACCGTGCCCAGCTAGAACGTCCAGAAGCCGTCTCTCTGGATACTGCCGATACAGAACTTTCACCCTCCATGTTGTCCTTTATTAAGGAAGCGCGGAGACTCGATATCACTAAGATGCAATTGTTACTCCAGCCAGTACTATGTTACTCCAATCTACAGGCTGGCTTAGACCATTGTTTTGACCAACTTCAGGCCAAAAACTAATGGACTTGCTTGAACCCACGTCGACGCTTGGGTACTCTGGACGGATATTTTTATCTTCTCTTACTTCGCCCAAGCTATGTTCATAAAATTCTGCCTAAGCACCAGCCTATTGTTTCTGATTTGGCTATTGTTATCTGGATTTTTGAAGACCAATCTACTG
>DGKH01000015.1:30884-35888 GCA_002386945.1 Proteobacteria bacterium UBA4575
CGATTACCACGCTACTTACCCTTCTTATTTAAAGAGATCTGGCACTCTAATCTGTATGTTTCAGCCTTGATCCTGAATCCGAAGCTGCCTATTCAGCCACAGACTTTGCGTTACCAAGCCAAACAGAAAAGTGATAGCGGCTTAGCTGTACATGCCAACAGCATTACCCTGACACCCGGCACAATCAGTGTCGATATTAAGGATAAAGAGATCTTGGTACATGCACTCAGTGATACCACTGCCGAAGGTGTACGCGCAGGCAGCATTGATAAACAGGTATGCAAGCTAGAGGGTAAAGCATGATTGCTGCTGCCCTAGTCGCGATTATGATCGTGATGTTAATTGCACTCATCCGCACTTGTATCGGCCCCTCATTGTTTGATCGCATCCTAGCAATCAATACTTTTAGTACGGCGACTGTGTTGATGATTTCGCTCTATGGATTTTTTAATCAACGCCCGGAGTTTTTAGATATCGCCATTGTCTATGCCATGATCAACTTTATTGGCACAGTCGCCTTGTTAAAGCTACATCGCTTTGACGATCTAGGGCACGATGGAGATGAGACATGATTGAGATGTTGCTCGGCATGCTCAGCACTCTATTAATTGGGCTCGGCTGTATTTTTTGTCTGATTGGTGCCTTAGGCTTATTGCGCATGCCAAATTTTATTACCCGCACGCATGCTGCCAGCCTGATCGACTCCTTAGGTGCAATCCTTATTCTATCTGGACTGATTCTAGAGGCTGGTCTCAGCCTGATCACGATTAAACTACTGTTCATCTTGGCCTTCTTATTATTGACTGGGCCAACTGCAATCCATGCACTAGTGAACACCGCAATCAACGAAGAACCAAAACAAATCACTGGGGATGATAAGTAATGGAAGATTTCATTATTATCTTTCTACTCAGTCTGCTAACAATCACCGCAGTTGCCATTATCTTTATGCGCAACATGCTCTCAGTCATTATGTTGGGGTCAATCTACAGCCTTCTATCAGCGGTAATTTTTGTAGTGCTAGATGCGGTTGATGTTGCTTTCACCGAGGCGGCGGTGGGTGCAGGTATTTCTAGCGTATTATTCCTCAGCGCCTTTGCGGTCACTGGTAAGCGCCAAGTGCTGAAACAAAAAAATAAATTAATCGCCTTGATTACAGTCAGCCTGACAGCGGCTGCATTGCTTTATGCGACTTCCGACATGCCTTATGTTGGTGACCCCAACTCTCCAGCTCAGACACATGTTGCATCACGTTATATAGAACAGAGTGGCAGTGAAATAGGCATACCTAATATTGTTACGTCGGTACTCGCCAGTTATCGAGGCTTTGATACCTTAGGTGAAGTGGCTGTGGTATTTACTGCCATGATCGCTGTATTACTGCTGTTGCTGAGACGAGAAGAAGACCAGGAGATTGATCGTGAAAAATAATCCGATCATTAAGCAAACAAGCTTTCTTTTAATCCCTGTGATCTTGTTGTTCGGACTCTATGTGCAATTCCATGGAGACTATGGTCCGGGTGGTGGTTTTCAAGCCGGTGTCCTCTTTGCTAGTGGCCTCATCTTATATGCTTTAATCGAGGGCCAGGCCAAGGCTGAACAAGTCTTCTCTATGCGCTTGGCACGCATACTCGCTGCATCAGGTTTATTACTGTACGCAGGTGTGGGTGTTGCCAGCATGTTCTTAGGGGCAAACTTCCTCGACTATAATGTGCTCGCGCATGACCCTCTGCATGGTCAGCATTGGGGTATTTTTTGGGTTGAACTGGGTGTTGGTCTCACCGTCACCTCGGTCATGCTTTCTATCTTTTATGCCTTTACTCACTTTAAGTAGCGCCTAAGTATGCTCAGCGGTTTATATAATTATTGGATTGCAATCTTGCTCATGGCGATCGGCTTCTACATCGTCATAGCGCATAACAATCTGTTTACAAAAATGATTGGTCTCAACATATTTCAGACCTCTGTTTTTATTCTATTCATATCAATGGGTAAGGTTGATGGTGGCACAGCACCTATCTTAAGTGATGCCTATACGGTCTACTCCAATCCATTACCACATGTTCTTATTCTAACGGCCATTGTTGTTAGCGTAGCGACCACCGCTGTCGGCTTAGCATTGATCGTCAATATCAATCGTCGCTACAAGACCTTAGATGAACATGAAATTGAACAACAAGAGTTAGACCAAGAGTAATGACTCACCATCTCGCCATACTGCAGGTCGTGCTGCCACTGATAGCAGCCCCCATCTGTAGCCTAATTAATCACAGTAAGGCCTGCTGGCTGTTTGCCACTACTGTGGCATGGCTGGTATTTGCCATGTCACTGTCTTTATTTCTAGAAGTCCAGACAGGTGGCAGCATTCGCTATGAGATCGGTGGCTGGCAACCACCTTGGGGTATCGAGTATCATATTGATGCCTTAGCTGCTTTTGTTTTACTTCTAGTCAGTGCGATGGCAGCAATCACTCTAAGCGCATTTCAGCGAAGCATAGCGATTGAGATCCCAAAACATAAACAGGGGCTTTTCTATACTGCATTTTTACTTTGCTTAACCGGGCTGCTAGGCATAGTCGCAACCGCTGACGCGTTTAATATTTTTGTCTTTTTAGAGATTAGCTCACTCTCTGCTTATGCTTTAATCGCATTAGGTCGAGACCGCAGGGCACTGACTGCCTCTTTTGAATATCTGATCATGGGCACCATCGGTGCAACTTTTATTTTGATCGGTATCGGTTTGCTGTATATGCAAACAGGCACTTTAAACATTGCTGACCTACAAGCTCGCATCCCTGAGATAAGTCATCTTCATAGCGTGCATGCAGCCTTTGCCTTTTTCACTATCGGCATCTTTCTCAAGCTTGCATTATTTCCATTACACCATTGGTTACCTGGCGCTTATGCCTATGCCCCATCTGCAGTTAGTACGTTTCTTGCGGCTACTGCAACCAAGGTGGCACTGTATTTACTTTATCGTGTGTTCTACACCGTCTTTGGTTTTGAGTTTTCATTCGAGGTGTTGCAGCTACATTACATCCTCATGCCATTATCAATATTGGCTATCGTTATCAGCTCACTGAATGCTATTTTTCAGCAGGATGTGAAAAAGATGTTGGCCTACTCTAGCCTCGGCCAGATTGGTTATATGACTTTGGGTATCTCTTTGCTTAGTGATGTCGGTCTCATCGCCAGTATTCTGCATCTGTTTAACCATGCCTTTATTAAAGGCGCTTTGTTTATGACCATGGCTTGTTTCCTATTTAGAACCCCATCGATGCGCCTAGACGATTTGAATGGTGCCGGCCGCACTATGCCTTGGGTTGGCATGGCGTTTGTCCTTGGCGGACTGGGTTTGATTGGTATTCCTTTAACCTCTGGCTTTATCAGCAAGTGGTTCCTGGTATCAGCAGTCATAGAGCAAGGCCATTGGTGGCTGGTTGCGATTATTGTATTCAGTTCATTGCTAGCGCTTATCTATGTTTGGCGTGTGGTAGAACATCTTTTCTTTCGCGAACCCAGTGCTGCACTAGTTGCCAATAAACAACCAATAGGTGCCTTACTACCATTCACTTGGATAGTCTTACTCAGTACCCTCTATTTTGGTATTAACTCTGACTTCCCTGTGCAAGCGGCCAAAGCTGCAGCTAAGGTCCTACAGTAATACGCCATGATGTTAGCCAATAGCCTCTATCTGAATTTTGCCATCCCTGTCATCGGCGCCTGCCTGATCGCTTTATTACACCAGCATCGACGCGCCTTTGAATTAGTCTTTATCGGCACCGCTGCTGTACTACTGTGGAATACCCTACGCCTATTTGATTTGGGTCAGACGGCATATTTTACTAACATCAGCCCGTTTTCACTGATTGACTCGATTCCATTGGCATTTCATTTAGAGCCTTTAGGCCTACTCTTTTCCGGTATCGCCTCTAGCTTGTTTTTAGTCACGACGCTGTACGCGATTGGCTATATGAATGCCAATAATGAAAAACATTTAGCGCGCTTTTATTTTTGTTTTTGTATCGCCATTTTTGCCGTTATGGGCATTGCCTTTGCGGCCAATCTGCTGACCCTGTTTATCTTTTATGAGATCTTAAGCTTCAGCACCTACCCATTGGTCACACATAAAGGCAATGAAGCAGCCCGTAATGGTGGCAGGGCCTATCTAGGCTTACTCTTAAGCACTTCTATCGGTTTCTTTTTAATCGCTATCCTGTGGGTCTGGGGAAGTACTAGCGAGCTTGATTTTGTGCGCGATGGCTTCTTACAGGAACAGATGCCAAAAGAGGCCTTGATCGTTCTCTATACCCTATTCGCCTTCGGTGTCGGTAAGGCTGGCTTGATGCCTTTCCATCGTTGGCTACCTTCTGCCATGGTCGCACCAACACCAGTCAGTGCCTTGTTGCATGCGGTGGCAGTGGTGAAGGCGGGAGTTTTCTGTGTGCTTAAGATCACTGTCTATGTCTTTGGCATTGATCTACTCAGCAGCAGTGGTGCCAGTACACTTATTATTTGGGTGGCGACAGCGACCATGCTGTTGGCCTCATTAGTCGCACTGACACAGGATAATTTAAAGGCCCGCCTAGCCTATTCAACCGTCAGCCAGCTTTCTTATATTGTCTTGGGCGCAGCCCTCGCGACTGCCAGCAGCATCGCTGGCGCAAGCATGCATATGGCTACGCATGCCGTTGGCAAGATCACTTTATTTTTTTGTGCAGGCGCTATTTATACTGCAGCAAAAAAGACTAAGGTCAGTGAGCTTGATGGCCTAGCCAAAGCGATGCCGATTACGTTTATTGCTTACACAATAGCCGCACTGAGTATTATTGGTCTACCGCCGATGGCAGGGTCTTGGAGTAAATGGTTTTTACTCGACGGCGCCTTACAGGCTGAGTATTTTTGGGTTGCGATCGCCTTTATTATTAGTACCTTATTGAATATGGCCTATTTGCTACCGGTAGTGACGCGCGGCTTTTTTGCGCCTGCTAAAGACAATATTTCA
>DGKH01000007.1 GCA_002386945.1 Proteobacteria bacterium UBA4575
TGCTGAATCAGTGGCTGCCTAAGGAGATTAATAGCTCTGCCCCACTCCTCATGCCCACCGCACATAATATTCAGCCTCAGGGCCAGCCAGATAGGACGACCGCGCTTGCCGATATGGCCTATGCCCTGTCTAGCTGGCATTTGTTCGGGCTAGTGAGGTCTGAAACGGGGATAGAAACTCAGTTACAGCCCCCTATGACGCCAACCACACCGAAAGTATCGGCGACCCTTATTGAAGACAGCAATCTGGATCTGGCATTGAAAGGCTTGCTCAGCTACGACGATGGCAAAGGCCTCGCCTTGATTGCTACGGCTGCTAATGGCGTGCATCTATTTGCCGCGGAAGATGAGGTATTGGAGGGCTACACCCTAGATAAAGTATTGACCGATCATGTCTTACTACGGGGTCAAGGTAGGATTTTAAAACTGGCGTTGCCGAGAAACTTATTAGATTTGCGCTCAAAACAGCAACGCAAGCTTGAATCTAAGGCCTCCAGTGATCGCACAACCGAGCCCCTACCCTTGAACCCGTTGAGTCATTGAATACGATGTTAGTTAACAGAATGCTGACTCAGTTAAGTGCACTCATTATTGGTAGTGTCCTTTTGACCATGCTTAATACGGTCTTCGCCAAACAAGTTACCTTAAATTTAAAGCAAACCGATATTCATTCCTTGGTTGAGACAGTAGCTGAGATTACCGGCAAAAATTTTGTGGTTGATCCGCGCGTGAATGGTCAGGTGACGGTTATTTCTGCACATTCGATTGATGAGAAAGCACTCTATCAGGTCTTTCTCTCGGTCTTGCAGGTGCATGGTTTTGCTGCGGTTGATCTGGGTGATGTGATTAAGATCTTGCCAGAAGGTAACGCTTTACAGAGCCCGATCGGTTTTAATAATGAGAGTGAACCGGGAACGATGGATGAGTTGGTCACACGCATTATCAAGGTAGAGCATATTGCACCGAATGCCCTAGTGCCGATCATCCGACCATTGATGCCACAGCAAGCCTTTATCGTCAGCCCCCCGAATAGCAAACTGCTGCTGATTACTGATCGTGCAGCCAATGTCATGCGTATTAGTGAGATTATTAAGAAGATCGATTTACCTAACAGCGGTGAGGTTGAGGTGATCCGCTTAGAGCATGCGATTGCTAATGATGTTTCTGACTTAATCCAACGTATGCAGTTAAACACCACTAATGCATCAGGTAACACTAAGCAGATCGCCGCCGATCAAAGAACCAATAGTCTTTTGCTCTCTGGTGATTTATCGACACGGATGCAGCTGCGGTCATTGATTGCACATCTAGATACGCCAATAGAAAACAGCGGTAATACACAGGTGGTATTTTTACAATACGCAAAGGCTAAAGACCTAGCGGCATTACTAACCGATATCAGTCAATCAAAACAAGAAGGCAGCTCAAACAGCCCATTAAGTGGAACCAATCAGAAGGTTGCTATTCAAGCGGATGAAACGACTAACGCCTTGATCATTACCGCCCCTGCCCCACGTTTTGCTGAGCTTCGCAGCATTATTAACCAGCTAGATCTACGTCGCGCACAGGTTTTGGTGGAAGCGATTATTGCTGAGGTGAATAGTGATTTTCTGCGTGAATTAGGTGCCGAGGGATTTTTTGGCAGAGTATTGGGAAACAACCGCTTAGGCCCCGGTATTTCATCGTTAGGTAATGGTGCTCTGACTAATGCGGTCAACAATCCAACCGCAGCGGGCAAAGGACTTTCCCTTGGACTAGCTAACCTCACGGGAAAGAATCAATGGGGTGTTTTATTAAAGGCCTTGGAAGGTAATTCTTCAACTAATATCCTTTCAACACCTACCCTAGTTACGCTAGATAACCATGAAGCTAAATTTGTTGTTGCGCAAAATGTGCCTTTTGTCACTGGCCAATACACTAATACAGGTGAAGACAATAATAGCGTTAATCCGTTTCAGACCATTAAACGCCAAAACGTTGGTTTAACACTCAAGATCACACCACAAATAAATAATGGCAGCAGTATTCGACTTTCAATAGAACAAGAGAGCTCAAGTCTTTCTAGTTCGACTGTTGCCACCGACCTAATTACCAATGAGCGCAAGATCAGTACCTCGGTGATTGTTGATGATGATGAAATCTTAGTTTTAGGCGGCTTAAATCAAAATGACGAAAAAGAAACCGTCACCCGAACACCGCTGTTAGGCAGTATCCCAATTTTAGGTCGCCTATTTCAGAGCACCAGCAAGACTAAAAGCAAACAAATCTTGATGGTGTTTATTCATCCTGTGATCTTACGTGATGCCTCGCACCGAAATCTGCAAACTAATGCAAAATACAGCGTACTCCGTGAGGAGCGTATTCGATCTAAAGAGAAAGATCGTGGGTTGAAAGAGAGAGAGCTGACACGTCTACCTGATATAAACGCTACAAACAATAGCAACTTACTCAAGCCGCAAGAGAGACCAGCAGAAGGCACTATCACGCCGTCACTCGAACCGACATCTAATCAGCGTAGCAGTTCCGGGCCACTGGGTTATCGGCATATCCAGTGATGAGGAAACGCTATTCATGTTAAACCTACAGCTACCCTCCTACAGCTACGCCAAGCACCACGGTGTCTTGGTGACCGTACAAACTGATCCCTTAGACACTGCAACGCATCAAACCCCAGCGCTATTGGTTTATCGTAAACGCCAGATCACAGTAGCCACTATCAATGAGATCACCCGCTTCTTAGGCTGTACTCCAAAGTTTGAGACGGTCGAGGATGATAACTTTGAGCGTTTGCTGGCAGCGCATTACAACGACCGCTCAAAGAATAACTTTTTGGAAGAAATGGAAGACTTTGGCGAAGACTTGGATATCGCCAGTCTGGTTGAATCTCTGCCCGAACCGCAAGACCTGATGGAGATGAAAGACGATGCACCGATTATTCGTCTAATCAATGCGCTGTTAACGCAAGCGATCCGTGAGAATGCCTCTGATATACACATTGAACCGTTCGAACAACGGCTCTCTATACGACTGCGTATCGATGGTGTGTTGCGTGAAATCCTGCAACCACCCCGAAATACTGGAAAGCTTATTGTGTCGCGGATTAAAGTGATGGCGCAGTTAGATATCGCCGAGAAACGTCTACCACAGGACGGTCGCATCTCCCTGCGGATTGCTGGCCGTCCAGTCGATGTGCGCGTCTCTACCCTGCCCTCTGGGCATGGTGAACGAGTGGTGATGCGCTTATTGGATAAACACAGTGGCTGTTTAGAGCTTGATGCCTTAGGTATGGCAACAGAAACCTATAGTGCAATCAACGACGCCATTACTAGGCCGCATGGCATCATTTTAGTCACCGGTCCTACAGGCTCAGGTAAGACTACAACGTTATATGCGGTACTCAATGAGTTGAACAATAGCTCACGCAACATCCTGACAGTAGAAGATCCGATTGAATACTTTCTCGATGGCGTCGGCCAAACTCAGGTTAATACCAAGGTCGATATGACTTTCGCCAGAGGGCTACGCGCCATACTCAGGCAAGACCCTGATGTCGTCATGGTCGGTGAAATTCGAGACTTCGAGACGGCACAGATCGCGGTGCAAGCCAGTCTGACCGGACATATGGTCTTCTCAACCCTGCATACCAATACCGCAGTAGGAGCGATCACACGCCTGCGTGATATGGGGGTTGAACCTTTCCTATTGTCATCTAGCTTGTTAGGGGTGTTGTCACAACGCCTAGTCAGACGGCTCTGCTCACAATGTCGTAGTGCCCATGCTGTCGACAGCATAAGTTATCAGAAATTACTTAGTTTAGATCCAAATATTGCCCCACAAAATGAGCTTCAATATTATAAAAGTGAAGGCTGTAGCGAGTGTAAAAACAGCGGTTATCAAGGGCGTATCGGTATTTACGAATGGATCGCTATGGATGAGACCATGCAGTCGATGGTGCATGCCATCGAATCTGAGCAGACCTTGCGGCTACACACAGAAACGATGAGCTCGAATATTCGGCAAGACGGTGTCCGTCTGGTATTAGCTGGGGTTACCTCACTAGCCGAAATCCTCCGTGTCACTCGAGAACATTGATGCACACTCACCTCACAAGGGTCCATAGCTGATGCCTATTTATGATTACATCGCTTTAGATAGTAAAGGCAAAGAAAAGAAGGGCTTGATCGAGGCCAACAGTGAACGGGCTGCACGGCAAGACATGCGTGAACTTGAACTTATCCCACTGCAACTGAGCTTAACCACCTCCGAAGGTAAACAACGTCCGCTTAAACGCCAGATTATGGGGCTGGGTAAAAGCCTATCGATAAAAGAGCTCGCGCTGTTCACTCGCCAACTGTCAACCTTGATCCAAGCCGGAACACCGCTGGATGACACCTTGCGTGCCTGTGTTGAGCAAACCGATAAAAAACATGCTCAGAAGATCATACTGGGGGTTTGTGCGTCGATTACCGCTGGGCATAACTTTGCTGAATCTCTCGCTCTATACCCGCGTAGCTTTAATAGCCTCTACCGAGCCAGTGTCGATGCCGGTGAGAAATCTGGCTATCTCGATGTAACACTGGAGCGCTTGGCAAACTATCTCGATAAGCGGCAAGAACTACAGCAATCGATCATCTTAGCCTTGATCTATCCGCTGCTATTGGTGGTCATTTGTTTACTCGTTATTATTGCCCTGCTGACTTATGTCGTGCCACAGGTGGTGCAGGTGTTTGTTGATATGCAACAAACACTACCCCTGTTGACCCGAGGCTTACTGGCTATCAGTGCCTTTCTGCAAGATTATGCCTGGCATCTGATTGCGGCTATCAGTGCTAGCTACATCCTCATCAGTCGCCTTTTAAAGCGGCCTAAATTCCAGCAAAAAAGCCAAGCCATCCTATTAGCGCTCCCCCTTATTGGTCGCCTTATTCGAGGCATAAACAGCAGCCGCTTCGCCCATACCTTGAGTATGTTGTGTAGCTCCGGTGTGCCTGTTGTTAGCGCCTTTCAAGTAGCCGCACAGGTTATGCCTAATCTAGTGATTCGCAATGCTGTGTTACAAGCCGCCGAGCGCGTGCGTGAAGGTTCGAGCATTGCACAAGCCTTAAAAGCCGCCGCCTGTTTCCCGCCGATCATGCTGCATTTAATTAGTAATGGAGAGCTCAGTGGCAAATTAGAGCAATCACTACAGATCGCCGCTGATCAACAAGACCGAGAGATGAGGATGGTTGTGGCGACATCACTCGCCCTATTTGAACCACTGATGATTGTATTTATGGGGGTGCTGGTGTTGCTGATCGTGCTCGCGATTATGTTGCCCATCTTTGAACTGAATGAATTAGTGGCTTAAGCCACCTTGATAAGAGGACTTAAACAAATGCCTAAGAAGAAAAACCATAGCAGCGGCTTTACCTTGATTGAATTGATTGTAGTTATCGTGATCCTCGGCATTTTGGCCTCTCTGATCGCACCTAAAGTGCTTAAACGTGCAGACCAAGCCTTATTAGTAAAGGCACAACAGGATATGCGCTCGATTGAGAGTGCCTTGCAATTATACCGTCTGGATAACTATGAATACCCTTCATCGGCTCAGGGCTTAAAGGTACTAGTCACCAAACCTGCCGATGTCAAAGCGGCTACTTGGCAGGATGGTGGCTATCTTAAGAAGGTGCCAAAAGATCCCTGGGGCAATCTATATCTCTATGTCTACCCAGGGCAACACGGTGACTTCGATCTAACCTCCCTAGGTGCTGATGGCAAGATAGGTGGGACTAAAAATAATACTGATATCAACCTTTGGGAATTGGACTAGATTATGTCTACTGCTAGCAAAGCACTTAACCAGCGAGGCTTTACTCTTATTGAGTTAGCCCTGGTATTGTCTTTGCTGGCCATCATGGTCAGTTATGCCTTGCCGCAGAATACTGATCTCAATGCGCGTCGACTCAAGCAGGAACAGCAACGATTAAGCTATTTAATGCGGCAAGCTAGTCGCCAGGCCCTACTTGAGATGAGGTATTTTGGGCTTGGCATTGGGCAGAATTCCTATGCCTTTTTTCGTCTTGATAACAATCATTGGCAACGTATACAACGCCCTGCACTGTTTAAACAGCATACATTGCGGTCACCAGCGACATTTAAGCTCAAACTTGAAGGTCGTGACATCAAGCTTGCTAAAGATGACGTGACACAGCCTCAGGTCTTCTTCTCTAGCGATGGGCAACTATCACCTTTTGAACTTAGCCTGCTTTATGTCGATAAAGGATTAAAGCGAGAACTTAATAGTCAAGACATCCGTAAAACTTGGGACGCGTTGTGATGGCTCAAACTAATAACAAGCATAGAGGCTTTACCCTGTTAGAGGTTTTGTTTGCCTTGGTGATTATCTCTGTAGTGATGTTTAGCTATAGCAAGTCTTTATCTGTTGCTAGTAGCCATAGCCTTCTAGCGAATCAAAAGTTCTTTGCCCGTGTGTTACTGAAAAACGCCTATGCACAGGATCGTATAGAAAGGCGTGTTCTAAACAAGACAACAGAGATCGAGTTTGCGGGTGCTCTGTGGTTATTAGAAAGGGAAGAGATCGAGTCAAGTGATTCCAAACTGATGTTTATTCGCTATCAGGCATTTAGACAAGATGCCGCGAATAAAAAGGCTATCAGTATACTTTTTGGTCGTGGGGATAAGCAGTAGTGAAAGTATTCGTGCGTCAGACAGGCTTTACCTTGATTGAGATGCTGATGGCGCTAGCGGTGTTGAGCATTGTCCTTGCTATCGGCTATGGCAGCTTGAGT
>DGKH01000024.1:0-1203 GCA_002386945.1 Proteobacteria bacterium UBA4575
AATCAAAGGGAATGACTCATGAGAGCTATTAAGTCCTATCTATTTCTCCTCACTCTTTTATCGCCATCATTTGCTAACGCCCTTGGGGTGCCAGAGTTGATTAAAGGGGCTCTAAACTATCATCCGAGTATCAGTCAGCAGAAAGATCTGCGAGCGGCCAATCTAAAAGGGCTGGAAGCAGCGAAATGGGAGTACTTCCCAACACCCTCAATTTCTCTTGATGGTGTCGACGCATCTAAGGAAGACCCTAACTATGCTGGGAAGGACGATTATGCGATTCGCTTAGGCCTGAGTCAGCCTTTATATACCGGCGGTAAAATTGCTGCTGGAGTGCAATCAGTAGAGGCAGGCATTGCGTCTTCGGATGCTAGTCTAACCCAAACCTATGAAGATGTTTCTCTACAAATTGTTGAAGCTTATGGAAATTGGTTGACAGCACACCTAACAGGGCTTGCTCAGGCTAAGAGTATCGCCGTCCATGAGAAATTAAAAAAGCAGGTTGAGCGTAGAACTGAGGCAGGCATCGCAACAGTTAGTGATTTATTACTGGCGAAAGGACGACTGCAATCGAATTATGCAGATGCAGCGACAGTGATCTCATCAGAGGCAATCGCATTAACAAGCTTAGAAGCACTATTTGGCCGCCCCATCACAGCCGAAGAGCTGCGCTTGAGTGAGCCGTTTGCCCTCAAGACTGACGCCGATGTGTCGTTGTTAGAACAGGTAGCGCTGGCGAATAATCCTGCCATATTACTTGCACGCGCCGATATATTAGCTGCCGATGCCGATACGAAACTGCAAAAAAGTGCGTTGAAGCCTGAGGTTTCCTTGCGCTTCGAGCATCAGCGTGGGAATACGTCTATTGCTACCTCTAGGCATGTTGAAAACCGTTTATTTCTTTCTGTAGGCAGTACTTTCGGTGCTGGCCTCTCTTCTTATTCTACTATTGAAGAGTCATTAATTAGGAAAAATGCTGTGCTGTCACAGCTTGCCTCGACTGAGATTCAATTACGTAGAACCATTCAAAGTGACTACGCTTTATTACAGTCATTCCAGACTCGTATAAATGCCCTAGAAGAGTCGTTGGAGACAGCAATTAAGGTCTCAGATTCTTATAACCGACAATTCTTAGTCGGACGTAAATCTTGGCTGGATGTTATGAATACTGCCCGCGATTTAATCATAATCGAAACACAGTTAGTA
>DGKH01000024.1:1285-3982 GCA_002386945.1 Proteobacteria bacterium UBA4575
AACAGCTCTAAAAGTGAAAACTCATGAGTGAATTTGCAACCACATTATTTGTTTCACTGCTCCGACTAGGCCAACTACAGAAGACGCAGATTGATAAGCTGGCCTTACAAGAGGCAGTCGAAAGTGCGGCATCGTTACATAATGCTAAGTCGACTATGAAACAGGTCGTTAAATTAATGCATCTGAAATCGATTAGCTGGATGCGTCAGCCTGATCCGGCAAAAATGCCAGTCCTACTGTTTGATATAGAGAAAGAGCGCTGGGGAGTGCTGAAAGGGACAAATGCCGTCGGTCAATGGATTTCGGAATGGTGGTTGGAAGAAAGCAATGAATGGCAAGAAGATAGTCATACAAATTTATCAGGTATGCAGCTTGCCAAGCTGGATTTAGGCACTGCCTTTAAAGCCAGTGGTAGCGCTGTTTTTAGTCTGGTGAAAGGGGAGGTTTTCAGTCATAGAGATTTGCTTCGCGATATTATTTTAGGCGGTATATTAATTAATGTGGTGGCTCTTGCGACCTCGTTTTATACCATGCAGGTGTATGACAGAGTGATACCCACTCGAGCGACACACACTTTATTGGTTTTGTCGCTAGGCGTACTTGTCACGATTCTTTTTGAACATATATCTAAACGACTTCGCTCAAATGTCTATGAAAAATTAGTGGAGCGAGTCGATCAACGGCTATCACGCACGGTCTATTTACGCTTCTTAAATGTTCGTTTAGATCAGTTGCCCAAAAGTGTCGGTAGTCTTGCAGCACAAATGCGTGGATATGAGTCTGTAAGGGGTTTTATAACGGGCATTACCAGCACAGTCTTAATTGACCTGCCTTTTGCATTAATCTTTGTCGCGATCATCTATATGATTGCCGGTTGGTTAGCATTTATTCCGCTGACCTTCACCATTATCTGCATGCTGGTTGGTTTTTATTATCACAACCAGATCGATCGTCTAGCCGGTAATGCTAATGCAGCCAGTAACTTTAAAACAGGTCTATTGGTTGAGTCGGTAGAAGGGGCTGAAACGATTAAATCAGGGCAAGGTGGTTGGCGCATGCTATCGCGTTGGATGAATACCACCGATGAAGCACGTAGCTATGAGCTGGCCATGAAAGAAGCTAGTGATTTTGCCCAATTTTCAGCCGCTAGTCTGCAACAACTTTCTTATATTTCAATTGTTGCCTTCGGTGCTTTGACGGTGAGTCAGGGCAACTTGACCATGGGTGGTCTTATCGCGTGCTCTATCCTTTCTGGGCGAGTGATGGGGCCAGTGACAACTATTCCTGGACAGTTAGTGGGGTGGGCAAATACTAAAGCCTCACTAAAGGCTTTGGATCAAATCTGGGCCTTAGAAGATGATCATCATGGTCAAGAACAACCCATTGTTCTTGAACACATTAAAGGCAATTATCAATTTGAAGATGTATTGGCACAATATGGTGACAAAGCGGCACTACAGATTCCGAAGTTGCGCATCAGCCAAGGCGAGAAGATTGCGATATTAGGGCCTGTGGGTGCGGGCAAAACAACTTTTCTACGTCTTCTGTCGGGTATGTATAAACCGCAGGCTGGACGTATTGTCCTCGATGATGTCGATCTTACCAGTATATCGAAACCGATATTGGCCGAACATTATGGCTATGTGCAGCAAGAAGGGCGTCTGTTTGCTGGGACCCTGCGCGAGAATTTGATCTTAGGGTTATTAGATCCGGGTGATGAAGTGATTCTAGAAAAAGCGAGGATGACTGGATTGTTAGAGGCGGTCATCGCATCAAACCCACAAGGATTACTACAAGAAATAGCGGAAGGTGGCAATAGTTTATCCGGTGGCCAGCGTCAGTTAATCAATCTAACCCGTGCCTTCTTACGGGAACCGAGCATTTGGTTATTAGATGAGCCGACCGCATCTATGGATCGCAACTTAGAACGGAATATCATTGATAATTTCAACGAGATTTTAAAGCCAAAGGATACCTTTATTGTTGTTACTCATAAGACTGAATTATTAAGCTTAGTTAATCGAATTATCGTTATTGCTAATAATGCAGTCGTTATGGATGGACCGCGGAATGAGATTATCCAGAGACTGAAGAATGCGCCGGCCAAGGAAACAACAAAGGAAAAAGCATTATGAAGAAAATCGACTCCTCAGATGCTGAAATAATCGAAGCAGAAGACATAACCGCAGCAAATGATAATGCAAAATTGAAAGAGCTGGTTGAGCATGCGCCGTCGCCTAATGAACTTAATCTTTACGATAAAAATATGGAAGCTGCAGATGAATCTGCCCCTAAAGTGTCCATGATTATGATGTTGTTTTTAGCGGTTGCTATTTTCATTATCTGGGCCAATTTTTTTGAGATTGATGCTGCGGTAAAGGCGAGTGGTAAAATAATCCCCACTGCACGAACTCAGGTAGTACAGGTGGCAGACGGTGGGGTTTTAGCAGAATTATTGGTCGGGGAAGGGCAATATGTGCAAGAAGGCGAACTACTGGCAGTGTTAGAAAAAAGTCGCGCGAATGCATCTTTTGAAGGTGTGCGTGCGGATGTAGCAGCAATTAATATAGCCCTCATTAGGGCGCTGGCTGAGTCGCGAAATGAAACACCTGTATTTGGCGCTAAGTTCGCTGAATATCAAGAGTTTGTTTTAGCGCAAAAAAGGCTATTTATTCAACGTAAAAAAACCTTAACTGA
>DGKH01000024.1:4001-10600 GCA_002386945.1 Proteobacteria bacterium UBA4575
GGCGATATTTCAGCCTCTAAGAATAAGTATATGGAGGATGCGCGACTTGAGGTGAGTGAGTTGAAAGCTAAGCTCAGCAGCACTAGCTATGAACTCGATGAGAAGAGCGACTTATTACTGCACACCGAGATTTTTGCACCGCAAACAGGTATTGTGAAATATCTTAAGGTCACCACTGTCGGTGGCGTCTTACGTGCGGGGGATGAGTTGATGCAGATTTCACCAACAGAAAGCGTGTTAGTGGTGGAGGTTAATCTAAGTCCAGCAGATATTGGGCAGCTGACCATTGGCTTGCCGACCACGGTCAGCCTTGGTGCCTTTGACTATACGATTTATGGCAGTATCAAGGGTGAACTGACCTATATTAGTTCAGATACCTTGACCGAAGAGGGCCCAGATGGAAGACCTGAAACCTATTATCGGGCACACATTACCATTGCAGAGGACTATCGCGAACATAATACTAAATTTACACATGTAGACCTGAAGCCCGGTATGACCGCTGACATCAATATTACAACCAACCGCAGGACGGTCATTACGTATCTAAGCAAACCGATCACTAGAGCCTTTAGCGGCGCTCTAACTGAGAAGTAATGCTAGCTAAGGTCTGGCTTCTAACGTATTGCTCTACGGGAAATAAAATAGGGGTTTCCAGAGTCGATTAGTACGCTTAAGATGAGCGTATGAAAACACTCATCTTAAATGGAATTTTAGTTAATGAGGGGCAGACGCAGCAAGCTGATCTCTTAATCGTCAACGGTCGTATTCATAAGATAGGGAAAGACCTACAGTCTAGTGAGGCTGATAAAGTCATTGATGCAGCTGGCAAGTATGTTTTGCCAGGCATGATTGATGACCAGGTTCATTTTCGTGAGCCGGGCCTAACACATAAAGGCGGCTTACAAACTGAGTCGCGCGCGGCAGTCGCCGGTGGCATTACCAGTTTTATGGATATGCCAAACGTTAAACCACCAACAGTTACTTTAAAGGCGCTAGAAGAGAAATTCGCCTTGGCGCAGGGCAAGTGTGCCGCCAACTATGCTTTCTATATGGGAGCCACCAACGATAACTTAGACGAGTTGCGCGGTTTAAAAAATGGCGTGACCTGCGGTATCAAGATCTTCATGGGGGCTTCCACTGGCAATATGTTGGTAGATAACCCTGTTGTTCTAGAAAATATCTTCGCTGAGGTGGAAACTATTGTCATCACGCATTGTGAAGACACGCCGATGATCAAGCGTAACGAAGACCTTTATCGTGAGCGTTATGGTGATGACATTCCATATAAATACCATCATGAAATTCGTTCAGTAGATGCTTGTTATGCCTCTACGGAGAAGGCGGTAGGACTTGCTAGGAAACATGGCACACGTTTGCATGTATTACATCTTACGAGTGCAAAAGAATTAGAATTCTTTTCTCCAGGCGATGTTAACGATAAGCAAATCACACTGGAAGTCTGCGCACATCATTTGTTTTTCTCGGAAGAGGACTATGACCAACGTGGTGCTTTTATTAAATGTAATCCAGCGATCAAGAAGGCCACTGATAGAGAGGCACTCATTAAAGCCGTTGCGGAAGGTCGTATCGATATCATTGCGACTGATCATGCCCCACATACACTTGAGGAAAAGACAGGTACTTACTTCAAGACGGCGGCTGGCTTACCACTAGTACAATATGCCTTACCTAGTATCCTCGAAAAGGTACAGGATAAGCAGTTGAGTTTAGAAAAGGTCGTGCAGGTTACTAGTCATAACGTAGCTGATCGTTTTCGTGTAATCGATCGTGGCTATCTGCGTGAAGGCTATTGGGCTGATATCACTATTGTTGACATGGATAAAGGCATTACTGACACCCCTGAAACCGTTCTATATAAGTGTAATTGGTCGCCATTTGATGGATTTACTTTCCGTTCATCGATAGATACAACTATTGTAAATGGTGAGGTTGTCTACCAAAATGGGGAACTTACTGATGCACTAACATTGGGACGTCGTCTTGATTTTAGAGCTTAAGCTAGTCAGGGAATTGTAAATGCTGATCTTTTTTCGACGTGTGCTGATCTTTTTCGGTATCGCACTATTGATTTCTTTCGTCATTATTCCCGCATTCCAGGTCTACGTGGGTGGCGTACCGAAAGAGGAAGTGTTGGCACTTATCGATGCCAATCTTAATGGTGATAAGACGGATATCTGGAAGCAGGTGTTCACTTATAATCTAGGTCTATGGGGGGGTAAAGCGATGCTCTGGGCACTTAATACCGCTGTGGTGCGCAAGGCGTAACTTAGTTCAAATCGTAGTTCTATATAAAGTAATAGATAAAAAAAGGGGCAGCCAATGGCTGCCCCTTTTTATTTGTATAACCGCTTTATTATAAGCGACTATACGATCACAGATCGTATCAGCTGTGTTCTTACTTGTTGTGTTGCTAGTTACTGTTGTCTGACTTCTTGGTCTCAACTTGCTGCAGTCTTATCTTTGGCGCTGTCACTGGCGTTGTGCTGGCAGGTTTTGCTTCAGACGTTTTGGTTACAACCTTTGGTGCCTTAGCAGCCTCTGTTGTAATTTCTTTAAACTCAGACTTGGTTTCAACCTGATTTAGTTTAGCTTTGCTTGCAGGGGCCGGGTTGCTTGCCACTGGCTTACTGCTTTCAATTGGCTTAGCTGCCACTGGCTTACTGCTTTCAATTGGCTTAGCTGCTACCGGCTTACTGCTTTCAACTGGCTTGGCTNNGGCTATTACCGGCTTATCGCTTGCGACTGGCTTGGCTGTCACCGGCCTCTTTTCTTCTGCTGGTGCAGTTGGGAAGCGCCTATTACTACTGCTGTTATTAGCTGAGTTTGAACCACTTACAGTCGTTGTATCACGATCTGATGAGCTGGCACTGTTAACAGGGGCTTGTGTTGCTTCAGAGTCACTAGTTGCTGCTGGCTTGTCTTCTGCAGTAGTGCCATCTGCACTCTGATTGTTTCGCTCTGTATTGCGATTACGTCCACCACGGCCACGTCCACCACGACGGCCACGTGAACGGCCACTACCTTCACGTGCCTCAGGGTTACGATTTTCTGTGGTACGGGTTTCTGAATTATTCCCTTGTTGCTCTGGCATATCTGTAGTTGTTGCTACTTTGTCTGCCGGACTGTTATTAGTGGCCTCATTTGATTGTGCTGAACGGTTGCGGTTGCGGTTGCGATTACGTCCAGAGTTACGGTCGTCTTGTCGACGATTGCCGTTATTCTCATTGTTTGATTTTTCATCACGATCGCCTTCATTACGACGGCTTTCTTGACGATTATCATTATTATTTGTGCGCGTACGATTGTCATTTCGTCCACGACCTCGGCCACGGCCACCACGACGGTTGTCATTGCGTGAGCGATTACCATTGTTGCGGTTAGGACGTTCGCTAGGCTTGGTTTCTTCTGACTCTGTTTTTTCTTCAGCCTTTGTACTAGCTAATTTGCTAAATAGTCTCTTTAGTAAGCCTGGCTTCTTCTCTTTAACTTCTTCTTTAACCGCTGCGGGTGCGGGTGCTGAAGGAGCGATGCTGACCGCTGATACCGCTGCCTTTTCTACAGGTCGGCTAGTGGTCGTCATGGTTTCAATGGTGGTCTCTTCTTCTACCATGGCCATTTCGAAACTAGTCTTGCCTTCGACTTCGGTGTCATCACTGCGTAATCGTTGAACGACAAACCGTGGTGACTCGAAATTGGCTTGTGGCACGATAACAAGATCAAGTTTATGACGCGCTTCGATCTCTTGTAGTGAGGTACGCTTTTCGTTTAGTAAGAAGGTACCAACTTCGACAGGCACTTGAGCGACGACCTTAGAGGTCATGTCTTTCATCGCTTCTTCTTCAAGTAGACGTAAGATCGCGAGGGCTAATGACTCATTAGTACGTACGGTGCCATGGCCATCACAGCGAGGGCAGACGATCTGACTTGATTCACCTAATGACGGGCGTAGGCGTTGACGTGACATCTCAAGTAAGCCGAAACGTGAAATTCGACCGAGCTGGATACGTGCTCTATCGAGCTTGACCGCATCTTTTAGGCGATTTTCAACTTCACGTTGATTTTTATTGGCTAGCATATCGATGAAATCGATAACAATGAGGCCACCTAGGTCACGTAGACGTAGTTGGCGCGCTACTTCATCAGCGGCTTCTAAATTGGTATTTAAGGCGGTTTGTTCAATATCACTGCCTTTGGTTGCTCGGGCTGAGTTAACGTCAATAGAAAGCAGTGCTTCTGTGTGATCGATAACGATGGCGCCGCCAGAGGGCAGGGTCACTTCACGTTGAAAGGCCGATTCAATCTGACCTTCAATTTGATAACGGTTAAATAGAGGGACGTGGTCGGTGTACTGCTTTAATTTGCGTTCACTCTGTGGCATCACCTGCTGTAAGAACTTTTGCGCATCCTGATACACTTTTTCATCATCGATAATGATTTCAGTAATATCATTGCGGAAATGATCACGCAGCGCACGAATCATGGCGTTGCTTTCTTGATAAATTAAGAAGGGTTCGTTCTTGGTCGTTGAGGCGGTCTGAATAGCGTCCCAAATCTTCGTTAGGTATTCCAAGTCCCAGGTGAGCTCTTCGCTGGTACGGCCAACGCCTACTGTGCGGACGATGACACCCATACCTTCCGGTATTTCGACACTATCTAGCGCTTCACGCACACCTTGACGATCATCCCCTTCAATACGACGAGAAACACCGCCAGCACGAGGATTGTTAGGCATAAGGACGAGATATCGACCGGCTAGACTGATGAATGTTGTCAGTGCTGCACCTTTATTACCACGCTCTTCACGTTCAACTTGGACCAGAACTTCCTGGCCTTCCTTGATTTGGTCTTTTATCGCACTGCGAGCAGTTGAGCCACTACCACCATTCTTGAAATAGCTCTTAGATATTTCTTTGAAGGGCAGAAAGCCGTGACGATCTGCGCCATAGTTTACAAAGGCTGCTTCTAGACTCGGCTCAATGCGAGTAATGAAGCCTTTGTAGATATTGGCCTTTTTCTGACCTTTTGATGGGATCTCGATGTCTAAATCGTAAAGACGTTGGCCATCGACCATTGCTACGCGCAATTCTTCTTGTTGAGTTGCGTTGACTAGTATTCTTTTCATTAAGGTTCCAAATTTTTGAACCTACTTTCAGGGCGGCATGCCCTAGACCTTGCTTCGGATAGGAGAGTGTTCTCTGTGTCATAAACAGACACGGCATTGCAAGCAACGCTGTTCGAAGAGTTTGGGAGAGAGCGTGAGAAAGAAAATGATTTCTCAACAGCCCAAATGAAAGTAGGATAAACATAAATGTTATTGTTGACTTGATTGCCACTGCAACCAGATAAATTCTGTGCGGACTCTTGTGTCATTGATCAAGAATCGTGCGTCATGCCGAGTTCGCTTTTCTTGTAGACTAATTTATTTAAAGTACTACTTCGCGCCTTGTTAAGCGCTGTGTAAAGCGACTCAGTGCGGCCATCATAGCAATCATCTCAAGCTTCAGCAAACGACTAATCAATCGAGGTTTTTATGTCTTCACCCAAAGTAGCGTGGGCCACCATCGACGCTAAGAACGCAGGCCAACGGGTCGATAACTTTCTATTAGGATACTTCAGAAAAATACCTAAAAGTCGTATCTATAGAGCTATCCGTAGTGGCGAGGTGCGTGTTAATAAGGGACGTATTAAACCCATCTATCGCTTGAAAGAAGGCGATCTAGTGCGTATTCCACCGATCACTGCTGAAAATGCACGACAGCATGAGGTCTCTCCAGAGCGTCAACAGCGATTAGAAGAACAGATCATATTTGAGGACGATCATCTAATGGTGATCAATAAGCCCTCTGGACTCTCATCCCACAGCGGTAGTGGTGATCCTATTGGTGTCATTGAGACGATGCGTGCAAGTCGCGAAAATCAGCCGTTCTTGGAATTGGCTCATCGCATCGATAAAGAGACCAGTGGTGTTTTAATCTTGGCAAAATCACGAGCAGCACTGCTTGAAGTGCAACAAGCGATGCAAAGTGCGGCAACGCATAAACAGTATACGTTGATGGTTAAAGGGCACTGGAAAGCGCGAGAACAGGTTGTGCAGCATGCGCTAGAGAAAGGAGACGACTTCGGTATGGGTAAGATGCGGGTAGACGAAGGGGGGCAGAGTGCAGAGACCGTATTTACCTCAATTCAGCTCTTCCAAGAGCGCTTAACCTTGCTCAGTGCCCAAATTGGTACCGGTCGTACGCATCAGATTCGTGTGCATGCGCAAGAAGAGGGTTATCCTATCGTTGGTGATAAGCGTTATGGTGATTTTGCGCACAATCGTGTGGTTGGTGAGCAGGGGTTGCATCGAATGTTTCTGCATGCGAGCAATTTACGTCTAAAAATGCCGATATCGGGGCAAAATTACGAGTTTTCGGCGCCGTTAGCGGTAGAATTGCAACGTTGGCAGTCACAACTCACACCGGTTTAGGTTGTTATACGTCAAATAAATGATGATTTTTTGGGATTAAATGGTAATGGATCAAGATTCAAACTGGGAGCGTCAGGCGCTAGAGCGTATCGCCTCGGCAGGGCTT
>DGKH01000024.1:10674-20500 GCA_002386945.1 Proteobacteria bacterium UBA4575
TTCTCTTTGTTTTTAATAGGTTTATTTGCTATTGACGGGGCTGATTATGGGGCCTCTTCAACACAGCCACATACTGCGATGGTACGGTTAGATGGGATTATTGCCGACGGTCAAAGTGCCAGTGCAGAACAGATCAATCAAGCCTTACGTGACGCCTTTGCTAATGTATTTGCCAAGGCGGTTATCATCAAGATCAATAGTCCAGGGGGCTCGCCGGTACAATCGGCGCAAATAAATAAAGAAATCAGGCGTTTGAAGGCATTGTATTCAGAAAAGAAGGTCTACGCAGTGGTTGATGATATCTGTGCCTCTGGCGGCCTTTATGTCGCTGTTGCTGCCGATGAGATTTATGCCGACGAATCTAGCATAGTTGGCTCGATAGGGGTCCGTATGGACGGTTTCGGTTTTGTCGATGCGATGGATAAATTGGGTGTTGAGCGGCGACTACTGACGGCCGGTGAGCATAAGGCCTTACTGGACCCCTTTACTCCTGTAGATAGCTTTGAAAAGAATCACTTACAAGAATTACTTAATTCGATACATAATGAATTTATTGCCGTTGTAAAGGCCGGGCGAGGCGATCGTTTAGCAGATAATGCAGACTTATTCAGTGGTCTTTTTTGGTCGGGTCGAGGGGCCTTAGAGCTAGGGCTGATCGATGGCTTAGCCAGTGCCGATGAAGTCGCCCGTGACATGATAGAGGCGGAAGAGATTATCGATTACAGCATCAAACCGAGCGTTTTAGATCAATTTGCAAACCGTGTTGGTACTGCAGTTGCCGCTAGTCTTAGTCTAGTGAGCCCACAATTACGTTAATACTAGGCGGGTTTAAGCAGATATCGGCAGGTATAAGGATAATTAAGGGCAGTTAATGCCATATTCTCGTAAAAAAGTGCTGAGTTGAATCAAAGGTAGGCCAACTAAGGCACTTGGGTCATCACCACGCATGGCCTGCGTCAGGCTCACACCCAAGCGTTCTGATTTAAAGCTTCCAGCGCAATCTAAGGGTTGTTCTGCATCGATATAGCGTTCAATCTCTGCTCGGCTTAGATCACGGAATTTGACTTCAAAGCGGCTTACAGCCGTCCGTTGCCAGCCGCTAAGCGGACTGATTACGGCTAATCCAGTCAAAAAGGTCAGGGTCTTGCCTGATGAGGCTTGTAGTTGTGCAATAGCGGCCTCTCGTGTGCCAGGCTTGCCGACTATATCGCTGCCAACCACGCTGCACTGGTCTGAGCCAATAATCAGATATTCTGGATAGGCTTCGGCCAATGCAGTCGCTTTGGCGATAGCGAGTCGCTCAACATAGGTCTCTGGTGCTTCCTGATTCAGTCGACTTTCATCAATATTTGGAGACTGACAAGCGAATGGAATGTTCAAGCGTTCCAGCAACTCTTTGCGATAGGGAGAGCTAGAAGCTAGTACGATAGGGGTACTGGAATTCATTGTATTAGTATAACCTTGCCGAAGTGATTGATTTAAGTAAAATCTTTGACTGATAAGCACGCAAACTATACACTTGGCCGCCCAATGAGCAACGACTTTCCTTTGTATTTTGATCCCGCGCTCTTTGCTCAGCAGCAACGCATTATTAAAGCTGAGATTGGTGTTGGTTCGATTCCCCGAATTTCTGAATTCGTTAACCATGCAAACACGAGTTTGTTGATTGAGTTTTCGTTTTCGAAATCAGAATTAGGCTTTGCCATGGTGCAAGGTTTTATTTCAGGTTCGGTGATACAAACCTGCCAACGCTGTATGCAGGACACAGAAGTAGTCGTAGAGCAGCCGGTTCACCTTATTATGGTGACAGCGCAGAAAATGGAGTTGGCTCAGCGCGAAGGTGTTGAGATATATGAGTACGATGGTCAGAGTATTGAGACCGTGAATTTAGTAGCCGATGAGGTGATCTTAGGATTACCCATCGTTGTAAAACATGAAGAACTGGATCAATGCGATCCAAAAACAAAGCAGTGGTTACAGGGATTTAATGATGAGGATAAAGCTTCTCATCGTGATAACCCTTTTGCACAATTAAAAGATCTAAAAATTAAGTAGTTTGGAGAAAGACTATGGCAGTACAACAAGGGCGAAAAACCCCATCAAAACGCGGCATGCGCCGTGCACATGACAGCTTGAGTGCGACAACTCTATCTACTGATGCGACTACAGGTGAAACTCACCGTCGTCATAACATCACCCCAGATGGTTACTATCGTGGTCGCCAAGTGATTAAGCCAGCAGAGGTTGAAGAAGAGGACTAAGTATTACTTGGTTTTTCTTTCCTCTCCTATCTGACACACCACCAATTCAGGCGTTCCTTTGGACGTGAATGATTCTATGGCTACAATGATTGCTCTTGATGCAATGGGTGGTGATCATGGCCCAAGTGTTGTTATTCCAGCTGCACTTTCCTCACTTAATCAGCATGATGATCTGAAGCTGATCCTAGTAGGGGATAGTGCACGTATCGAGCAAGAGCTAAAAGCAGCGACGGCCGATCAATTACGCCGCATTGAGATTCAACATAGCACTCAAGTGGTCGCAATGGATGAACCGCCTGCACAAGCCCTACGTTCAAAAAAAGACTCTTCTATGCGTGTGGCCATTAATATGGTCAAAGATAACCGTGCAGATGCCTGTGTCAGTGCAGGTAACACCGGTGCCTTAATGGCAACCGCTCGCTATGTTCTACATACCTTACTCGGTATCGATCGACCGGCAATTAATAGCACCTTGCCTGCAATCAAAGGTCACACACACATGTTAGACCTTGGTGCTAATGTCGATTGCTCTGCAGATAATCTATTTCAATTTGCGGTTATGGGCTCAGTGCTTGCCGGTGTGGTTGAGGATATAGCTGAACCTAAAGTGGGCTTGCTTAATGTAGGCTCTGAAGCTATTAAAGGTAATGAAGTCGTCAAATCAGCAAACAAATTATTAGAAAATAGTGCGCTAAATTATATTGGGTTTGTTGAAGGCGACGATATTTTTTGTGGTGATGTGGATGTCGTAGTCTGTGATGGGTTCGTCGGTAACGTAGCCTTGAAAACGACAGAAGGTGTCGCGCGACTGATATCAAATTATGGGCGTCAGGCCTTTAATCAAAACATATTCACTAAAATTGCAGGTTTCCTATCGCTACCTGCGTTAAAGAATTTTAAGAGTCAAATTGACCCTAGACGCTATAACGGCGCCAGTCTATTAGGTTTGCGTGGAATCGTTATTAAAAGTCATGGTGGCGCCGATGCGTTCTCATTTGCTCATGCCATTTCGTTGGCTCATTTAGAAGCGAAAAAGAGTGTGCCAACATTAATTGATAACCAGCTCGAGCGATTTCTCCTCTAAGGTAGCCAAATATTAATATGAAGTTTTCACGCATTACTGGAACCGGTGGCTATCTCCCTAAGCGCATCCTGACGAATCATGACCTAGAGGAAATGGTTGATACTACCGACGAGTGGATTCAAGAACGTACGGGCATTAAGCAAAGACATATTGCAGCTGAAGGAGAAACCACCGCTGATCTAGGGGCTAAAGCAGCCCGTCTCGCGATGCAGATGGCAGGTAAGAATGCTGAAGATATTGATCTTATTATTGTCGCTACGACTACCCCAGCTAAAATATTCCCTAGCACGGCATGCTTAGTCCAACAGCAACTGGGTATCCACGGTTGTCCAGCATTTGATGTGCAAGCAGTCTGCACTGGATTCGTTTATGCCCTAGCTACTGCGAATAGTTTTATCCGCTCCGGTATGGCAAAAACTGCCTTAGTTATCGGTGCTGAAACACTCTCACGAATTGTTGATTGGACCGACCGCACAACCTGCGTGTTATTTGCCGATGGTGCTGGTGCGGTTATCTTAGAAGAGAGTGATGAGCCAGGAATCTTGTCCACTCATTTACATGCCGATGGTCGTTACGAAGAATTACTGCATGTGCCTAACGCGCGACCATCCGATACCAGCGACGCACAGAAAATTGAAGCCCATATCTGTATGAAGGGTAATGAAGTCTTTAAGATGGCAGTCAATACACTAGGACGTATTGCAGATGAGACGTTGGCAGCAAACAATTTTGCAAAAGAAGATATTGATTGGTTAGTCCCACATCAAGCAAACACACGTATTATTACGGCAACCGCCCGCAAGCTAAAACTGCCTATGGATAAGGTTGTTGTAACTGTAGATACACATGGTAATACATCGGCTGCATCGGTCCCTCTAGCACTAGATACTGCGGTGCGTGATGGCCGCATTAAGAAGGACGATTCAGTTATCCTAGAGGCCTTTGGTGGCGGTTTCACTTGGGGCTCGGCGTTACTCAAGTTCTAACTTACAGTGTCTTCGTCATTCACCACAGACTGCAAAGATTGTCCTCGCCTGGCAGAATTCATTGCCACTCAAAAAGAAAAGTTTCCTGACTACTACTGTAAGCCAGTAGCGGCCTTTGGTGATCCAAAAGCACAGTTTCTTATTGTTGGCTTAGCACCAGGTTTACATGGTGCCAATGCTACCGGTAGGCCTTTTACTGGTGATCATGCCGGTATCCTGCTGTATCAAACCTTGCATCAATTTGGTTTTTCCAGCCATGCAGCATCCGTTGCTAGTGATGATGATTTAAGCCTAATTAACACACGCATTACGAATGCCGTGAAATGTGTGCCACCACAAAACAAGCCAACGCCAGCTGAAATTAAGACCTGTAACCGGTATCTGCAACAAGAGCTTAATGATTTTGTTGATGGTGGTATTGTTTTGGCATTAGGACGTATTGCGCATGAAGCGGTGATACGGGCATTGGGCCTGCGACAAAAGGATTATCCCTTTGCGCATGCTGCTGAACACCAGTTGCCCCAGTTTCAATTGCTAGACTCTTATCATTGTAGTCGTTACAACACACAGACTAAGCGTTTGACTAGTGAGCAATTTGCGGCTGTTTTCGCTACCATAAAGATTAAGCTCAACGCTTAGTATGGGCCACCTCTACATGGGCTGGTTTGCAATTAATAGTCTTAAACAACAAATGACTCGGTATGAGCAATAAAGAATTTGACGCTGAGGGTTTTCTAAAGACCCTGACGCAACAACCGGGTGTTTATCGGATGTTGGATGTGGATGACCATATCCTCTACATCGGTAAGGCTAAAAATCTAAAGAAGCGCGTCTCTAGTTATTTTAATCGCAGTAACATTAGTACACGCATCCAGTCGATGGTGCGACTGATCCGCAATATTCAGGTGACGATAACAAACACTGAAGCGGAAGCCTTACTGCTAGAACACAACCTAATTAAAGAGCATCGCCCAAAATATAATATTTTACTGCGTGACGATAAGACCTATCCCTATGTGTACTTATCATCTCAGCAATCTTATCCGGGGCTGAGTTTTCATCGCGGAGCGAAGAAGAAACAGGGGGAGTTTTTTGGCCCCTATGCCAGTGTCGGTGCGGTTAGAGAAACATTAAGCCTATTACAAAAGATCTTTAAGGTTCGCCAATGTAATGACAGCTTTTTTAAAAATCGGTCAAGACCCTGTCTGCAATATCAGATCGAACGCTGTACTGCTCCCTGTGTCGATCTTATCTCTACCGCTGATTATGCCGAGGATGTCGATCATGCGCGTAAATTTCTACAGGGTAAGAGTGATCTAGTTACTCAGAATCTAGTCGCTGAAATGGAAAAGGCATCTGAAGCCTTGGCCTTTGAGAAAGCGGCTAAGCTTAGAGATCAAATTGATTCCTTACGACAGGTCTCACAGCAACAGTATGTCAGTGAGCTATCTGGTGATTGCGACATCATCACTTGCAAGATGAATACTGCACTTGCCTGCGTACAGGTTTTTCGAGTACGCAATAAGATGAACCTCGGTAACCAGACTTACTTCCCAAAAGTACCGCAGGACTGTACTCAAGAAGAATTATTAGCTGGCTTTATTGGGCAGTATTATCTACAGCGCCGGCCACCAGAAGAGATTATTGCCACCGTGCTACCTGCAGAGCATGAGGTATTGGCTGAGATGCTGAGTACACAGCGGGAAGCCAAAGTGAAGATCACTGGTTCAGTAAGGGGCACACGTGCGCGCTGGTTAGACTTTGCAAATAAGAATGTATCTATGGCCTTTGAGTCTCGTTTGGCGAGTCAGACCGGTATGAAGCAGCGTTATCAGGCCTTAGAAGAAGCATTTAGCTTTGATACGCAGATCCAACGGATGGAATGCTTTGATATCAGTCACACGCAGGGTGAGTTAGCGGTGGCATCCTGTGTTGTTTTTGATCGTGAAGGCCCGAGTAAACAGGAATATCGAAAATTTAATATCGAAGGGATTACACCGGGTGATGATTATGCGGCTATGCATCAAGCGTTAAGCAGGCGTTATACGCGCTTAAAGAAAGGTGAGGCGAAGATGCCTGATATTCTGTTTATTGACGGTGGTAAAGGTCAACTCAGTCAAGCCGCAGATGTAATGGAGGAGTTACAAATTACCGAGGTGTTATTAGTTGGCGTAGCGAAAGGGGTGGAACGTCGTCCCGGTATGGAACAATTATTCACGCCAGATAGTAAGCAGCCGATCCTATTGCCAGCAGATTCTGCAGCCTTACATCTGATCCAACAAATTCGAGATGAAGCCCATCGCTTTGCCATTACTTCTCATCGCAATCGACGCGACAAGTCCCGTACAATGTCGCCTCTAGAGAGCATTGCGGGTCTTGGCCCGAAGCGCCGTCAAAGCCTGTTGAAACATTTTGGTGGTATGCGTGGTATAAATCGCGCAAGTGAACAAGAGTTATTTAAGGTGCCAGGGATTAGTAAGCAACTGGCGCAGCTGATACATGAAACATTGAACGGTGATTAAACAGAATAATGATTATTAATATCCCTAATGTATTGACGCTAATGCGTATTGCGATGCTGCCTTTGTTGGTGGTGATCTATCTGTCTGATCATCCGTTAGCGATGCCAATATCGGCCTTATTATTCATTCTAGCTGGTCTTACCGATTGGCTGGATGGCTATCTGGCACGCAAGCTTAATCAACAGTCAGCATTTGGTGCATTCCTTGATCCAGTAGCAGATAAGCTTATTGTGGCGACTGCTTTGTTCTTGATTTTATTCCGCCATCCAGAGGTGCATATTCTAATCCCTGCACTGATTATCGTTGGTCGTGAAATCACCGTCTCTGCCTTGCGTGAATGGATGGCTGAGATGGGGCGTCGAGGAATCGTTGCTGTCTCCTATATGGGTAAGTTAAAAACGACACTGCAGATCATCTCGATTATCTTTCTGCTGTGGGCGCAACCGTTGTGGGGCCTGCCTATCTTCGAAATTGGCAAATGGTTACTAGATATTGCTGCCGTACTCACAGTCTGGTCGATGGTTGATTATTTGCGGGCAGCTTTAAGTGATAATAAGCCTAGCTAATCTCCATTAAACTGCGTTATATCAAGCTTTAACGTAGGACAGTCCTAAGCTTTAACCGTATAATGCCGCCTTTATTTTACAAATAGCTCCTTAAACTAAGGGCTTATCACCATACATTCTGATCATTTACCGAGCGAGTGTTTAATCACCCTGGTAAATGACTTGTCGATAATTCGTTTGAGATCCGTTTATGTCTAATTTCCAACTGACCCAGCTAGCCAGTTATAAGAATGATCTGTTATCAGGTTTAACGGTTGCCCTGGCCTTGGTGCCTGAAGCGGTCGCATTTGCATTTGTAGCGGGTGTTGAGCCATTAGTTGGATTATATGCAGCCTTCATGGTGGGTTTGATTACGGCCTGTATAGGCGGTCGTCCGGGCATGATCAGTGGTGCTACTGGTGCCTTAGCGGTTGTTATGGTCGCATTGGTGGCCGAGCATGGCGTTGAATACCTCTTTATTACCGTCGTTTTGATGGGAATATTACAAATTACGGCAGGGATTTTAAAGCTAGGTAAGTTCATCCGTATGGTGCCTTACCCAGTGATGCTAGGTTTTGTAAACGGTCTTGCTATTGTCATTTTTCTGGCGCAACTCAGTCACTTTGGTGAAGCAGGGGAGGCAGGCTGGTTACACAGCACCTTCATGCAGGGTTCGATTCTAGATATTGCCTGGTTGCATGGCGAGCAGTTATGGCTGCTACTGGGATTAGTCTTAGTCACGATGTCGATCATTCGCTATCTACCACGTCTAACGACTGCAGTTCCTGCTTCCTTGGTATCAATCTTGGTGGTGACCGGTTTGGTATTAGGTTTGAATCTAGATACTAAAGTGGTCGGTGATATTGCCTCAATCAAAGGTGGCTTGCCTGATTTCCATATTCCATCTGTGCCTTATACCTTAGATACATTCTTCATTATCTTTCCATATGCGGTAATTCTTGCAGCGATTGGTTTGATTGAGTCCTTACTCACCATGCGTTTGATCGATGAGCTTACTGAATCTCGTGGTCGTGGAAACCGTGAATGTATTGGCCAAGGTGTGGCTAATACCGTTACTGGTTTCTTTGGCGGCATGGGTGGTTGCGCAATGATCGGTCAAAGTATGATCAATGTGAACTCAGGTGGTAAAGGGCGTTTGTCTGGTATCAGTGCCGCTTTATTTTTACTGTTTTTCATCTTGGTCGGCTCAGCCTTGATCGAGATAATTCCATTGGCAGCCCTAATCGGCGTCATGTTCATTGTTGTCGTTGGTACCTTTGAATGGTCTAGTTTCCGTATCCTGAGTAAAGTGCCACGTAGTGATGCCTTTATCTTGATATTAGTATCAGCAGTCACTGTAATGACCGATCTAGCGATCGCAGTGATCGTTGGTGTGATTGTCTCTGCCTTGGTATTTGCTTGGGAACATGCAAAACACATTCGAATTGAAGCGCGTGAAGATCATAAAGGCTCAACTGTCTATGCAGTGATGGGGCCCTTGTTTTTTGGCTCGGTCACTTCGTTTCTAGAGAGCTTTGATCCACGACGTGATAATGATGACGTGGTTATTGATTTCGCAAGATCACGAGTTGCTGATCATTCCGGCTTAGAGGCTATCGATAGTCTGGCTGAGCGCTATCTCAATGCTGGTAAGACGTTACACCTAGTCCACTTGTCAGATGATTGCCGAAAGCTGTTAACCAAGGCAGGCAGCTTGGTTGAAGTAAACGTGATTGAAGACCCTAAGTACTTTGTTGCAGAAGATAGATTGGGTTGATAAGTAGTAGTTGAAAGAAGAGTAGGGGGCTACTTGCCAGCTCGATTAAACATCGATTGAGGCTGCCCCCTACCTAACTCAAATCCTGCCAGAACCACCCACCCTCGGCGATTAACTCGCAAAGTACATCAACAGATTGAGGATTCAGGCTCAATAAACGCCACTCCGCTTCTGTTAGTAAGGTCTTTTCTGTTAACAGGATAGCGTGTTCGTAATCGATTAAATCATAGGCCTCAGCAGCAAAGAAAAGCTGGCTGGTTTGATCGTTTCTAGTCCAAGCAAAACGATAATAAAGATTACGCTCAAGCACCTTTCCCTGTTTAAACTGTACAGTCAGTTCTTCAGCTG
This sequence comes from Proteobacteria bacterium UBA4575, assembly GCA_002386945.1. Lineage (GTDB taxonomy): Bacteria > Pseudomonadota > Gammaproteobacteria > UBA4575 > UBA4575 > UBA4575. Next base: position 20,198 of record DGKH01000024.1, read on the forward strand.
TTGGTAAATCAGAGCTGTTGTCTTCTGCCAACTCGATCAGACTATTTTTAGTGTCAGTTACCAATCGACCTAATGCAGAGGCAATCAGCGGATCAGCCTCATCAATCACATCATGTAATAGCTGTTTTATTTTAGTCACTGTCTGCTGACTAATCTCATGCGTATGTTGTGCCGTTATCAGCTCAGGATCACTATAACGACCCTGTCCTAAGTTGCCCTCTAATAAGGCATTAGTCACAGCATCCAGCACTTCTACTTTTGACGGTGCACGAAAACCAATAGAAAACGTGATGCAATCATCTA
>DGKH01000024.1:20614-21907 GCA_002386945.1 Proteobacteria bacterium UBA4575
ATCTAGCCCCGTAATCAATTCAGGCTGCAATATTGGCTGATCACTGACCTGCCATCGGCGGGTGCCCATGGTCTGTAATAAAAACACATCATAACTATCAGTATGCGCACCAACACTGCCAGATTTGGGCGCATAACTTGCCATTAGATCATCATGACGCCAATCCGGTAGGAAACGAAAAGGATCAATAACAGGCTGTAACTCGGGTAGATGCTTGTCGATATCCTGCACCAACACCGTCCAATGCGTTGCGGGCAGCTTGTCAAAGTCTTGCTCTGATAAGCCCTCCGATTTGAGTAGCCAATCGCCAGACTGCTCGCTCTGTTCAATTAAACGAGACTCAATATCAGGCTCACAGGCCAGTTCAATCAAATCATCTGCTGTGATTGTGGACTGAAAATTGGTAAAGGCTTGTCGGATCAACAGCGGCTTCTTCTGCCAATACTCATCTAGAAACTGTTGTTGTGTTAAGCCGGTATTGAAAAACGCGGTCATAGCGGTCCTATATCGTTATCTGGGCCTATTACTCGCTATCACTAAGCACTTGGGCTTCATGCTAGTAGTGAGCCATAGCGCCTAGCTGTATGAGCTAATAAATAAAGCATTATAACCCTAAGGCTGAGCTTGTGATGTTATTCAATATATTTAGTTAAAGATTTCAGTTTTGACCCTATAACGCATGTGATTGATATAACCACATTGTTGACGTTTACTGGCGATTATCGTAGTAACATGAAAGTCAAAGTGTTATTAACGTTTATATTAGTAAAATACAATTGTCTGCTTAAATGACTGATTTAAATAGTTGATTAGCATTGGGAGTGATGTCGTGAGCGAAAAAGAAAGCCACCCTAAGAAACAGGTGTTATATAAATTTCTCCTGCTTTGCATGCTCTTGGGCGGCTACTTTGTTTATTTAAGCATTGAATATAACTTGAAGACGGGAGGGATTGCGGCTGCTTTGACATGGTCTTTTTTCGTACTTTGCACACCGATTGCTGATGCTGGATTTTTACTGGATTTTCCACTTAGAATTTTATTTGGCATCCGAATGATTTTGTCGGAAATTGCTGTATGGGTAATTGCAATTTCGATTAATATAGTAGCCTTACTCTATTTTGCTGAATATTATCAAACAACGAAAATTACAATTCTCATACATGCAATCCTTACGAATCCCTTTCCCTATTGGAGTGTTATTTTGCTATCAGGTCTAGGTACTTTTTTATCTATTAGATTTGGTGATGAACTTATGGATGTTATTAGTCATAAGGATAGAGACTTCTTTCATCG
>DGKH01000017.1:0-715 GCA_002386945.1 Proteobacteria bacterium UBA4575
AAATTCAGTGATTTGACCTTCATGCTCGAGGCGTAGATGTCCCTGTGTGATCTTGCGTAACTTGGCGAAGAGTAAGTCTTTGGCGACACGGTCTAGCCAGCCCATTTCAGGCCTGTTCACTGACTTGCTTTGTTCTTTTGGAATAATAGACATTAGTCTTCCTTAATTAGGGTTTTGTATAAGGTACGTACTTGATACCTTTCATCCATAATTTTAGTGCTTCCCAATAAATGGCTGTGATAACTTTAAAGCTCATCAATGGGAAATTACTTAAGGTGCTGCGCAGGTTGCGCGCATTCAATGTTTTTCTTTCTAAATTCATTTTTGCCGAGAAAAGAATCTCATTCCCGATTAGATTTTCAATTTGTACCTCTAATTTTTCTTCAGGTTGAGAGATCTTCCAGCGATACTGCATGTCTTCATGCATGAAGGGTGATACATGAAAGCTCTTTTCATGCTGGTCTTGAAATGCTGTTGGATTCTTTGGGCTAGGCGTAAGGACGTAACAATGTTGTTCATTCCAAGGTGTATTGCTCACCTCAGCGACAATATGCGTCAGCTTTTCTCCACTGATGTCGAAGCAAAAATAAAGGCTTAATGGATTAAAGGCATAACCCAATATTCTAAATTGGGTTAATAGGCGAATCGGCCCCTCAACTCGTTGTTGGGTTTGCTGTAAGACTAATTCACGAATACTGCTGCTGAGTGCAGTCTT
>DGKH01000017.1:805-3698 GCA_002386945.1 Proteobacteria bacterium UBA4575
CTCATCAAGATCAACATACATCATGAACAGGGAATACTGGAACGCATGTGCTCTAGGCTGATGGCGTTGATGCCAAACAGTACCTTGGTAAATACAACTATGCTGCGGCTGCATAATACTTACTCTGAATAGCGCTGACTGCTTGTAATGCACTCCAGACGCCATCCTCATGAAAACCGTTACGCCAATAAGCACCACAATAAGAGGTGTTATCGATTTGATTCATCTGTGTAAATAGTTGTTGTGCATCAATTGCCGCCTGATTGAATACCGGATGCATATAGTTGACGCGAGCATAAACATGGGTCTCATCGATCAAACCATCATCATTCAATGTGACGAAATAATCCTTACTACTATCGATTTTTTGTAAAAGGTTCATGTAATAAGTCAGTTGCACTCGGTCGCTGGCTTTTTCAGGCAGATAGTAATTCCAAGCGGCCCAGGTATTTTTTCGCTTGGGCATGAGGCTGCTGTCACTGTGTAAGGTGGCGATATTGAGTTGATACGTTAAGGCCGACAAGCAATCCTGTTCTAATGCCGTGGGCTGTTGTAGTAGAGCTAGTGCTTGATCGCTATGACAGGCGAAAATAACGTGATCAAAATACTGACGGTTATTATTGCTAGTGGTCTCAATCTCAACCCCACTAGTGGTTCTATATACCGAGCGAACAGCCGTATTTAAATGGATCTGTTGTCGAAAAGGCTGGCATAAGCGGCTGACATACTCTTTTGATCCACCAACAATCGTCTTCCACTGTGGGCGCTTAAACAGATTTAATAAGCCATGATTCTGGAAGAAGTGTAGGAAGCTGGCGGCAGGGTATTCTCGAATGCTAGCAGGGCTGGAGGACCAGATTGCAGCGCCCATCGGTAAGATATAGTAATCGGTAAACGCTTGGCTAAAGTTATGCTCTGCTAGAAATTCACCTAAGGTCCATTGCTTATGACTATTCGATGCGACATAACGCTTGGCCTGTTTATTAAACCGTAGCATGTCTAATAAGATTTGATAAGGCTGTAGTCGCCACCAGTTATCGCGATTAAAAATGAGACTGCTGAGTGTATTACCAGCCCATTCAAAGTTAGAGTTGGCTGACTTGGCAGAAAAACCCATATCAGACTCATGGATATCCACACCCAGTGGTAACACCATTTCTTGAAAATGAGGATAGGTCCAATCATTAAATACAATAAAGCCCGTATCGATAGGAAGCGATCGACCGTCTTCTTCCACCACTAATGTATTGGCATGACCACCAATATGACTGCCAGCTTCAAAGATCGTAATCTCATGATCGGCATGTAAGTAGTGTGCTACGGTCAGTCCTGAGACGCCCGCTCCAATTATTGCTATTCGCATCCTTGCTCTCTTTTATTACGCTATCTGGAAATAACCAGATAGCGTAAATTATTAGTTATGTTTCATACTGAGTTTGAGTAATGCAAAACGCAATCGCTCAGGGAATAATGCTAAAAATTTCAGGCCTAAGCTCATGCGCTTAGGGAAATGGATCTCAAAGTGATTTTTTGTCATTCCGCTTAATATTTCTTGGCTCGCTTTCTCTGCCGTTATTAAGGCTGGCATAGGAAAGTCATTGCGCGCAGTGAGTTCAGTTGCAACAAAGCCTGGGCAGATAACTTGGGTACAGATGTTCTTTGCAGATAAGCTCACGCGTAAGGCGCTCAGCATATTGAAGATGGCTGCCTTGCTCGCACCATAGGCCTCTGATCGTGGGATGCCGATATAACCTGCAACACTGCTCATGCCGACCAATCTGGCACTATCAGACTGTTCTAGCAGGGGTAGGGCGCTTTCAATTCCATAGACCATGCTGATGAAATTGGTTTGCATCATTTGCTCAAAGATACTGCTATCAAAGGCATCTAGATCAACATATTCGCAACTCCCTGCATTCAGGATGGCGAGATCTAAACGGCCTGTACTGCTCTGGATGCTAGAGCAGATCGCCTGGTTGCTGGTTTTAAGGCAGAGATCACCAGGCAGTAAATGGATGTTGGCATTACTTGAGCATTGGCTTGCTGTTTGTTCTAAGTTTTTGCTTGAGCGTGCACTCAGATAGAGTTCGCAGTCATAGTGCGATAAAGCGATGGCAACCGCACGGCCAATGCCGGAGGATGCACCAGTTAACCAGATCACCTTGCCTGAAAAAGCCTGATGTAATTTCTTCTCATGCATGGCCTTAGATCTGTCCTCGAATCTTTCGAATAATAGCGCCAAGAATTGGTATCTGTTCGTAAACCATTGCACCAAGATCGTAATAATCACGTTGATAATGGATTAAATTGTCGCGGTAACGCAGCACACTGACACCACTCAAGAGGATGTCTCGTTTGGGTGCCAAAGTCTTATGCCTTAGTCGCATCTCCCACTCTAGGCTGCTTTTGTCTGCCTCAGTGGTTGATCCTTGTAATTCGAAATGACAGGACTGTACTCCCTTGTAGATCTCTTCGAAGTACTCGATTAAATGCGCGCGCCCATGGATGTGCTTTACCGGGTCAATAAATTCGATATCAGCATGGTAGAGCTGATGCAAAATACTAGAACTGGTGGATGCGTTGATCGCATTCATTTGATGCACAAACTCGGTATCCGTGATGTTACTCATAAGGTATGGCTTCCTCTGTCTGTGAATAAAATGTGTTGCTACTTCGCATCATGCTAACTCGGTAATACAAGAGATTGACTGAGTAAGCAGAGCACAACGATCAAGCTGATGCGACGGCGTAAATGATAATAAGGCGCTGTAATCATTTTGCTATGTTCCAGTCTTCGATCTACCAGCCAGAGTAAGCCAAAGATAAGGGCATGAACTAACAAGGCTAGTCTTTGGCTTAATAAGAGATAGGAAAACCAAGCAGCTAGAGTGCA
>DGKH01000072.1 GCA_002386945.1 Proteobacteria bacterium UBA4575
GTCGTTATGTTTATCTGTAATCACTGTCCTTTTGTCCACCATGTGCGACCAGAGCTAGCCGCAATGGCCGATGAATATCAGCCCAAGGGTGTACAGTTCATTGCAATTAATTCAAATGATGTACAAAACTACCCCGATGACTCCCCAGCATTAATGCAGGTCGAGGCGGCTGAACAGGGTTATCACTTTCCTTATTTTTATGATGAGGAACAAACGGTGGCACGAGCCTATGGTGCTGAATGCACACCAGATTTCTTTGTTTTTGATGCGCAGCAGGCCTGTGTCTACCGCGGTCAGCTAGATGATTCTCGTCCGGGTAATGACGTTATTTTGAGTGGCTCAGATCTGCGTGCGGCATTGAACAATGTACTGGCCCAGATCCCGGTCGATGCCAATCAAAAGCCTAGTATTGGTTGTAATATTAAGTGGAAGCACTCTTAAACGACGATTATGTTCCTTTAGCCCCCTGCTTAAGCTTGCGGCTGACTAGTAAGTCATGGAAAATACTCGCCGCCAAACCCATTGCCGTAGACCCCTTATATAAGGTGTCACGATCAGCAGCGTAAACAGACGCTGATCGAGTCCCAGCTGACTGCTGCAGTCACTATTAACCTCAACCGAAATTGAGATTGTGGAAAACCGAAAAGAGCTAGCGAACGCTATACGTGCCCTCAGTATGGATGCTGTGCAGAAGGCAAATTCTGGTCACCCTGGTGCCCCTATGGGCATGGCTGATATTGCTGAAGTGTTGTGGCGTAAGTATTTACGACATAACCCAAACGACCCTAAATGGCCTAACCGCGACCGATTTGTCCTGTCTAATGGTCATGGATCGATGCTGATTTACTCCTTGCTGCATTTGAGTGGCTACGAGTTGAGCATTGATGACATTAAGGATTTTCGTCAGCTGCATTCAAAAACCCCAGGCCATCCAGAAGTGGATGAAACGCCGGGTGTTGAAACCACTACTGGCCCCTTAGGCCAGGGTTTAGCTAATGCCGTCGGTATGGCAATGGCAGAAAAGATTCTTGCACAGCAGTTCAACCAAGAGGGTCATGAAGTTGTTGATCACTACACCTATGTGTTTGTCGGTGACGGCTGTTTGATGGAAGGGGTGTCACACGAAGTGTCTTCTTTAGCCGGCACTTTGAATTTGGGTAAGTTGATCGTCTTTTATGACAACAACGGTATCTCAATCGATGGTGAGGTTGATGGTTGGTTTACTGAAGACATTCCAAAACGTTTTGAATCGTATGGCTGGCAAGTTGTACGTGATGTCGATGGTCATGATGCCGCCGATGTCGAGCAGGCGATTGAGCAGGCTCGTAGTAATACTCAGCAACCGACATTAATCGATTGTAAAACGATTATTGGTTGGGGTTCGCCAAACAAGCAAGGTGACGAAGGCTGTCATGGTGCCCCATTAGGTGACGAAGAAATTAAGCTGGCACGAGAAGTCATGAACTGGCCACACGCGCCGTTTGAGATTCCTCAGCCAGTCGCTAAGGCTTGGGATGCGCGTCCTGCAGGTGCTGTGCAACAGCAGGCTTGGCAGGAAAAGTTCGATGCTTATGCAACGGCTCATCCAGAGTTATCGGCCGAATTCACACGTCGTCTGCAAGGGCTGTTACCCGCAGAATGGCAGACTGCTATGGTGACTGCGATTGAAGCGACTGTTGCCGAAGGCAAGACCGTAGCGACACGTAAGGCCTCCGAGTTGGCCTTGAATGCGCTAGGGCCTGTGCTGCCTGAATTATTGGGTGGCTCTGCCGATTTAACTGGCTCTAACAATACCTGGTGGCAAGGCTGTAAATCGATTACTGCAAACGATGCCTCTGGTAACTATATTCATTACGGTGTGCGCGAATTTGGTATGTCGGCGATTATGAATGGCATCGCACTATATGGTGGATTTATACCTTATAGCGGTACCTTCCTGACTTTTTCTGATTACGCCCGTAACGCGGTACGTATGTCAGCGCTGATGAATACACATTGTTTATTTGTATACAGCCATGATTCAGTTGGTCTAGGTGAAGACGGTCCTACCCATCAACCGGTAGAGCATATCGCTAGTTTGCGTGGCATTCCTAATATGACCCTGTGGCGCCCCTGTGACACAGTGGAATCCTTGGTCGCATGGAAGACAGCGATCGAAGCCAAGCGACCGGCTTCGTTAATTCTTTCACGTCAAGGTGTACCGTTTATTCCACGAGAGCAAAAGCAAATCGATGCGATTGCTCGTGGCGGCTATGTGTTGTTTGAAAGTGAGAACGAGCTACAGGTCATCATTATCGCAACTGGAACTGAAGTCGGCATTGCGCTAGAAGCAGCACAACAGCTTGCTGAGCAAAATGCGGGTGTGCGATTGGTGTCTATGCCTAGTGCTGAGACCTTCAGCATGCAAAGCGATGATTACCGTGAACAGGTCTTACCAACGGCCATGCGCGCACGTCTAGCAGTAGAAGCAGGGACTAGTGACTATTGGCGTAAGTTTGTTGGCATCGACGGTGATGTGATTGGGGTTGATCAGTTTGGTGCGTCGGCACCGGGCCCAGTACTGATGAAACACTATGGCTTCACTGTTGAAAATATTGTGCAGCGTGCACAGAAACTAATTTAATTTTAAGAGATATAAGGAAGATAGATCATGACAATTAGAGTCGCTATTAATGGCTATGGCCGCATCGGACGAAACATCCTACGTGCTTTATATGAAGCAGGCCGTACCGATGAAATTAAAATCGTTGCGATCAATGATTTGGGTGATGCCGCAACTAATGCGCATTTAACTAAGTTCGATACTGCGCATGGTACGTTTAACCATGAGGTTAGCTTGGACGGTGATGACATCATGATTGATGGTGATCGTATTAAGGCTTGTTGTGAACGTGATCCATCTAAGCTGCCATGGAAAGAGCTTGAGGTTGATGTCGTGCTTGAATCTACTGGCTTCTTCGCTAGTAAAGAAAAGGCTTCGGCACACTTGGTTGCTGGTGCAAAGAAAGTTGTAATTTCAGCGCCGGGCGGCGGCGATGTTGATGCCACTATTGTCTACGGTGTTAACCATGATTTATTGAAGGCTTCAGATACTGTTATTTCAAACGCATCTTGCACGACTAACTGTCTTGCACCTTTAGTCAAAACCTTGAACGACAGCATTGGTGTTGAGTGTGGTTTGATGACTACGATTCATGCTTACACGAATGACCAAGTACTGACTGATGTCTATCACTCTGACTTGCGTCGTGCGCGTTCTGCTACACAATCAATGATTCCAACTAAGACCGGTGCGGCAGCAGCCGTCGGTTTAGTATTGCCAGAAATGAATGGCAAGCTTGATGGTTTCTCTATGCGTGTGCCAACTATTAACGTCTCTGTTGTTGATCTGAGCTTCACTGCTTCACGTAATACGACAGAAGAAGAAATTAATGAAGTCATGCAGGCGGCTGCTACCGGTTCAATGAAAGGTGTTTTGGGTTACAACACGTTGCCATTAGTGTCATGTGATTTTAATCATAATCCTGCATCATCAGTATTTGATGCGACCCTGACTAAGGTGATGAACGGCAACCTTGTG
>DGKH01000050.1:0-2061 GCA_002386945.1 Proteobacteria bacterium UBA4575
GCGACCTCTTCACACAGTTCAAAGCCGGTTGCTAATGCCGATTCCAATGGGAAGGCATGGACAATATCCTCACAAAAGGCATGAAAGGTACTGATGCGTATATTTTGATCAGCAAACAGCACACGCTCGTAGAGATCGCGAGCCAAGGCGATTTGTGTCTGATCTGCTGGTTCATTAATCGCAATTAAGGCCGCACGCAGCCTATCTTCGTCCCATTGCGCCCAGTTTTGCAGGGTGCTGTGCAAGCGTTGACGCATCTCGGCAGCCCCTTTACGGGTGAAGGTGATGGCGAGGATGTGTTGTGGTTCAGCGCCAGCCAGTAACAGTCGGCAGATACGGGTAATCAGTAGATAGGTCTTGCCTGAACCGGCCGATGCAAATATATTTGCATTCGTTTGTGGCTGGGTAGCATCGATTAAACTGCTCATGATTTAGCACCAAAGATCAAGGGATGCTTTCTGCTTTCAGTTTCGTATACACTAGCCAGCGCATGCGGGACTTGCTGTGTGGTGTCCCTGCTGCTTGTGGAAGTGTGCTGCTTGATATGATCGACTGTCCGCATTCTGAATTCTTATTTTTTTGAAAAAGCGCTGCTAACTGAGTTCCTATGGCTAAAGACTATGATGCTGCATCCATCGAGGTATTAAGTGGCCTCGACCCAGTGCGTAAACGTCCTGGGATGTACACCGATACTGCGCGACCTAACCATTTGGCGCAAGAAATTATTGATAATAGTGTCGATGAGGCACTTGCTGGCCATGCCAGTACGATCGAAGTGCAACTATTTAAGGATGGTTCCCTGCAAGTCACTGATGATGGCCGTGGTATGCCGGTCGATCTGCACCCTGAACAAAAGAAACCGGGTGTCGAGGTGATTTTAAGTACGCTACACGCTGGCGGAAAGTTCTCGAATAAAAACTACGAATTCTCAGGCGGCCTACACGGTGTCGGTGTCTCTGTCGTAAATGCCTTATCGACACGTCTAGAGGTCTGGGTGCGTCGCGATGGTCAGGAATACATGATGGCCTTTGCCGGTGGTGAAAAGGCCGAAGACCTAAAGCCAGTCGGTACAGTAGCTAAACGCATCACTGGTACGACCCTGCGGTTTTGGCCAGATCCACAATACTTCGATAGCGTTAAATACTCGACCCCGAAACTGCTGCATGTGTTGCGCGCCAAGGCAGTACTTTGCCCCGGTCTACGGATTGGTTTTACCGATGAAAATGGTGAGCGCCAAGAATGGTTTTATGAAGACGGTTTAAGAGATTATTTGTCACAGGCCCTATCGGATGCGGAATGTCAGCCGGCTGAGCCTATTTATGCGGAATATAACGCCAACAATGAGGCCGCAGCCTGGGCCCTACAATGGACTACTGAAAGCGGTGAATGGATTGCAGAGAGCTACGTTAATCTGATCCCTACGGTACAGGGTGGCACCCATGTGAATGGCTTACGTAGTGGTATTACTGATGCCATTCGTGAATTTTGTGACACGCGTAAATTAACCCCTAGAGGGGTTAAGATTGCCCCGGATGATGTGTGGCAAAATCTTGCTTACGTCTTATCAGTGAAGATGCAAGATCCACAATTTGCAGGTCAAACAAAAGAACGCCTAGGTTCGCGTGAAAGCGCCGCCTTTGTTGCTACAGCCGTGAAGGACTCCCTCACACTGTGGTTGCATCAAAACCTAGAGTCAGCCGAAGCGTTGGCCTTATTGATTATTCAAAACGCTGAAAAACGAATGCGTGCGATGAAAAAAGTCGTGCGTAAACGAGTCAGTGCAGGGCCGGCTTTACCCGGTAAATTGGCCGACTGTAGTTCACAGGATATTAATCGTAGTGAATTGTTCTTGGTTGAGGGTGATTCAGCTGGCGGCTCGGCTAAACAGGCGAGAGAACGTGATTTTCAGGCAATCATGCCGCTACGAGGTAAGATTCTAAACAGTTGGGAAGTCCCCTCTGAGCAAGTACTTGCCTCACAAGAAGTCCACGATATTGCAATTGCTATTGGTGTTGATCCGGGTGAAACCGATCTGAGTAAACTGCGCTATGGCAAGATCTG
>DGKH01000050.1:2130-3361 GCA_002386945.1 Proteobacteria bacterium UBA4575
CCTTGATTGAAGCTGGGCATATCCATATTGCGATGCCGCCATTGTTTCGTATTGATTCCGGTAAAGAGGTGTTTTATGCCTTAGATGACGCAGAGCGACAAGTGATCCTGGATCGTTTAGCAGACGAAAAGAAAAAGGCTAAAATCAGCATTACACGTTTTAAAGGCCTGGGCGAAATGAACCCCGGACAACTGCGTGAATCGACCATGTCACCTTCGACGCGACGATTAGTTCAACTAACAATGGAAGAGGGTGACAATACCTATCCGATGATGGACATGCTGCTAGCGAAGAAGCGCGTGCAAGATCGTAAAAAATGGTTAGAAGAGAAAGGCAATCTCGCTGAGGTATAACGTAAGTTAGCCGTGTTAATGAATCTGAGTAAGTGATAACAGACTATGAGTGACAATCTAGAATTTGATTATGGCGATGTCGAACGTTTGCCACTGCATACGTTTACCGAAAAAGCCTATCTCGACTACTCCATGTACGTCATCTTGGATCGGGCCTTGCCGCAAATTGGTGATGGCTTGAAGCCAGTACAAAGACGTATTGTCTATGCCATGTCTGAATTAGGTTTGTCAGCGACATCAAAGCCTAAAAAATCGGCACGGACAGTGGGTGATGTGATCGGTAAATTCCATCCACATGGTGATAGCGCATGCTACGAAGCCATGGTCTTGATGGCACAGTCATTTTCTTATCGTTATCCTCTGGTGCAGGGACAGGGTAACTGGGGTTCTACGGATGATCCCAAGTCCTTTGCTGCCATGCGATATACCGAATCACGTCTCACTGGCTATGCCAAAAATCTGCTACAAGAGCTAGGGCAGGGCACGGTTGATTGGGCGCCTAATTTTGATGGCACATTGCAAGAGCCGATCGTGTTGCCGGCACGTCTGCCTAATATTCTGCTGAATGGTTCTATGGGTATCGCAGTTGGCATGTCGACCGACATTCCACCGCATAACTTGACTGAAGTGGTCTCTGCCTGCATCCATTTATTGGATAACCCGAAAGCGACTGTCGACGAATTATGTCAATTCGTAACGGCACCAGATTACCCATCAGATGGCGAGATCATTACCAGCGCAGAAGACATCCGCAGTATTTACACGACCGGTGGTGGTCAGATAAAGATGCGCTCGGTTTATCACAAAGAGACGCAGGGCATCATCATTACGGCGCTGCCGTACCAAGTATCAGGCTCGCGTGTGCAAGAGCAGATTGC
>DGKH01000050.1:3538-5283 GCA_002386945.1 Proteobacteria bacterium UBA4575
GGCCGACCGCAGGTGAAAGACCTGCGCATGATCCTAACTGAGTGGTTGCAGTTCCGTACCACTACCGTGACACGTAAGCTGCAGTGGCGTTTAAACGGTGTCAACGAACGTCTACATATCTTAGAAGGCTTGCTTGTCGCCTATCTCAATCTGGATGAGATTATTACGATTATTCGTACTGAAGATAAACCTAAGCAGGAATTGATACAGCGCTTTGAGCTGTCTGATATCCAAGCCGAAGCGATTCTAGAGATCAAACTACGTCGCTTGGCCAAGCTAGAAGAAATCAAGATTCGCGGCGAAGTAGATGAGCTGAATATAGAGCGCGACTACCTAGAAAAAACCTTGGGTTCCAGTGCGCGTCTCAAGACCTTGATCAAAAAAGAACTGAACGAAGATTTAGAGACCTATGGTGATAAACGTCGCTCACAGGTGGTAAAACGTATCGCTGCACAGCCTCTAGATGAAACACAATTAATGCCAGTCGAGCCGCTGACTGTGATCCTATCTGAGCGTGGCTGGGTGCGTGCCGGTAAGGGGCATGATGTTGATGCGCGCGGCTTGAACTATAAAAATGGTGATGCCTATCAAGCGCATGTCTATGCCCGTAGTAACCAACAACTGGTCTTCCTTGATAGCAAAGGCCGAGGCTACACCCTGTTGGCTAGTAGCCTACCTTCAGCACGTGGTCAGGGTGAATCCTTGAGTGGGCGCTTTAATCCAGCCGACGGTGCTAGCTTTATAGGCGTGATGAGTGGTGCACCAGAACAGCAGTATTTCATGGCAACGACCTTCGGTTATGGTTTTATTTGCACCCTGTCTGATCTGTATTCACGCAATAAGGCCGGTAAGAAGATTATTAATGTACCGGATGGTGCCAGTATCCTGCCGCCAGTGCCGGTATCTTCGTTGAAAGAAGATCAACTGCTCTCGATATCCAGTGAAGGCTTTATGTTGCTCAGCCCTGTCTCTGACTTCCCACTACTAGCCAAGGGTAAAGGTGTCAAAGTCATGAATATCCCATCGGCGAAACTGAAGTCGGGTGAGGAATTGATGGATCATTTCTCTGTCGTTGCTAAAGGCGATATCGCCACAGTCCATTGTGGTAAGAAGCATAAGAATATGAAGACCGCTGAACTGCAAGACTATGCCGCCGAGCGTGGGCGTAGAGGCAAGAAGCTAGCGCGTGGTTACCAAGCGGTTGATAGCCTTGAGATTGAACGCAAAAAATAGAATTAAGTCCTAAACATAGATAGTTAGAATAGATAGATAAGCACTAAGGAGTAGAGATGTTTTCTCGTATTGCTTTATTTTTAGCGGCCAACTTCGGCGTGTTGACGGTGCTCAGTGTTTCATCACGTGTCTTTGGCCTAGAGCATTGGTTGGCACAGCAGGGCATGGCTGGGCAGTTAAATGGTCTAGTGCTGATGTCTTTGTTATTTGGCTTCGGTGGTTCCTTCATCTCTCTCGCTATATCTAAATGGATGGCACGTAGAAGCATGGGCGTGCACACCATCCAGCAACCGAGTAATGACAACGAGCGTTGGTTACTAGAGACCGTGGCAGCACAAGCCAAGGCCGCTAATATTGGTATGCCGGAAGTAGGAATATTTCAATCGCCACAACCGAATGCCTTTGCCACCGGCATGAATAAAAACAACGCCTTAGTTGCCGTCAGTACTGGCCTATTACAGGCGATGACTGAGAAAGAGGTTGAAGCCGTACTAGCGCATGAAGTCAGTCAT
>DGKH01000022.1:0-10724 GCA_002386945.1 Proteobacteria bacterium UBA4575
CATGAAGTAACGCACGTTAATTAATAATTTTTTCATTCTCATCTCCAACGGGGTGTAAATTAGTACTGCATTATTATTGTTTTAGATCTCAGATCCAGCCTACATTAAGGGGGGTTCCTCTGATCTATTGACTAAGATTATAGCACCGAGAAACTGTAACGCCAGTCCGTAAATATAAGGAATTAAGGTTTATTACAGGCGATGTCCAGCTAACTATTACCTTGACGTATATGGTCTGGATCTGATGAGTGCAGATCACTCTGAAAAACGCACAAAAAAGCTACCTTAGCCGTCTATCGCGGGGCTAAATACCAAGGATAATGAATTAATGCAGTAGCGCTTATAAGTCGGCGCTGGACCATCATCAAACACATGACCCAGATGTGAGCCACAGGCCTCACAACAAACCTCAGTTCGCGCCATACCATGGCTTTGATCGGTAATATAGCGAATGGCCTTAGAATCAGCCGATTGGATAAAACTAGGCCAACCACTGCCTGAATCAAACTTATTATCGGATTGAAACAACAGGGCGTCGCAACAAACACAGTGGTAGTGTCCGGGCGATTTGTTATCCAATAATTCACCACTAAACGGAGGCTCAGTACCCTTTTGCCAGCACACAGCGTACTGCTCAGGGTTTAGCTTTTCCTTCCAGCGCTTTGGATCGTCCATCGCCCTACTCTAGCTTATTCTGCAGCAGGTGCTGCTTCAGCTTCTTCAGCAACCGCTTTCATACTTAAACGAATTCGGCCTTGCTTATCAACTTCCAGCACTTTAACGGTAACCATCTCACCTTCAGACAATACATCAGTGACATTTTCAACGCGCTCATTTGAGATCTGTGAAATATGCACTAATCCATCACGGCCAGGCAGAATAGTAACAAAGGCACCGAAGTCCATAATCTTAGCGACCTTACCTTCGTAAATCGTGCCTACTTCAACGTCTGCTGTAATCTGTTCGATACGTTTTTGTGCTTCTTCACCAGCTGATCGATCGACAGAAGCAATCTTGATGTTACCTTCATCATCGATATCGATGCTGGCACCTGTCTCTTCTGTAATTGCACGAATGACAGCGCCACCCTTACCAATCACGTCACGAATCTTATCTGGGTGAATCTTAATAGCGATTAGACGTGGTGCATACTGAGACATTTCACTTGGTCCAGTAATCACTTCATCCATCTTCTCTAGAATATGTAGACGGCCTTGCTGTGCTTGCTCAAGGGCAACCTGCATGATCTCTTCTGTGATGCCGTCAATCTTGATATCCATTTGAAGTGCTGTAATACCGTCTTTAGTACCAGCTACTTTAAAGTCCATATCACCCAAGTGATCTTCATCACCAAGGATGTCAGACAACACTGCAAATTTGTCATCTTCTTTAATAAGACCCATCGCAATACCTGCAACCGGTGCCTTAATTGGCACACCTGCATCCATTAACGCCAGGCTGGTGCCACAGACAGATGCCATAGAGCTTGAACCGTTAGATTCAGTAATCTCAGACACAACACGAATCACATATGGGAACTCGTCACCTGTTGGCATAATCGCTTGCACACCACGTTTAGCTAACTTGCCATGACCAATTTCACGACGACCGGGAGAACCAGTACGCCCTGCTTCACCAACTGAATATGGAGGGAAGTTGTAATGCAACATAAACGTTTCTTTACGCTCACCATCGATAGCATCGATGATTTGTGCATCACGTCCAGTACCTAGTGTTGTTGCCACAATGGCCTGTGTCTCACCACGTGTAAATAATGAAGAGCCATGCACACGAGGTAGAACATTGGTGCGAATAAAGATAGGGCGAACAGTCTTAGTGTCACGTCCATCAATACGGGGCTCACCTTGTAAGATCTTGCCACGAACTAAAGATTTTTCTAAACGACTGAACTCAGCTGATACATCAGCTGCTGCCGGACCGTCTTCAGTCGCCAGCGCTTCAACCGTCTGCGTGCGTACTGCAGCCACTGCCTCTTGGCGGGCTAACTTTTCTGAAGTCTGGTAAGCGCTAGTAAGCTCTGCAAGACATGCATCACTGACCTTTGTTGCTAATGTTTCATCACGCTCTTCTGCTACCCAATCCCAAGTAGGCTTAGCCACTTCGGCCGCCAACTCTGAAATAGCTACAATTGCTGATTGCATATGTTGATGACCAAACATTACTGCACCCAACATGATTTCTTCTGATAATACGTTAGCTTCTGACTCCACCATTAGAACTGCTTTACTAGTACCGGCAACCACGAGTTCAAGATCAGAAGTCTCTAATTCAGTTTTGCTTGGGTTAAGGATGTAGTCACCATCGGTATAACCGACTTTAACTGCACCGACAGGGCCCGCAAATGGGATGCCTGAGATGGCGAGTGCTGCAGAGGCACCAATCAATGCAGGAATATCTGCATCAACTTCTGGATTTAATGAAACGACTGTAGCAATAATTTGTACTTCGTTTTTAAAACCCTTTGGAAACAATGGCCGAATCGGGCGATCAATCAAGCGACAGATCAGCGTCTCTTTTTCTGAAGGACGACCTTCACGCTTAAAGAAGCCGCCTGGAATCTTACCGGCAGCGTATGTCTTTTCTTGATAATTAACGGTCAATGGGAAGAAGCCACGTGATGCGTCTGCTTTCTTCACACCAACAGCTGTAACCAATACAACTGTATCGTCCATATTGACTAAGACAGCACCATCCGCCTGACGGGCAACCTCACCTGTTTCAATGGTGACTTGACGAGAACCAAACTGGAACGATTTTTTTATACTATTCACTACGGATTACCTATCAGTTGAATCAATTAAGATTATTTTTCTTCGCCCACACTACGCCCTCGCAGTGTGTCGCGCATACGGAAATATCAAATGGAAATAAACAACGCATCGTAGATTGCGTTGGTCGCATTATTAGCGACGTAGACCTAATGAGGAGATCAGCTTCTGGTAACGCTGTTGATCTTTACGCTTCACATAATCAAGTAATTTACGACGCTTGTTAACTAAACGCAGTAGACCGTGACGTGAGTGATGGTCGTGTTTGTGAGACGTAAAATGCTCACTGAGATATGAGATACGTGCAGACAGCAAAGCTACCTGTACTTCCGGTGATCCTGTGTCGTCTTTTGCTTGCTGGTATTCACCAATAATGCCTGACTTATCTTCTGCTGTTAGCGCCATATTCAGTATTCTTTACAGTGTTTTATTCGAGAGGTCGCGATTCTACCACGTGATTGCCAAGGCACAATACTTATATTTGCATCAAATGGGCGGAAAAGTTCTGGAATTTCACCGATCCGTCTTCATTTACGTGGCCTAAGCCCCGAAAAATCCCATTTGTATTATAAATAGCGACAAAGTGGCTACCTGTCGTACCAGCTAGGTTTAATACCTTGCCCGCGGCTAATAATTGCAATAACCCTTCCTTCACGACAACTTTGGGATACTCAGCAAAGGCCATTTCTAGCGGTTGCAATAATTGTGCGATGTCCATACCAGGGGTTTGCTGCCACTGTTCCAGCTCATCAATAGTCATACTCTTTTGAAAACCACCAACTCGGTTCCGACGCAGGATATGAATATGTGCACCACAACCTAAAGCCTCACCTATATCTTCAACTAGGGTGCGGATATAGGTCCCTTTAGAGCAATCAACCACCATATCGAAGGTACTTTCGACCTGATCTTGGACCAATTCCTTGATCGCATAAATATTAACTGTTCTAGCCTCACGCTCTATCTCGACACCTTCTCGAGCTAGTTTATACAGCGGCTGCCCATCGTGCTTTAGTGCCGAAAACATCGGTGGAATTTGCTCTATCTCGCCAACAAATTGAGCTGCAACAGACTCTAGTTGCTGTAGTTGCTCGGCTGTCACCTCAGATTCAGCAACCACCTCACCTTCAGCATCACCTGTACTGGTCTTTTGTCCCAGTTTGGCGCGCACATAATAGGTTTTGGAACTGGCGACAATATGCTCAGCGGCTTTTGTTGCACGCCCAAAGCAAACGACGAGAACACCGGTCGCAAGGGGATCTAAAGTCCCAGTATGGCCAGCTTTCTTAGCGTTAAATAAGTATTTGACGCGCTGTAGCGCTTGATTAGATGACATGCCAAGTGGTTTATCCAAAACGAATAAACCGTGGAGATCACGTCCACGTTTTTTGCGGTTAGCCAAGAATATACTCGCTATTCTTCAGGGGCCTGATCAGGCTCTGTATCTTCGGATTCTTCTAGTGGCAGTCGGTTTTTTGATAATAAGACATCCAATCGCGATGAGCGATCTAATGAATCATCATAGACAAAACTTAAATGAGGCACGATACGTAAGCGAAGCAGACGACCAAGCTCTTTGCGTAGGAATGGTGTGGCTTTTTCTAAACCCTGTTGCAGCTCAGCTAGGTCAGGGTTGCTGCTGTATGGCGTGTAATAGACCTTAGCAGCGGACAAGTCCTTACTCACCACGACTTCAGAGATAGCAAACTCACTTACTCTGGGATCACGTACTGAATTTCTGACTAATAGGGTTAGCTCGCGTCTTAACTGCTCGCTAACCCGCAAAGAGCGTGGATAGTCTTTCGGCATCTTAGTCGATAGTACGAGCAATTTCGGTGCGTGTGTACACCTCAATATTGTCGCCTGGACGGACATCGTTGTAGTTCTTCACTGCGATACCACATTCCGTACCGGAACGAACCTCATTCACATCATCCTTATGACGACGTAATGACTCCAACTCACCCTCGTAAATAACTACGTTATTACGCAAGACACGAATCGGACTACCTCGTTTGATTAAACCCTCAACCACCTGACAACCGGCAACAGCGCCAAGTGCTGATGATTTAAAGACATCTTTCACTTCAGCAACACCAATAATCTCTTCACGCAATTCAGGTGATAGAAGACCACTCATGGCGCTCTTCACATCGTCGATCGCTTCGTAGATGACACTGTAATAACGTAGATCAACGCCTGTCGCATCAAGCGCCTTCCGTGCGCTGCCATCGGCACGGACATTAAAGCCCATAACGATCGCGCTAGAAGCCGCTGCTAAATTGATATCTGATTCTGTAATACCACCAACGGCGGCACTAACAATAGTTACTTTCACCTCATCGGTAGAAAGATTCAGCAATGATTCGCGCAACGCCTCAGCACTACCCTGCACATCGGCCTTAACTAAAATATTGACACTTTCCATCTCACTTTCTTTCATCTGAGTGAAGATGTTTTCTAGCTTGGCGGCTTGTTGTGCTGCCAGCTTAATCTCACGTGTCCTACTGCGACGACCCTCTGCAATCTCACGTGCCTTACGCTCGCTCTCTGCAACAATGGCATCTTCACCAGACTGAACCGTACCTGATAAACCTAAGACAACTACCGGTAATGATGGGCCGGCACTTTCAATTTGATTGCCCTGCTCATCAAAGATGGCGCGTACACGGCCATATTCCTCACCAGCCAGCAATAAATCACCACGTGCTAAGCGTCCTTCTTGAACCAAGACGGTACATACTGGACCACGTCCACGATCTAGCGTCGATTCGATAATCGTACCGGTTGCTGGACCTTCCGGTACTGCCTTCAATTCTAATACTTCCGCCTGTAGGCTGATCGCATCTAATAGCTGCTCAACGCCTTCGCCGGTCTTCGCCGATACATTAATAAAGATAGTATCGCCGCCCCATTCTTCAGGAACAACTTCCAATCCAGATAGATCAGTACGTACTCGATCAGGATCAACGCCTTCTTTATCAATTTTATTAACTGCAATCACTAGCGGCACACCCGCTGCTTTCGCATGATCAACAGCTTCTTTTGTTTGCGGCATAACACCGTCATCAGCAGAAACCACCAATACAACAATATCGGTCACCTGCGCACCACGTGCACGCATAGCCGTAAAGGCTGCGTGTCCTGGTGTATCTAAGAAGGTAATGACACCGTTATCTGTTTCAACATGATAGGCGCCAACGTGCTGCGTAATACCACCAGCTTCACCATCAGCCACTTTCGCGCGACGGATATAATCGAGTAATGATGTCTTACCATGATCGACATGCCCCATGACGGTCACCACTGGTGGGCGAGTCACTCTCGCCGCATCGTCATACTCAGGCTTAACCACATCAGATTCGACGTTATCAGTCTGCACTGGAGTGGCCACATGACCCATTTCTTCAACCACTAATATCGCGGTATCTTGATCAATCACTTGGTTGATAGTGGCCATAGCCCCCATCTTCATCATCACCTTAATGACTTCCGCCGCCTTAATTGCCATCTTCTGTGACAAGTCGGCAACTGAAATACTCTCTGGCACTTCAACTTCGTGAATCACAGGCTCCGTAGGTCTCTCAAAGGCATGCTTACCCGATGACTCTACTTTTGCACGTCCTCGATTTCGGCCACCAGACGGCTTACGTCTACCGCGCTTATCGCTGGATACATGCAACTCTGCTCGCTTGCCATCACGCTTACGTGCTGGCTTTTTATCTTTAGTCACCGTCGCTGCAGGTTTCTTCTCTACAGTTGGTTCTGGTGTAGCTGTGGCTTTCACCGCGGCAAGTGCTTGTGCCGCCTTCTCTGCTTCTGCTTGAGCGACCTTATCAGCGGCCTCTTTTACAGCCGCTTCTTCTAAGCGTAATTTCTCAGCAGCTGCATTAGCTTCATCATCGCGTTTCTTCTGCTCTGCCTCTTCCGCTAGACGGATAGCTTCTAGAGCTTCCTCTTCTTCACGTTTCTTTTGTTCTTGCTCTTCAACTAAGTCACTGCGCTTAACGTAGGTTTTTTTACGTCGCACTTCGACATTAACTGTACTGCTTGTGCTGGTACGTCCTTGACCACCGCTCACTTTTAACTGTGAGGTGCTCTTTCGCCGTAAAGTGATTTTTTTATTATCACCTTCTGCGTTACCGAGCTTAGCGCTTCGGGAGTCTCGCAAATGCTCTAGCAATTGAAGCTTTTCATTATCTGAGATCACTTGATCTGCAGCTGTAAACTTCAAGCCAGCATCTGTAAGCTGCTCAAGTAATTTATCGACCGGAGTACCGACGACTTTTGCGAGTTGTTCTACTGTGACTTCTGCCATGCGCTTATCTAAAAAGTGTTAAGAGTAGGTTCGTTATTCTTCTGCGAACCAAGGTGCACGAGCTTGCATAATTAACGCCCCTGCTTTTTCTTCATCTAGACCTTCAATGTCTGCAATGTCATCTACTGCCTGTTCGGCAAGATCTTCCATTGTCACTACACCTTTAGCCGCCAGCTCATAAGCCAAATCTCGGCTCATGCCTTCCATCGCAAGCAAGTCTTCAGCAGGCTCTGCAATCTCAGCGTTGTCGTCAGATATTGCCATTGTAAGCAAGGCATCACGTGCTCGACCACGAAGCTCATCAACCATTTGCTCATCAAATTCTTCAACTTCAAGTAATTCTTTTGGTGGTACGTAAGCAATCTCATCCACCGTAGTAAAGCCTTCTTGAACCAAGATCACTGCTACTTCTTCGTCCACATCTAGCTTCGCCATGAATAACTCTTGGCTTTGGCGCATCTCGCCTTCATTCTTTTCTTCGGCCTGAACTTCTGTCATCACGTTCAGATCCCACTTCGTTAACTCACTAGCTAATTTAACGTTTTGACCACCACGTCCAATCGCTTGCGATAACTTGTCTTCCTCTACCGCGATATCCATGCTGTTAGTTTCTTCATCTACAACAATAGACATCACCATAGCTGGTGACATTGAGTTAA
This sequence comes from Proteobacteria bacterium UBA4575, assembly GCA_002386945.1. GTDB lineage: Bacteria > Pseudomonadota > Gammaproteobacteria > UBA4575 > UBA4575 > UBA4575. Next base: position 7,767 of record DGKH01000022.1, read on the forward strand.
TAACGAACTGCGCTGGATTCTCATCCCATAAGATGATGTCGATTCGCTCACCAGCTAACTCATTAGAAACTGACTGCACACGTGAACCACGCATGCCGACACAGGCACCAACAGGGTCTAACCGTGGGTCAAGAGAGCGCACAGCGATCTTGGCACGCAGGCCAGGGTCGCGTGCAGCACCTAGCACTTCAATTAGATTTTGGCCGACTTCAGGCACTTCCAGCTTGAATAATTCAACCAAGAATTCAGGTGCAGTTCGGGTTAGAAAGAGTTGTGGACCTCTAGGCTCAGAACGCACTTCCTTAAGGTAAGCACGTACACGATCGCCTGGACGAATCGATTCACGTGGGACTAAATCTTCGCGTGGGATAAAGCCTTCAGCATTAGAGCCCAGGTCGATAAAGACACCGCCATGCTCCGAACGCTTAACGATACCCATCATCAACTCACCAACACGATCGATATAAGCATCAACAATTTGAGCACGTTCAGCTTCACGTACTTTTTGAACAATTACTTGTTTCGCGGTATGCGCGGCAATACGACCAAAGGCAACTGAGTCTATCGACTCTTCAATATAGTCACCGACTTCAATTTCGCCGTGATCACGTATTGCATAACTGTGAAGGATTTTACGTTCGGTCGAATCAAATTCTGGATCTTCATCATCCACGACCAACCAACGACGATAAGTATCATACTCGCCAGACTCACGATCAATCGCAACGCGCACTTCGATATCTTCTGGATATCGTTTACGTGTCGCAGTAGCTAGTGCTGCTTCAATCGCTTCGAAGATAATCTCTTTGTCGACACCCTTCTCATTCGAGACGGTATCGGCAACCATTAAGATTTCCTTGTTCATACTTGATCCTATTTCCAACTTACATCTTCCCGTCGTAGACCAGATTTGCTCGTTTAACGGCGTTCACGGGGAAGCTGAATTCTTCTCCGTCTACCGCGATGACTATTTCATCACCCTCGACACGCACTAGCGTGCCTAAAAAATTCTTTCGATCATTGACCGACCAGGTCAATCTAATTTTCACTTCCTTACCAATATAAAGTTGATAGTGTTCCAACTTCATTAAGGGTCTTTCAATCCCCGGCGATGACACCTCTAAGGTGTACGCGACAGTAATTGGATCTTCAACATCTAATACGCCAGCCACTTGATGACTAACTGCAGAACAATCATCGACTTGAATACCATCATCATGGTCGATAAAAATCTTTAAGTGCGCATGCTTTGGCGAACTGCGGTAATCCACACCCCAAAGACGGAAGCCTAGCCCTTCAATTGCTGGCAATAACAGTGACTCAAGTCCTTCCGGATCAGCACTCAATCTTTTGGCTCCACAAATAAAAAATGGGCATAAAGCCCATTTAAACCGTTATGTCACCGCTGCTATTTAACATCGGCCAACAAAAAAGCCCCAACAGGGGCTTCACGTAAACTCTGAGTGTATCCACCACCCAGTGACGGAGTATATTTTAGCTAAGACCTCGCGGCAACTAAAAAGATACGGGAAACGCACCGTTTTGGGCACTAAATTCGCTACTTTAATCTATTCTGCCGCTATAAACCGTAAATCTCTCGCTTAATACAGACAAAGATAAGCTACCAAGTAGACAATTACTCTACGGGCACCTCCATTAAGAGATCCCCGTAGAGTACTCACCCTTACTTAATATCGAAGCGATCCGCATGCATGACCTTGCTCCAAGCTTTTACGAAGTCACTAACGAACTGCTCCTTGGCATCATCACAGGCATAGACTTCTGAAAGTGCACGTAACTGGGAATTAGAAGCAAACACAAGATCCACTCGGCTTGCACGCCACTTCTCTTTTCCAGTTGCACGATCAAAGGCAATGAACTCCTTGGCCTCCTCAGAGGTAGGCTTCCACTCAACACTCATGTCAGTGACATTAACAAAAAAGTCATTGCTCAAGGTGCCCGGCTTATCTGTTAGCACACCCTGTTGTGAACCTTCGAAATTAGCATTCAACGCTCGCATACCACCAACCAAAACTGTCATTTCAGGTGCGCTTAATGTGAGTAATTGAGCACGATCAATCAACAGCTCTTCATCAGATACGCTATACCCTTTATTAATGTAGTTACGGAAACCATCTGCAATCGGTTCTAACACTTTAAATGACTCTGCATCTGTCTGTTCATCAGTCGCATCAGTTCGTCCAGGTATAAACGGACAATCAGTCTCAACACCGGCATCGCGTGCTGCTTTTTCAACCGCTGCACAGCCACCAAGCACAATCAAATCGGACAGTGATACTGCCTTATCAGATTGGGTCTTATTAAACTGCTTTTGGATATTACCGTAGACAGTCAGTACCTTAGTTAACTGCTCAGGCTGATTCACACACCATTCTCTTTGTGGCGACAACCGGATACGTCCACCATTAGCACCACCGCGATGGTCAGAGCCACGATAGGTCGAAGCTGATGACCAAGCCGTATACACCAACTCTGAAACAGTTAAGTCAGAACTCAGTATCATTGCTTTCAAATCTGAAATATCAGCCTTAGTCACAAGTGCATGATTAACAACAGGCACTGGATCCTGCCAAATTAAATCTTCAGCTGGAACGTCAGAACCAACATAGCGTGATTTCGGACCCATATCGCGATGAGTCAGCTTGAACCAAGCACGTTTAAAGGCCTCTGCAAATTCCTCAGGGTGTGCATGAAAGTGTTCTGAGATCTTACGATATTCAGGGTCTGCCTTCATCGCTATATCTGCGGTCGTCATCATTAGGCCGACCCGTTGAGATGAGTCTGAAGCCTCAGGTGCCTTATCCTTATCCGCTAGATCCTTTGCCGCCCACTGCTGAGCGCCAGCTGGGCTCTGAACTAATTCCCAATCGTAGCCCAGTAAGACATCAAAATAGCCATTATCCCATTGCGTCGGATTAGCTGTCCAAGCCCCTTCAA
>DGKH01000022.1:10837-11151 GCA_002386945.1 Proteobacteria bacterium UBA4575
GCATCACCTGCACCATGAGATTTACCAAAGGTATGTCCACCAGCAGTCAACGCTACCGTCTCATAATCATCCATCGCCATGCGTGCAAAGGTCTCACGAATATCTTTAGCCGATGCTAGTGGATCAGGATTGCCATCAGGACCTTCAGGATTGACGTAGATCAAACCCATCTGAACAGCAGCCAATGGTGCCTCTAGAATTTCATCTTTATCTTGTCGCTCACCCCCCAGCCAATCGGTCTCTTTACCCCAGTAAACATCTTCTTCAGGCTGCCAAATATCTTCACGACCACCGGCAAAACCAAACGGTTTCAG
>DGKH01000062.1:0-4199 GCA_002386945.1 Proteobacteria bacterium UBA4575
CTCGGTTGCTGAACTATGGCCAAAAAGATTATAAGTTTGAAGCTGATTACAGTGAGTGGCATGCGCATGTGGCTGATCTGAAATCAACCTATGCGATGAACTACGATCGTGAGAGTGAGCATATCCAGCCCTATGCGGTGATTGAAGAGATTAATAAGATCACTAAAGGCGAGGCGATTGTCAGTACAGGTGTTGGCCAACATCAAATGTGGGCGGCGCAGTACTTTGATTTTAAGCATCCGCGATTATGGATGACCTCTGGCAGTATGGGGACTATGGGGTTTGGTCTGCCAGCAGCGATTGGTGCACAGTTTGCTAAGCCAGATGCGATGGTGATTGATATTGATGGTGATGCCAGTATTCGTATGAATCTGGGTGATCTTGAAACAGTGACAACCTATGACCTGCCGGTGAAGACGGTGGTGCTGAATAATTTCGGTGACGGCATGGTTAAGCAATGGCAGAAGCTATTCTTCAAGGGTCGCCTATCTGCCAGTGATAAATCATTGCATAAAAAGAACTTCGTTAAGGCTGCTGAAGCAGATGGCTTTGAATATGCAGTGCGTCTAGATAAGAAAGAAGATCTGGAGCGTGTTGTACGAGAGTTTATTGCATATCCAGGGCCTGCTTTCTTAGAGGTGATTATTGATCCTGATGCTGGGGTTTATCCGATGGTTGGCCCGGGTAGCTGTTATGCCGAAATGATCACTGGACCTTTTATTCCAACTCGAGATGGGCATGATCCTGTGACCGAAGTGGATGCCTCTGAGATGTTCTAGCTAACAGCTAAATCTAGTCCAAAAAAAAACGCGGCACCTTGAAAGGTGGCCGCGTTTTTTTTTGAGTGTAACTTTGATTAGAAGTCAGTAATAACGACATCCTTAATCGTATTGCTTTGTACGTCAGCTACAGTAGGTAACAAGCTGGTAGCGATCAACGCTTGGCCACAGTTACTCTTCTTTGCACGTAGCGTTCCCATCCAAGCCTTAACTTTAGCGCGTTGTTCGATAAGGTCATTGGCAGGTGTCAGGCTAAGTAGGTGTAGCTGAGCCATCCAGTAAATGTCAGCCAGTGAGAAGTTCTTGCCAGCAACGAATTTATTCTTCGTTAGACGTTGCTCAAGATCATCTAATAATGGGCCTAGTACGGCTTTCGCCGCATCGATGGTGGCCGCATCATTACTCGCTTTGACTAAGGTCTCGTTTACGATGGCTGAGATATGTGGGCCTGCTTGATTGCGTGCAATAGCACAGCAATCATCTTGCTCAGCGGCCAGCGTAACGTTTTTAGGAATTAGTGAAAAACCTAGTCCGCGTGCATTCACATACTCAGTGATCGACTTTACGCCATAGCTGAAAAAGTCATTCTCTTTTAGAGCCGGCAACATGCCAAACTCAGAAATCGCAATAAAATCAGCAGATTGGTTTTCACCACCAGCGACGTCGATGGTGCCGGTATTCATTTCCATACCTTGTTCTGCGGCGACTAAGATGCACTTTAGCGTGTCGGCACAATAGGCTGCACCTAGTAGCTGAAGTACGTACTGGGTTTTCTTCATTTCACCAGAAAGGCCGTATTCGCCCGCATCGGCATCACCTGCTGCGCGTTGGTCAAATAAATCCATGGAGGTTTCCTCTTAAATAAATTTTGTTTCTATCGTGAATGGGATTAGCTGACTTGAGACATGGCGCTTGCACGTATGCCTTCAGGGACTACCTGCTCAACACGGCTTAACCATGCATCAACATGGCTTAGACCCTGTGGGCAGCTGCCTGCTTTCTTTAGCTGTAAAACGCCTGCGGCTACTGGGCCGTCAGCCTGCGTTATTGGGCCAGCTAGATAGTCATTGGTCGCTAGGATTTCATCCATGCGACGTAAAATCTTTTCTATCTGTAGGTTGTTATCCAGTAATTCATTGGCAACTGCTAACCAATAATTCTGATCACCTAAGTGACGTGCCTTCTTGGGCCGTAGTGGAGCACCATCACCTTTTACATCAAGGTAGGTATAAATTGCATTTTCACTATTGATCTTGACTGGACCGTGCGACATTTCTAATTGCTTGCCATCACCGAGGTCTAGCTCTAAGGCTACTCCGCGTACTGCCGCTGCCATAATGCAGCGAGCACTGCTGGCATTGTTTGGGCCGCTGAGTGCGAAGTTGTCATTCTTGCTGGCAACCGCAGCTTTTTCTTTGCTTTTACCAAATCCAAATAATCCCATTTTTGACTCCAAGGAATTTGAGCGCCCTAGTGGCGCTAGTTTCGACTGAGCTGCGTGGCATAAATAGGTGTTTGACCCTGAATTGTTTCACGCAGGCAGGTGATTATCTCAGATTCACCTTAAAACGTAATCCCTTAGATTGAATAAATTAGACAAACTTGTATAGATAATTCTATATATTTCAGTTGTTAGCCCAAAAATCACAACAAAGGGTCTGGACACTGTCCTGTTAGAAAGATCGCAATTCTCGATCAGGTCACTACAATGACAGAATACTCATTCTTACATAACTATGGCTTACCCCAACGATTTTGCTACCCGCGTAGGGCGCTGGATGATCTCACTGGCTTGGATTGGCATTCTGCTGCTGCTCACTATGCTGTTCTCAAAATTTCTAGAGAATAAGCGTGAGGCGCAGGAACAGGTTGTTAGCCAAGTATCAGCCGTCGGTGATCGCCAAGTGGTTTTACGTGGCGGTGCATCGGGGCACTATATTGCGAAGGGTAAGATTAATCGCCAGACGGTTCGCTTCTTAGTCGATACAGGGGCTAGTTATGTGACCGTGCCAGCGACGGTTGCTGCTCGACTAGGTTTGCAAAAAGGCATGGAGATGCAGGCAAATACTGCGAATGGCATGATTACAGTCTATGCCACGCGGTTGAACTCAATTAGTCTCGGTGAGATCACGTTGCGTAATGTGCGCGCCAGTATTAATCCCTATATGCAGGGTGAGGAAATACTACTGGGGATGTCATTTTTAGGTCAGCTTTCGGTTAATCACGAGCGTGGGCGCATGACGATCACCCAACGCTCATCTGATTTTTAAGGCCTTATGGCGTGAACTCGTCAGCCAGTTTTTTTGTAACGGCTACATTTTTTAGAGTGACATATTGCGGTAGGCCATCTTTGTAAGGTGGGTAGTCTTCACCCTTGATCAATGGGGCTAGATAGTCACGACACTTCTGAGTAATGCTAAAGCCATCTTTACTGATAAAGCTCTTAGGCATCATTTTTTCGACATTGGCGACGCGTGAAAGCTTTGCGCTACCGATCTTCCAACGATATGGCTTATTTGAGCTGCGAATAATGGTTGGCATGACTGCAGTTTCACCAGCAAGGGCCAGTTCTACCGCTGCCTTACCCATGGCATAAGCCTGCTCTACATCTGTCTTAGAGGCGATATGGCGCGCTGAGCGTTGTAAATAATCGGCTACTGCCCAATGGTATTTAAACCCAGTCTCGTCTTTGATCATCTGTGCCAGTACCGGGGCAACACCGCCTAGCTGTTTATGTCCAAAGGCATCGGTATTGCCAGCGTCGGCGAGGAACGTACCATCGGCATAATGTGCGCCTTCAGAAACAACAATGGCACAATAGCCATAATCGGCGACGGATTTTTTTACCTTGGCCATAAAGGCTTTACGCTCAAAGGCGACCTCTGGGAATATAATAATATGTGGGGCATCACCCTTATTTTCAGCGGCTAAACCACCTGCGGCGGCAATCCAGCCGGCATGGCGGCCCATCACTTCCATCACAAAGACCTTGGTTGAGGTTTTTGCCATCGAGGCGACATCAAAGCCTGCTTCACGGATAGATACGGCAACATACTTGGCTACTGAGCCGAAACCAGGGCAGTTATCGGTAACAGGTAAGTCGTTATCGACTGTTTTTGGGATACCAATGCATTGGATTGGATAGCCCATTTTCTTGCTTAGCTGCGAGACTTTATTTGAAGTGTCTTGCGAGTCACCACCACCGTTATAGAAAAAGTAACCGATGTTATGGGCCTTAAAGACTTCAATTAAGCGCTCGTATTGGGCGCGATCTTCTTCAATGCTTTTTAACTTATAACGACAGGAGCCAAATGCGCCGGAAGGTGTATGGCGTAAGGCGGCAATCGCACGTGCCGATTCTTTCGAGGTATCGATTAGATCCTCGGTCAGTGCACCAATAATACCGTTACGACCGGCATA
>DGKH01000062.1:4333-16267 GCA_002386945.1 Proteobacteria bacterium UBA4575
AGTGTTATAGATTAATTAGGCTGTCGCATTATCTGCAAATTCGGCTTGAGTCTGCAGTAGGGTGATCACGCAATGGTTAATTTCGGTGAAATAATCTTGATCTGTCGCAAAATGCTCGCTATCTTCGTAAAAAAACAGTCCGCGGAATTCTTTTTTACCCGCTTTGACGATCAGAAAGGTGCAATCTTCAGCTTGCCATACCACGGTTGGGTAGGATGCACTTTCGGTGCTAATCTCGTTTAATTCTAGCTCGACATCCGCAATTTCTATAGCGATGACCTCGTCTGGCCAGCGTTGATCGATATGGCTCTGCACTTGCTGCGTTTCGATCGCGTCAAAGTCAGTGATTTTGGTCATAATTAATGAGTTGCGTTTAATACCGGCATGGGCAGCCATGTAGGTATATGTAAAATATTGGGCTACTGATTTAAATTAATCCGCTAACCGCTGGAGTATAAACTAATGCGTGCAATCTTATTAGGCGGCCCGGGTGCAGGTAAAGGCACTCAGGCAAACTACATCAAACAACGTTATGACATTCCTCAGATTTCAACGGGTGACATGTTGCGGGCAGCGGTTAAAGAGGGCACTGCTCTAGGCCTGGAAGCAAAAAAGGTGATGGACGCGGGTGGCTTGGTTTCTGACAGTATTATTATTGGTCTGGTTAAAGAGCGTATTGCGCAAGATGACTGCGCTAATGGATTTTTGTTTGATGGCTTTCCACGCACGATTGCGCAGGCTGAGGCATTAAAAAATGATGGTGTCGATATTGATGCAGTAGTTGAAATTGATGTCGATGATGATGAGATTATTAAACGTATGAGCGGACGCCGGGTGCACGCAGCCTCTGGCCGTAGTTACCACATTATCTATAACCCACCTAAGGTTGCAGATAAGGATGATGAAACTGGCGAAGAACTAATGCAGCGCGCCGATGATGCTGAAGAGACAGTGCGTGAGCGTTTGCGTGTCTATCATGAGCAAACAGAACCCTTGATTGGCTACTATTCTGAATGGGCTAGTGAAACCACGGCGATAGCGCCTAAGTACATCAAGGTGAATGGTATTGGTCAGGTTGAGGCGGTGCGTGATCAAATTTTTGCTGCGCTTGATTAAGGCCTAGGACAAAAGCTTAGGCATGGACGTACTACTTACTTTAGCGATAGTCGTTGTATTGGTATGGCTGTGGCTAGATGGCACTCGTTCACGTGAGTTTGCAATACGGCATTGTCGTGAATTTAGTGAAGGCAATCGTGTGCAGTTCTTGGATCAGTCGATTCATCAGAGCAAAATGCGATTTGCCCGCGGACGTTCCGGCAGGATAGGGCTGAGACGCTTTTATGTGTTTGAGTTTAGTATCAACGGAGCCGATCGTTATAGCGGTGTCGCAGTGGAGTTTGGTAACCGCATTGAATATCTCTCACTGTTACATCCACAGGGTGAGATTATCCAAGGTGATCGACGTTTAGCTGGACTACCGAGAGACTAAATGTTTCTAGTACAGGCTTACTTTGAGAGCCGTTTTATTGTGTTAAGGTTATTTTATTCATGACCTAGGCTTGATCGCACTGCGATTAGCCGCAAGAGCATGTGTAATTAGTGACTAAACAGTATTAGTCACATCAAATTTAAGATTGGCTTAGACATCGCTCTAAGTCAGCGCATTAAAAGTAGAGGATAAGCATGGCGTTTAATACGATTATTTCAGCACAAGAGCTGGCAAAGATTGTGGGCAATGAAGATGTACGTGTATTCGATTGTCGCTTTAGTTTGAAAGACCCTGAGGGTGGTTTAAAGGCCTACCAATCTGGGCATATCGCAGGCGCACAACGTGCTGATATGGATACTCAATTATCTTCAGCGATGACCGAGACCTCAGGGCGTCACCCGATTCCACAGGCTGAGGTGTTGGCCGAGCAGTTACGTGCTTGGGGCATCAGTAAAGATACCCAAGTGATTGCCTATGACGATATGTTTGGTGCCTTTGGTTCACGTCTATGGTGGCTTCTACGTTGGTTAGGCCACGAGAATGTTGCCGTATTAGATGGTGGTTTGAAGACTTGGCAGGAAGCTGGCATGGACTTGGTTACTGATGAAGCAAGCTATGCCGCTGGTGATTTTCAGGCAGCAGTCAATGACGCTTGGGTGATGGATGTTGATAGCGTCGAAGCCCAGCTAGCAGCAGGTGAAATCACCTTGGTTGATGCAAGGCCAGCAGATCGCTTTACGGGTAAGGATCAGCAAACGGATCCAGTGCCAGGGCATGTGCCGGGCGCGCAGAGTCTACCGTTTGGTGGCAATCTCACCAGTGATGGAAAGTTTCAGTCAGCTGAAGCATTGAATCAGCGTTTTGCTGAAGTGATCCCACAGGGTGATGTGGCTCAATTAGTCAATATGTGTGGTTCAGGTGTGACTGCTTGTCATAATCTATTGGCGCAAAAGATTGCTGGCTACCAGCCTGCACGATTATTTATTGGTTCTTGGAGCCAGTGGATTCGTGATCCAAAGCGTGCGGTTGTTACCGACGTTTAATTACTGGCATCGGTGTGTGGCGTTCTCTGTCCCACACCACTAGCCCATAGTTTCGAGGAAAGAGTTGTGAAATTCTGTAGTCGCTGTGGTTCTGCTGAGATTGAATCAAAGATTCCTGATGGTGATAATCGGGCACGCTTCTGTTGTCCGGATTGCGGCATAATCTTTTATGAAAACCCAAAGATTGTTACCGGTTGCGTGGTCACCCACGAAGATAAAGTTCTGCTGTGTAAGCGAGCGATAGAACCGCGTTTAGGTAGCTGGACCTTGCCAGCAGGTTTCATGGAAAATAATGAAACCATACAACAAGGTGCTGCACGTGAAACCTATGAGGAAGCAACTGCAACAGTCGCTGATCTATCTTTATTTGCGGTCTATAACCTGACGCATATTAGTCAGGTCTATATGATGTTCCGTGCTGAGTTAGATCGGCCGGAAGCAAGCCCAGGTGTCGAAAGTTTAGAGACCGAGTTTGTATTAGAGCAAGATATCCCGTGGGATGACCTTGCATTCCCTGTCATCGATGAGACCTTGAAGTTATTTTTTGCGGATCGAAAGGCGGGTGAGTACAACGTTCATCATGGTGAAATTACACGCTTAGCTGATCGTACGTTACGCACGACTCGATTCTAATAGGCGCGGCGTTGAAGAAATTACTCTCAGTGATTGAGCTTGGTGGTTATGAGGACTTTTCTAGTCTTTATCAGGAGCTAGGCTATGAAGTCACGCAAGAGATTACGACACGTAAAGCCATTTCACGGCTCAAACGTACCAGCTATGATGTTGTGGTCGCCGAGTTTAATTATCAACATACCTTTCGCGATCGTCTTAGTAATTTAGAATCAATTATTGCTGGCATTCAAAAGCAGAATGCAAAATGCATCGTGATTTACGAAAAAGAGTTTGAAAATCATTTAGCGACTTTACGACAGCAATTTGATTTTAATGCCGAGCTCAGTCTGCCGATTGCCCGTGAGGATATGCGGCTGGCGTTGCAAGGTTTAGAAGGACGTGAGGCGAGTGCCGCAGTTGAGTAGGGTGTCGAACCAAACTTAATGGTTAGTGGCTTGAGTAGTGGTTTTAGGCATCGATATCTGGAATCATCTTAGATTCCATTCTTGTGATCAGGTCTTTAATAGCAAGCTTGCGTTTTTTTAGGCGTTTAATCTGGAGCTGATCAATATGATCATTGCTTGATAAGGCAATGATGGCGGCGTCTAGATCAGCATGCTCAATCTTTAATGCCATGATCTTCGTTACGAATTCATTCCCCATTTTTTTCTAGAGCATCCATTAGCTATTTATTTCCCACCACCAAGGCAGGGTGGTGAATTTGGACTCAGACCATTTTTCTCAGCCCATTCTGTAGGTGTATAGGTATGCATGGATAATGCATGCACTCCGGTGGCTAACTCGTCGGCTAACAATTGGTTGATTTTACGCTGACGTTTAATCAGCATTTCACCTTCAAACGCTTCACAGACAACAATTAATTTAAAATGTGATTCTGATCCAGGTGGTACATTGTGCCTACTGCTTTCGTTATGCACCTCTAAGTGCTGAGGTGAGAATGCTTCCTGTAATTTACTGGTGATACTGTTTTGTACTTGCATTGATTTCTACTCGGGTGGTTATCTTCTTATGACTCTTCTGGTACAGCGACCTGCTCTGTTTGTGTGAGTCCAAGAAAACGTAGTGCGTTGTCCATACTGTAACGGCAAAGTTCAAGCCTGTCATCGCCTCGATGGCGAGCGATATGTTCTGAGATATGCGGTAGATGGCAGGGCTCATTACGTGGATTTTTCGGTTTTGGCCGTAGGCTGCGTGGCAATAGATACGGTGCATCAGTCTCTATTAATAGCTTGTCTTGTGGGATCAAAGGCACTAATTCATGCAGGTGTTTTCCACGCCTTTCATCGCAGATCCAACCAGTGATGCCGATATAAAAGCCCATCTCGATGTAGCATTCTAATGCGATGCGGTCACCGGTGAAGCAGTGCACAACGGTTGCTTGTAGCGCGCTATGGTATTCACTAATGATTTCACGAAAGCGATCATGTGCATCACGTTCATGCAGGAATAGGGGCAGGCCTAACTCGATAGAGAGTTCGATCTGTTGTCTAAAGGCATGCTCTTGTTGTTCTTGTGTTGAGAGGTTGCGATGAAAGTCTAAGCCAGCTTCACCAATAGCCAATACTTCACTGCGCTGTGCTAATGCTTGTAAATTCGCTCGGGTATTATCTTGCCAGCCCTTGGCATTGTGTGGGTGTACACCGACAGTCGCGTATAAGTTATGGCTATGTTGGCTACACAATTCAACGGCATGCTGGCTATCTGCAAGATCTGATCCAGCGATTAAGCAATGACTGACACCAGCATGTTTAGCTCGTTCAAGGATTAGCTCTTGGTCATCCTTGAACTGGCTGCTGGTGAGATTTAGACAGAAATCAAATAGCGCCATGGTCGACCTGTTTACGTTGCTGACAGGCGGGGCATAGCTCACCCTCTGGCTTGCCAGACTCTGTTTCATCGTTAGCACTAGCAAACATACTGTCTTGTCCTTCTAAAGATACTTGGCATTCGAGACAAAGTCGCATTGGCTGCGTGCGCAGTTGGCTATCTATAGTGATACGTTCGTCGAAAACAAAACAGTTGCCTTGCCAGTGACTGCCACCAGTTTGGCGTAAATATTCAATGATGCCACCGTCTAATTGGTAAACCTGTTTAAAGCCTTGGCTCTCCATATAAGGCCCTGCTTTTTCACAACGGATGCCGCCGGTACAGAAGGTCACCATCGGTTTGTCTTTATCCAGTTGTGACATCTCTGTTTGGCGTTGCTTTAAGGTCTTGAATTTTTTTAGATTCAAATGTTTGGCTGTGGCAAAGCTACCGATCTCATATTCAAAGGTATTACGCATATCGATCAGATTGAAATCGCGCCCTTCATCCAGCCATCGCTTTAGCTTGGCTGGGCTCAAGTATTGGTGTTCAGATTCTCCAGCATGTACGGTTTCTACGCCTAAGGGCACTAGCTCTTTTTTGGTCTTGAAGTTGAGCTTGCTGTAAGGGATCTTCTGACAATAGGTTTCATGAAACTTAATGCCGCAAAAACGCGAGTCTTGATCTAGCCTTTGGCGGAAGGTGAGTACCGCCAACAGATTGCCAGCGATGCTGATATTAATGCCTTCACTGGCTAAAAATACGGTGCCGAGGATCCCTAGGCCATGTGAAAAGCCCTCAATCTCTAATAGAGTGGCTTGTGTGTCCTCTACGGGCACGAAACGATAACCTGCGATATGAGTGACTATGGGCGTTAATTGCAGCATAGTAAAAGGGTCTCCCGGTGAAGGCTGGGCATAGTAACGTATTCAATTTGTAAGAAAAATAAAATCAATGATGAAAGATGGAAATCCAAAAGCAATATTACTGCAAGATTATCACGCACCTGACTACCGTATAGAGCAAGTAGCACTGTGTTTCAAATTATACGCTGAAAAGACCGTTGTAGAGTCGAAAATTGACCTTATAGCGAGTGATTTAGAGGCCGCCACCAGATCTCCATTGGTTTTGCATGGTGAGCAGCTAAGTTTGCAGCAAGTCATGTTGGATGGTGTCAGCTTGACTAGCGAGGCCTATCAGCTAGCAGACGATCAATTACTGATTGAGCAGGTACCTGCTCAATTTACCTTAGAGACGGTGGTTGAAATAGACCCTGCGAGTAATACTGCCTTGGAAGGGCTTTACCTCTCATCCGGTAATTACTGCACGCAATGTGAGGCCGAAGGCTTCCGCAAGATCACTTACTACCTTGATCGTCCCGATGTGATGGCGGTGTTCTCGGTGCGTATCGAGGCCGATGCTAAGGCATTTCCAGTGCTGTTATCCAACGGTAATCGGATACAGCAGGGTGAGCTTGCCGATGGTCGTCATTTTGCTGAATGGCACGACCCATTTCCAAAGCCTAGTTATCTATTTGCCCTAGTCGCTGGTGACCTAAGTTGTAATAGCGCTAGCTTTACCACCATGAGTGGTCGGCAGATTGATTTAGAGGTGTATACCGAGGCGCATAATGCCGATAAATGTGAACATGCGTTGCTGTCTTTACAGAAGGCGATGGCCTGGGATGAACAGACCTATGGTCTGGAATACGATCTGGATACTTATATGATCGTGGCGGTGGACGATTTCAATATGGGCGCTATGGAGAACAAAGGCCTTAATGTCTTTAACTCTAAATGTGTCTTAGCTAGTCCAGATACGGCGACCGATGCTGACTATATGACGATTGAGGCAGTTATCGCGCATGAGTACTTCCATAACTGGACGGGTAATCGTGTTACTTGTCGTGATTGGTTCCAGCTCAGTTTGAAGGAAGGCCTAACAGTTTTTCGTGATCAGGAATTTACTTCTGATATGACCTCGCGTGCGGTCAAGCGAATTCAAGATGTACGCTTTTTCCGTACCCATCAGTTTGCTGAAGATGCTGGCCCAATGGCGCACCCAATCCGCCCAGCCTCCTATGTAGAGATTAATAATTTCTACACCTTAACGGTGTATGAAAAAGGTGCCGAAGTGGTGCGTATGTACCAGACCTTACTGGGTAAAGCTGGGTTCAAAAAGGGTTTGCAACGGTACTTTGAAAAACATGATGGCCAAGCAGTGACGACAGATGATTTTGCGCAATCCATGGCAGAAGCCAATGCGACTGATCTGAGTGATTTCATGCCTTGGTATAGTCAGTTCGGTACACCGGGTATAAAAGTAGAATCGACTTATGATGCGCAGGCAAAAAGTTACACCCTGCAGTTTGAACAACAACTGGTGAGTAATGCACAACAGCCACAACCGCAGGCGCAATTAACGCCGATTACTGTTGCCTTGCTAGATGCACAGGGCCATGCGATGCCGCTGCAGCTAGCCGGTGATGAGGTTGGTTCAGTGTCAGAAATGACATTGCATTTAAATCAAATCAAACAACAGTTTTGTTTCCAGCAGGTTACAGAGGAACCGATCCCTTCTCTGTTGCGGGGCTACTCGGCACCGGTGAAGTTGGACTATAACTACAGCGATGCGGATTATGCTTTTTTGATGGCGAAGGATAATGATAGCTTCAATCGTTGGGAGGCCGGTCAGCAATATGCGGTGAGTTGTATCCTGTGTTCAATCAAAGCCATACAATCGAAACAAGCGTTGCCCGAGCATCAAGATTTTTGCCAGGCATTGGCAAGCTTCTTTGCAGAACAAGCGCAAGCCGATCCTGCCTATGTTGCAGAGATGATGATTTTACCGCCAGAGACTTATCTTGCAGAACTGATGACACCGATCGATGTGGATGCGATCTACCGTGCACGTAAGTTATTACAAGTGGCGATAGCAGAAAAGCTAGAGGCTTCATTGTTATCTTGTGTGCAGCAGTATATGAAGGCCTCTACAGCTAAGGCCTATCAATATAATGCACAAGACATGGGGCAGCGGCGTTTGATTGCGGTCTGTCTAAGCTATCTCTGTGCCTTGGATAAAGTGCAATACCATGATTTGGCGGCCGATTATTTCTCGACAGCTAATAATATGACGGCGAGCATGTCGGCATTGGATGCCTTGAATGATGTGGACTGTGTGCAACGACAACAGGCCTTAGATAGTTTTGCTCAACGTTGGCAAAGCGATACCTTGGTGATGGATAAATGGTTTGCATTGCAGGCACGCGCGCGCACTGAAGATGCGTTGCAGGTGGTTAAAGGTCTCATGCAACATGAGGCCTTTGCGATGACCAATCCAAATAAGGTGCGTGCATTAATTGGCAGCTTTAGTATGGCCAATCCAACCACCTACCACGCCAAAGATGGTTCTGGTTATCGCTTCCTTGCAGATCAAGTGATAGCGCTGAATGCGATTAATCCACAGGTTGCCGCACGTCTGATTAAGCCACTTATCTCTTGGCATAAATATGATGAGCAGCGGCAAGCATTAATGTGTGCCGAGTTGCGTCGTATCTTAGATACAGAAGGGCTCAGTAGTGATGTGTTTGAATTGGTCGATCGTGGTCTGGCGCAGTAAGACATGACAGACACAAGGGGCTGACGAGATGAGTAGCTTGCTGGATAAATTAGAGCGTGCTGGTAATCGCTTGCCTGATCCTAGCGTGCTATTTATTGCTGGGGCCCTGTTGATTGCCTTACTGGCAGAATTGGCGGTGGGCCTGCAATGGCAGGCAGTGCGTTGGTTGGGGCCAGATCAATCTGAGCTGGTGCTTGCGCGTAGCGTGCTACAAGGTGAGGGGGTCTGGTGGTGGCTGAGCACCATGGTGCAGAATTTTATTCAGTTCCCTCCCTTGGGAATCGTCTTGGTTGGCATGCTGGGTATTGGTTTAGCCGAGCGTTGCGGTCTACTGCCTGCATTGATCTGTGCCGCCGGCAATGCAATACAAGATAGGTACTTGATTCCAGCGACACTGTTTATTGGTGTGATGTCTTCTTTGGCTATGGATGCGGGCTATGTTGTCTTGCCACCACTAGCTGCGACTTTATTTATGGCGGCTGGTCGTTCGCCAATCCTCGGTATTGTCACTAGCTTTGCAGGTGTCTCTGCGGGCTTTGGTGCGAATCTATTAATCACCAGTATCGACCCCTTACTCGCTGGCTTTACACAATCCGCTGCACAGATTATTACGCCAGATTATAAAGTGGCGGTTACCAGTAATTGGTGGTTCATGGCGGTGTCGACCATCGTACTAACCTTTAGTGGTTGGGCGATCACGCAGTATTGGGTAGCGCCGAGAACAGAGCGTCTGGCGTTTGATGCACAAGCCGCAGAACCGTTGTTGCAGTTAAGTGGCGAACAACGCTCCGCGTTGCGTTGGGCGGCAGTGGCTTTTATTGTGGTTTTATTATCAGCGGTGATAGCAACACTATGGTCTGAAGGACCACTGCATGGCATGGGGACACATTTTCCACGTTGGGTTGAAGCGACAGTGCCATTATTATTTTTGCTGTTTCTGCTCCCCGGTGTGGTTTACGGACTGCGTGTTGGTAGCATTCGTTCAAGTAAAGATGCAGCCGGTTTCATGGGGGCCACACTGGCAGATCTAGGCCCATATATCGTCCTGGCATTTTTTGCCGCACAGTTCATTGCGATCTTTAAATACACACATTTGGGTGAGATGTTGGCCTTGACTGGTGGGGCTTGGTTAGCGGGGATGGAGCTGAATGTTTTTGTCTTGCTTTGTGCTTTCGTGTTGCTTGTGTGTTTGGGGAATTTGTTGATTGGTTCGATGTCGGCGAAGTATGCGTTTTATGCACCAGTCTTTGTACCTATGTTAATGCAAGCTGGGGTGAGTCCAGAGTTAACGCAGGTGGTATACCGTATTGGTGATTCTGTGACGAATGTTATTACGCCGTTTAATCCCTACATGATTATTATTTTGGCCTTGTTGCAGAAATACCATCGTCAGGCAGGAGTTGGGACTTTGATCAGTTTGACGTTGCCATACAGTGTTGGCTTTTTACTGGCGTGGATGTTGCTGCTTTTATTCTGGCTGTTGCTGGCTCTGCCATTAGGGCCCAGCGCATAGACCGCGCTAAGCCACAGTAATACAACTAATAGTGTATCGAGATGAGTGCTAAAAGTTATCGGTAGAAGTGAATAAGCCAACACGTAAATCTTTGGCATGATAGATCTCACGACCATCGACTGACATCACACCATCAGCGATACCTAATGCCAGCTTGCGTGAAATTACGCGTTTGATATCAATCTCATAGGTCACCATTTTTGCCGTTGGCAATACTTGGCCACTGAACTTCACATCACCCACACCAAGTGCACGACCACGACCTGGATTGTCCAGCCAAGCAAGATGAAAGCCAACTAACTGCCACATGGCATCTAAGCCTAAGCAGCCTGGCATGACGGGGTCCCCCGGGAAGTGACAAGCAAAAAACCAAAGGTCAGGTTTGATGTCTAGTTCGGCGATGATTTTGCCTTTGCCGTAACTACCGCCATCTGAGTTAATCAGAGTGATGCGGTCGGCCATCAGCATATTAGGTGCTGGTAGCTGTGCGTTGTTAGGGCCGAACATCTCACCTTTAGAGCAGGCGATTAGTTCTTCATAGGTATAACTTGAAGGGTTGGTCATGCGTATTCCGATTTATTGTTTATTGTTATCTTCAATGAATGCCGTAATGGGCTTTCTTAGACGATCTAATTCCATGCGCAACTCGCCCATGGTTTGCACAGCTATAGCGTTAATTTCTTGCATCACTTCAGTGTAACCGGATACGGCATCGCCGCATACAATAATACGGGTAGATGCATCTATTTTACTGCGTAGGCTGCGTAAAATATTCGGCAGATGGGGATCATCATTAGGGCGCGCAATACCTAAAGCGATGGCTTGGGCCTTGGTTTGCTCTGCGGTGTAGGCCAATTCTTCGACCGGCAATTCTATGCCTAGATAAATCGGTCCCCAGCCATAAGACTGTGCCGCTGCAGCCATGCGTAGTGCGATTAAGTCATAACTCTGACCGATCGGTGTACTCACGACTAGTTTGTATCGGAGGTCTTCAGTACCTTCACTGATGGCCATAGCACCCATATAAGAGCGTAGTACTGAAGTGGCCAGACGTTCTTGTGCGATGCGCATATTGCCACGACGACATTCATCTCGGATATAAGCCATCAAAGGGCGTAATAAGTCCTCGAGAAGAAAAGGAGTGCCAAGGTTTTTTGCGGCGTTATTTAGACTGGTCTTGAGTGTGTTTGGTGAGAGGTTGTGCACCGCATCTAAACACTCCTCAAAGTATTCCATTACTGAGCCCGTGTTCGGTCGCTCTGAGGGCAGGTTGCGGGATTGGGCTGCGGCTTGGTCGTCTGTCTCTACTAAGGCATAGAGTTGTTCTAGTGTTTCGCTGGCGATATCACCAATACGTCTGCCGGCAGAGGTCGCACGACGAAGTAGGCTTAGTTTCTCGATATCAATATCTGAGTAGAGTCTGCGGCCGTTGTTGGCACGTTGAGGTTCTACAGCTGCATAGCGTCGCTCCCAGGCACGAATGACATCAGAGCTTAGTCCTGTTCGACGTGACACCACTTGTATAGGGTGTTTTGGAAGTTGATGTTCGTTTGTCATACTAAATACTGGTCTTGTCTGCCGTTTGTCTAGCTTTATGTTCGATCTGTGTCCATATTGTTGGAACAATAATAGAACAATGTCCTGTGTATGTACAAGACAATTCATAGGCACAGGGGGTTGCAATTGTTGGTAATGAGGAAGGCCTTTGCTATGCTTACTCATAGCTTAAATAAAGGGCTTCACAAGGCTCCAATAAAAAGCTTCAAAAATAATTGTTACCGATGACGGAGATTAAAATGAAGAAGTTGTTAATTAACGTGCGTTACTTCATG
>DGKH01000075.1 GCA_002386945.1 Proteobacteria bacterium UBA4575
GCACGGTTTAAGGCGCGATGACTGGTGAACAGAATAAAAGCATTGCCTTCACTGGCCTGTAATAAAGGACGACTCAGTGCAATCACTGCATCGGTATAGCCTTCATCATTAGGTTGCATCGGTAACTGTGGCAAAAATAAGCGCGCCTGCTTTGGGTAATCAAAGGGACTATCACAAAACACACATTCTGCATCTTCTAAGCCTAGTTGACGTGTGAAGTGCTGGAAGCTTTTGTTTGCAGTCAAGGTCGCCGAGGTATAGATCCAAGTGCAATCATAATCTTGGATCGCCCGTTGGAACGGCACAGAGACATCCAGTGGCACACTGCCTAAACGAAAGCCGCGACGACCAATCTCTAACCATTGCACTGATTTTCGACTAATCTGTGAGAATTCATCTAGGTTGCCATTGATCGCCATCAGTCGCTTGTAGCACTGCGTCAGACCCGGACTATCGCCTGCATAACTCATTAGCAGCTCCTCAAGTTCGAGGCTCTTTTCTTGCAAGACTTGAAAACTATCGGCAACCTTGGATTGATCTAAGACCTTAGACCATAGTACTTTGGGCTCACCTGCAAACTTTGCCACGGTGGCATAAAACTGCTCCATACGTTCGAGTAAAGCGTAATACGTTTTCGCTACCGCGCCATTATCTGCGGTCAGGGCTTTACTCTCTTTACTTAAATCGGTCACCAAATCATGCAATTGGCGACTACTCATGCCATTACCAAAAAAGTTTGGTAAGACATCTGTAAGTTGGTGCGCTTCATCCAGCACAAAGACATCGGCGGTCGGTAATAACTCACCAAAACCTTCATCCTTCAACACTAGGTCAGCACATAAGAGATGATGATTAATCACCACTAGATTGGCATCTTGTGCGCGTTTACGTGCCTTCAAGACATGACATTGCTTGAAGTCTGGGCAATCACCACCCAGGCAATTCTCTCGTGTTGAGGTCACTTGAGACCAGAGCATTGAGCGCTCGGTGACCTTATTTACTTCTGCAATATCACCGGTTTGTGTGAGCTTGGACCACTCACCAATCTCTAATAGATCGCGATAATCTCGCGCCGATTCTTCGGTCGTTTGCTGTACCTGTTTCAATCGGTAAAGGCAGAGATAGTTAGCACGGCCTTTCAAAATGGCAGCATCGACAGGGACTGGTAAGGCTTTTTGTAAGGCCGGCAGATCGGTATAGAATAATTGATCTTGTAAGTGTCGAGTGCCTGTAGAGACCACAACCTTGAGGGCCGACAGTATCGCGGGAATAAGATACGCAAAGGTCTTGCCAACACCGGTGCCGGCTTCAACCACTAGGGTGCCATTATGGTCGATTGCCTCTTCTACAGCGCGTGCCATCTCCAATTGCTGTGGCCTTTGCTTAAAGCCATTAACAGAACCGGCCAGACGCCCTTCTGGGGAGAAATACTCTTCTACTGACATCGCGTTAGATGGACTGTAAACAAGCGATAGCTAGTGCGGCTATGCCTTCTTCACGACCGGTGAAACCCATCTGCTCAGTGGTGGTCGCTTTAATATTGACTGCCTCTACTTCGATGCCGAGATCGGCACTAATATTCTGTCGCATTAAATCTGTATGCGGGCTCATTTTGGGTCTTTGCGCGACAATGGTCGCGTCGATATTACCGATGCCATAGCCAGCAGCGGCTAGCATAGCAGCGACTTCACGTAGGAACTCTCTAGAATCACGATTCTTATGGGCTGCATCTTGATCAGAGAAGTGACGGCCGATATCGCCTAATGCAGCAGCACCTAACAGGGCATCACAGATCGCATGCAGCAGCACATCACCATCAGAGTGTGCTTCTAAGGCTTGATCATGTGGGATGCTCACGCCACCTAGGACGACCTGATCACCAGCACAAAAACGGTGGGCATCTAACCCTTGTCCTATTCGCATTCCCATCACTCCAAAGACAGCAAAGATTCAGCAATGCTAACATCCTGCTGCCGCGTAATCTTAATGTTACTGGCATCGGCTTCAACGATATTCACCGACAGGCCGGCTCGTTCTACAGCACTGGCTTCATCAGTAATTTCATAATTGGCCTTTAGTGCTTCAGTTAAGGCATCGAACAGAACACCAAAGCGAAACATCTGCGGGGTGACTGCACGCCATAGCGTAGTACGATCGACAGTCTCAACAATCGTATGATCTGTCACCCGCTTGACCGTGTCATTCATTGGCAACGCTAAAATAGCGCCTATGGCCTCGTCTTCACAGGCCGCTATTAGGTCATCAATTTCTGATGCTCGTAGACAGGGTCTGGCAGCATCATGCACTAGGACAAAGTCATTTTGCTTAGCCTTGCCCTGCAAAAACTGTAAGGCATTAAGGACTGATTGAGAACGACTGTTGCCACCCTCCACCTGCTCTAATTGGGTGCCATGCCTGACCATTTCAAGCCCTGCAAAATAGCTATCGTTAGGCGCTAGCGCGATAACCACAGCATGTAATTTAGGGTGTAGGAATAAAGGTCGTAAGGCGTGTTGCAACACAGTTGCACCAGCCAGAGATGCATATTGCTTGGGGATTTCAGAAGCAAAGCGCGTACCGCTACCGGCCGCGGGGACTATTACCCAATAACGCGCTGCTGTATTCATTCTCGTTCTTTTTCTATAACTTGAAAGAAGGTCTCACCTTTACGGATCATGCCCAGCTCAGAGCGGGCACGCTCTTCGATCGCATCATTACCTGACTTCAGGTCTTGCACTTCGGCTGCTAGCACTTGATTGCGTACTGCCAGAACATTATTTTTTTCCTGCTGCACCTGCATATCCTGCTTCAATTGCATGACTGCGCGCATACCATCAGGGGCGATCCATAGTTGATACTGTAGGAGTACCAATACAATCAATAAGAACAGCAGGAAGATTCGCATCAGTCCGGCCGTTCGCTTGCGATCACTGTTTGAAGACCGACTTACCTGGGTAAACTGCTTCACTGCCTAATTCTTCTTCGATACGAATCAATTGATTGTACTTCGCAACACGATCAGAACGTGACAAGGAACCGGTCTTGATCTGACCTGCACCAGTAGCCACTGCTAAGTCAGCAATAAAGACATCTTCAGTTTCACCAGAACGATGTGAGATAACAGAACTATAATTCGCTTGGCGTGCCATCTCGATAGCTGCCATGGTCTCGGTCAAGGTGCCGATCTGATTAAGCTTAATCAAGATAGAGTTGGCTACACCTAGCTCAATACCTCTCGCTAAAATTTCAGTGTTGGTTACAAATAGATCGTCACCAACCAGCTGCACACGCTGACCTAATTTTTCGGTCAAGGTCTTCCAGCCGTCCCAATCACCTTCATCCAGACCGTCTTCGATCGTGATGATAGGGTACTTGTCTACTAATGCGACCAGATAATCAACAAAGGCAGCTGACTCATAAGTCTTACCCTCTGAGGTCAGGTGGTACAGCCCGTCTTTATAGAATTCAGAACTGGCACAATCCAAACCGATACTGACCTGTTCGCCCGGCTTATAACCGGCCGCTGTAATCGCTTCGAGGATGACTTCGATCGCTTGCTCATTAGCTGCCAAGCTCGGTGCAAAACCACCTTCGTCACCGACCGCTGTGTTATGACCCATCTTTTTCAAGATCGACTTCAAGGCATGGAAGATCTCACAGCCAGCACGGACTGCTTCGCTTAATGAATCAACACCATGCGCGATAACCATAAACTCTTGAATATCAGTACCTTTATGCGCATGCGCACCACCATTGATGATATTCATCATAGGTACCGGCAAGCATAACGGAGACCCGTTATTGAGTGAGCGATACAAAGGCATTTGTTGATGTGCTGCAGCTGCCTTGGCATTTGCCAAAGACACGGCAAGCAAGGCATTCGCACCTAGCTTTGATTTATTCTTAGTGCCATCGACCTGTAGCATCACTTCATCGACATACTCTTGGCGCAGTGCATCGGCACCGATCAAGGCAGGTTGAATCTGCTCGATAATATTCTTTACGGCTTTTTGAACGCCCTTACCCAGATAACGAGCATCATCACCATCGCGCATCTCAAGTGCTTCTAAGGCACCGGTTGACGCACCAGATGGTACTGCGGCACGACCCATAGCACCGGAGGCTAGATAAACATCGGCCTCTACAGTTGGGTTACCACGAGAATCAATGACTTCGCGTGCGTTAATTTTTTTAATCTGTGACATATACTGGTTTCCTGAAATTTAATTCGCGTGACCTTTTTAGGTCATCTCTTGTTCTAGTAGTTGGCCAGCCTTCACTATCCGATCGAGTTCGATCATGCCGCTTAACAAGGCTTCCATTTTATCTAATGGCCAGGCATTAGGCCCATCGCTCTTAGCTACACTTGGATCTGGATGTGTTTCCATGAAGACACCGGCGACACCCACTGCTACCGCAGCGCGTGCTAGTACTGGGACAAATTCTCGTTGACCACCCGAACTAGCACCTTGGCCGCCGGGCAATTGTACCGAATGTGTGGCATCAAAGACTACTGGACAATTAGTATCGCGCATGATCGCTAATGAGCGCATATCGGAGACTAAGTTACCATATCCGAAGGAAGCACCTCGTTCACAGACCATAATCTGCTCATTTCCGACCGATCGGGCCTTTTCGACTACATGCGTCATGTCCCAAGGGGCCAAAAACTGACCTTTCTTGATGTTGACCGCTCTACCGGTAGCGGCTACACGCTGGATAAAGTTCGTTTGACGGCATAAGAATGCAGGGGTTTGTAGCACATCGACCACTGCCGCAACCTCGTCCATCGGCGTGTCTTCGTGCACATCGGTCAATACCGGCAGATCAAATTCTTTTTTGATGCTTTCGAGGATCGTCAGACCTTTTTCGATGCCAGGTCCACGAAAACTGTCATTCGAGGTGCGATTGGCCTTATCGAAAGAAGATTTATAGATAAACGGGATATTTAATCTCTCGCTAATCTCCTTCAGCTGACCCGCTGTCTCACGCGCAAGCTCCATGCTCTCGATAACACAGGGTCCAGCAATCAAGAATAGGGGCTGATCTAGCCCGACCTCAAAACCACATAGTTTCATATTTTGTCCGTCAGACTAATCACATTACTGGTATCGGCATCGCTGTATTCTGCTGTTTCCCCATTAGGAAAACGCTTCTTTCTTGCGGCCTTAACAAAACCAGTGAATAAAGGATGACCATCACGTGGTGTCGATGTAAATTCCGGGTGGAACTGACAACCCAGATACCAAGGATGTTCGGCAATTTCGACCACTTCAACCAAGTGATCATCGATTGATTTACCGGTAAAGCTTAAACCTGCATCATTCAATTGCTGGAGGAAGAAACTATTAAATTCATAGCGATGGCGATGGCGCTCTCGAATGACTTCTTCTTGGTATAACTCATGCACCAAGGAACCCTCTTCCAATTTGCATTCCTGTGCACCGAGACGCATGGTGCCACCGAGATCAGAATCGGCATCACGCTTCTCGACCTGACCATCACGATCCTGCCATTCTTCAATCAAGGCAATCACTGGATGTGGTGTGTCTATCATGATCTCAGTACTGTGAGCGCCCTCTAGACCAGCCACATTGCGTGCATATTCAATCACTGCGACTTGCATGCCGAGACAGATACCCAAATACGGTACCTTATGCTCACGCGCATATTGCGCCGCCATAATCTTGCCTTCAATCCCTCGTGAACCAAAGCCACCAGGAACCAAAATGGCATCGGCATCGGCTAGCATATTGGTGCCACTGACCTCGATATTCTCAGAGTCTACGTAGTGAATATTGATCTTGGTCTTGGTCTGTATACCGGCGTGGATCAAGGATTCATTCAATGATTTATACGATTCAGTCAGGTCAACATACTTACCGACCATGAAGATATTGACTTCCACTTCTGGAAACTCAACCGCATGCACGACGTCTTTCCAGTCGGTTAAGTCTGCCTGCGGCAGATCCAATTGGAATTTCTCTAATACGATGTTGTCTAGGCTTTGCGAATGCAGCCACAGTGGAATCTTGTAGATACTGCTGACATCTACCGATGAAATCACTGCTTTTTCTTCAACATTGGTAAACAAGGCAATCTTCTTGCGCTCGTTATCGGGTACTGGCCGATCGCTACGGCAGACTAGAATATCCGGCTGAATACCAATTGAACGTAGTTCTTTCACCGAGTGTTGCGTTGGCTTGGTTTTGACTTCGCCTGAGGCCTTCATGTAGGGCACTAAGGTTAAATGCATATAAAGCGTGTGCTTACGCCCCATCTCTACACCCATCTGACGGATCGCTTCCAAGAAAGGTAGCGATTCAATATCACCTACCGTACCGCCAATCTCGACTAAGGCGACATCTGCACCCTCGGCACCGCGACGGACAGAGGCTTTAATCTCATCGGTAATATGCGGAATAACCTGCACGGTACCACCAAGGTAGTCACCACGACGCTCTTTACGGATCACGCTCTCGTAGATTTGGCCTGCAGTAAAGTTGTTCGATCGCTTGGCACGGAAACGCACAAAGCGTTCGTAATGCCCTAAATCTAAATCAGTTTCTGCACCGTCTTCGGTGACATAGACCTCGCCATGTTGAAACGGACTCATAGTGCCGGGGTCAACATTGATGTAGGGGTCGAGCTTGATCATCGTGACGGACAGGCCACGTGCTTCTAAAATTGCACCCAAAGATGCGCTGGCGATGCCCTTACCAAGAGATGAGACC
Source organism: Proteobacteria bacterium UBA4575 (assembly GCA_002386945.1). Taxonomy (GTDB): domain Bacteria; phylum Pseudomonadota; class Gammaproteobacteria; order UBA4575; family UBA4575; genus UBA4575. The sequence goes on from DGKH01000075.1 coordinate 6,735, forward strand.
ACCCCGCCAGTGATAAATACGTAGCGTGTCATAGGTTAAAATTCCTAAATGCAGGATGGGTTCATAGGGTACCAAAGCAGGCCCCAAGGCTCAATTAATATCCGTCGCTAATCGCTATATTCCAGACACAAATCAGCTCGTCCTGATAAAAAATCAAAGGGACGCGATCTCGCAGCCAAGGGGGCAGCCCAAACTCTTGGAATACACCCTTCAAGTCTTTGCTGCAGGCTCTTTTACTCACTCTGATAGATTCACCGCCGGAGCGAAAACGCACCTGCACCTGCGTGATCTGAGGAAGTTTCAGCCCCTGTTGCAATAAATCAGCCTGCGTCAGCACTATCCCCAATAATGATAAATCTAAAGTCTGCTGCAGATCCCAGCTCAGGCATTGACTGGCATCATGCTCGGCCAAAGGCGTCTGTAGATATAATTGTTGTCGATAACGCCGGATTTCAGCCTCGCCCCATTGCACGCGAGGACTGGTCTCACTGCCACTGGTTAGTGCCGCTGTGCGAATCTGCTCAAGTACCGCTGCCGAGGGCAAGACAAAGCCCTTGCTACTCATCCAATGACGCAACACATTGCGTTGCCGTGCCGGGCTCAATGCCAGTAGCTGCTTACAGTCTACGGTACTGACCGGTGAGCCCAAGCCGTCATAAGTCGGCGCTACATCCAACTCTAGCTGCGTTAAATCACTAGCAGCCAAATCAGACAGTAGCTGGCTTTGTTCCGACTGCCATGTGATGGAACGCGATACTGTGGTATTTAATTGCGGCCAGCGCATGGCCAGCCGTGGAATTACTTCATGCCGTAGGTAGTTACGATCAAACGCTAGGCTTTGGTTACTTGGATCATCGATCCAGCTCAGATGATGCTGTTCTGCATACTGCTGTAATTGTTGCCGCGAGATATCCAATAAGGGCCGAATCAACTGACCCTGCCCCAATGGCCGTTGTGCCGCACAGGCGGCTAGACCCAAGGCCCCACTGCCACGCATTAAGGCGAGCAACATAGTTTCTACTTGATCGTCAGCATGATGTGCTGTCAGTAGCGATTCACCCTGCCCTAAGTTTTCACTAAAGGCCTGATAGCGCGCAGCGCGCGCGGCACCCTCGAGCCCGAGACCTTGAAATGCTTCAGTAACAACACGAATCGATTGAAAGGCGACGGCATGATCTTGACAAAACTGACGACAATGCGCCTGCCAGTCATCGGCACTACCTTGTAATTGATGGTTGATATGCAAGGCACGTAATGGTCTATCGACTACCTGTTGCACCAGGGCATGGAGTAATACGGTGGAATCTAGGCCACCACTAAAGGCAACACATAGGGGAGATTGTTGATCAGTACTTAGCATGGTTTCCAAGTACTGAGCGATCTTACTTTGCAGATCACTCATATTGGCATCCGAACTGACATACGTAACACTGCTGCGGCCAGAGGCCACAGCAGAATCATTCGCTTACTTCTTGAAGGCACCGTAGCTTGTCAATCGCTCATAGCGCTTCGCTAACATTTGATTGACCTCTAACTTTGCCATCCGCTCGAGATTTGCACTGATCGAAATACGCATAGCTTCACAGGTCTGCTCTAGATTGCGATGTGCGCCAGTCTGTGGCTCTGCAATAATTTCATCGATCAAACCTAGCTCCATCAACCGCTCGGCAGTAATACCCAAAGTGGTTGCCGCTTCTTCTGCCTTATCTGCATTCTTCCACAGAATAGAGGCACAGCCTTCTGGTGAGATCACTGAATAGGTACTGTAATTAAGCATAGCGAGATGATCACCAACACCAATAGCCAATGCACCACCAGAACCGCCTTCACCAATAACGTGACATATAATCGGCGTTCTTAATCGTGCCATCTCATATAAATTCTGTGCAATCGCCTGCGCTTGACCACGCTCTTCGGCACCAACACCTGGGTAGGCGCCCGGGGTATCAATAAAGGTAATCACCGGCAGCTGAAACTTTTCTGCCATCTTCATCACACGCAAGGCCTTACGGTAACCTTCAGGTCTTGGCATACCAAAATTTCGCTCTAGATTTTCTTTTGTATTACGCCCTTTTTGATGCCCGATAATCACCACTGAACGGCCTTCAAAACGGGCCAATCCTGTAATAATAGCGAAGTCATCAGCATAGGCGCGATCGCCATGCAGCTCTTCAAAGTCGGTGAACAGATGCTCGACATAATCGAGGGTGTAAGGGCGACGTGGATGGCGTGCGATCTGTGCCACTTGCCATGGCGTAAGTTTGCCGTAAATAGAGTCACTCAAGACTTTACGTCGAGCGCTTAATTTCGCAATCTCACTACTGAGTTCAACATCACTGTCTTGTTCTACACGACGCAATTCATCGATCTTCGCTTCAATTTCAAAGATCGGCTGCTCAAATTCTAAATGATCAGTTATCATATCTTGTTCGGTCTATTTTCTTGGCCAATCATGGCCTTAGGGGTGTAAATACATAGTATAACGCATGTTAAAACAATAGGAGGCGGTTTAATAACGGACTTTTATACCGGTTACACCTTCTAGGTTATTTAAGCGTCGCAATAATTCTTGCTCTGGGATCACCTTCCACTGCTCTCCAAGACGTAAATTGCCCTGTTCACTGTCGGTCTGATACTGGATTTCCATATGACATTGGCCGCCACGGTATTGTTGCAATGTCGCCATTAGCTCCTTGGCCAGAGCACTTTTACGTTCTGCCGTGACCGTACCATCTACCTCTATGATAAGGCCACGGGCTTTCTCCACTCGCACCTCTTCCAGGGCAACGATCTCATTTGCGCGTAATCGTGGCTGACTATTGAACTCATCGATACTCAAGCCCCCTTCAATGATCAGAATCCGGTCTTTCACCAAGAGATGCTTAAATCGACTATAGGCATCAGTGAATACAGCAACATCTAAACGTGCCGTGTTGTCATCAATCGTCAAAAACGCAATGCGTCCAGAAGGACTATTACGCAGGCGCATATGCATCAACAGACCAGCAACCTTAATCGTGTTTTTATTGCGATTACGGTAATCCACTTCAGGTACTGGCATAGCGAGGCGCTGACGCAAATTTTTACCAACAATGCTGTTTAATTCTTGACGATATTGGTCGACTGGATGACCGGTCAAATATAGCCCTAAGGTCTCACGCTCAGCCGCCAATTTGGCATCCATGTCCCATTCAGGCTTCTGCTCTAACAGGGCTTCTTTAGCCATGACTTGGCCACCACCAAACAAATCGTTTTGCCCGGTGTCGTTATTTTTTTGTTGTTGATCGGCCAACTGCACTGCCTTTGGTAAGGCATGCATCAGGGTTGCGCGATTCTGCATAAAGACATCCGCAGCACCCGATCGAATCATCGCCTCTAGGCTACGACGATTAAACTTTTGTAGATCTAAGCGTATGCACATATCGCTGAGGGTTTTATAAGGCCCAGCAGCACGCTCTTGCACCAGTGATTCTACCGCGGCCTCACCGACACCTTTAATTGCACCGAGACCATAGACCACTTGATGTTCTTCAGTCACGGTAAAGGCATAGTATGAGCTATTGAGATTCGGCGGCATGACCTCCAACCCCATCGTGCGGCATTCATCGATCAGGTTAACTACCTTATCGGTGTTATCCATATCGGCGGATAATACCGAGGCCATAAACTCTGCTGGGTAGTGCGCCTTTAACCAGGCTGTTTGGTAGGCCAGTAAGGCATAGGCGACAGAGTGCGACTTATTAAAACCATAGCCAGCAAACTTCTCCATCAAATCGAAGATATAGTTGGCCTTGGCCTCATCCACCCCACGCTCAGTTGAGCCCTCAACAAAGATGCTGCGTTGCTTGGCCATTTCAGAAGCCTTTTTCTTACCCATGGCACGCCGTAACAGATCGGCACCACCTAGTGTATAGCCGGCCAATACCTGCGCAATCTGCATCACTTGCTCTTGATACAGGATAACGCCGTAGGTTTGATTTAGGATCGGCTCCAAATCAGGGTGCGGATATTCAATCGCGGCGCCATGCTTACGATCGATAAAGTCATCGACCATGCCAGACTGCAGCGGTCCTGGCCGATAAAGTGCGACCATTGCAACCACGTCATCAAATTTATCCGGCTTTAAACGACCTAGAATATCTTTGATACCTGAAGACTCTAACTGGAATACGGCGGTTGTCTGTTGGTTTTGTAATAACTGATAGCTGGCATCATCATCCAACGGAATCTGGTTAAGCTCTAGCGGCTCTTCCTTTTCTTTCTTCCGCCGACGATTAATGGATTTCACTGTGCCATCAATAATCGTTAAGGTCCTAAGACCCAAGAAATCAAACTTCACTAAGCCAATAGCTTCGACGTCATCCTTATCAAGCTGGGTAACAATATTGGCGCCACTCGCCTCACAGTACAACGGTGTAAAGTCGGTCAGCTTAGAAGGTGCAATCACCACACCACCAGCATGTTTGCCGGCATTTCTGGCGATACCTTCCAACTGCAAGGCCATATCAATCAGACTACGTACTTCCTCTTCTTCATCGTATAAGGCTTGGAAATCTTTCTCTTGTCCTAAGGCTTTTTTTAGCGTCATGCCAATTTCAAATGGCACCATCTTTGCTATTCGATCGACAAAACCATAGGAGTGTCCCAAGACACGACCAACATCACGTACCACCGCCTTTGCAGCCATGGTGCCATAAGTAATAATCTGACTAACCTTTTCACGACCGTAGCGTTTAGCTACATACTCGATCACACGATCACGCCCAGCCATACAGAAGTCGATATCGAAATCTGGCATGGAGACCCGCTCAGGGTTCAAGAAACGTTCGAACAGTAAGTCATAGCGCAGAGGATCAATATCTGTGATACCCAACACGTAAGCGACTAAGGATCCAGCACCTGAACCTCGCCCTGGCCCTACAGGTACATCATTCTCACGTGCCCAACGAGTAAAGTCAGATACGATAAGAAAGTAGCCGGCATAGCCCATGCGTTGAATAACATCCAACTCAATCTCTAGTCGCTCATGGTAATCAGATAACGGTAAGATCTCGGTTGCGATACCACCGGCACCTAGCCGCTCCTGCAGACCTGCATCCGATTGCAGACGGAGATATTCATCCGTAGACACCGCATCAGGGATTGGAAACTCCGGTAAGACATTGTTTCCAAACTCAAGTGTAACGTTGCAGCGCTTGGCTATCTCGACCGTATTTTGTAATGCTGACGGCACATCACTAAACAGCTGCGACATCTCCTCGGCAGAACGCAAATATTGTTGCTCACTATAGGCATGCGTGCGTCTAGGGTCAGATAAGACGCGACTTTGGTTAATACATACGCGCACTTCATGCGCATCAAATTCTTCTGTGCTAATAAACCGTACATCATTAGTTGCAACCACTGGCATATTACGAGCCTTAGCTAAGGCTAAGGCTCGCTGGTTATACGTCTCTTCGTTTTCTCGACCCGTACGTTGTAATTCAATATAAAATCGGCCATCAAAAACCTTGGTCCAGTTATTGAGACAGATATCTGTAAGCTCTTGCTTATCTTTAAGCAGCAGCTGCCCAAGCTCGCCAGCCTGACCACCTGATAAAGCAATCAAGCCTTCCGCATGCTCTTCAACCCATTCCTGATCGACACAGGCCAAGCCACTTTGTTGACCGTGAGTGTAGGCCTTGGTGATCAGTTCAGTAATATTCCGATAGCCAACATTGTTCATACAGAGCAGAGTCAGGCGTGAAGTTTCACGCTGCTGCGTATGACGCACGTAGAAGTCAGCGCCGATGATTGGTTTCACACCGCGTGCCATTGCTGCTCGATAAAAC
>DGKH01000009.1 GCA_002386945.1 Proteobacteria bacterium UBA4575
ATGCGAATGCAGGCAGGCGTGCAAGGGCATGATTTACTGCAAATGAGCTGGGCGGCTTTTAAGGACTGGATGCGGCAGAATAGCTGATCTATATAGGGTCATTTAACGGTGCACTGATGTTGTATAACTAGATAGCGTTTAAGCCTTGTTCAAGCCTTGCTTGGGTGGTTGAATGCCTATCTGATTTTAATAAGGGATAGAAATGAAAGCTTTATTACTCGTGGCACATGGAAGTCGTCGAACAGTATCTAATATTGAAATTGCGGTCGTTGCCACTTCACTTAGAAAGCAAGTGGGTGATGATTTTGCACTTACTAGGCATGCCTTTTTGGAGATTGCACAGCCTTCTATTCCTGATGCCATCGATGAATTAATTGCCGATGGCGCCGATGATATTACCGTGTTGTGTTACTTCCTATCTGCGGGAAGGCATGTGCGTGAAGATGTCCCAGCCTTTGTTGAGGACAAGCGAAAACAGTATCCAGAGGTTAAGCTTTCCTTAGCCCCTTACCTTGGGCAGGCACCAGACTTGATTGGGGTCTTGCATCATCTGGCTAAAATTTAGACTGGTTTAACTTAAAAGGTCCTCTACCTTTACCGGCTGGTAAGGTGTAGAGCGGATCTTATCGTGTCTATCCATGCGATAGTCGATGAAGCCTTCACTATCTGAAAAATGTAGGAAAGGATTACCTTCAATCTGATCTTCGATGCTGGAGCAGCTCGTGCAGGAATAATTATGGCCGGGGTGTAATTGCATCTTTCCAGGTAGCTCGTGCTTCATTTTTTGTAAGGTCTGAAACATATCTTCTGGATTACCGCCGTCTAAATCGCAGCGTCCACAGCCAAAAACAAAGAGGGTGTCACCAGTAATGATGTCGTCCTGCAACTGATAGCAGGCCGAGCCTGGTGTGTGTCCAGGGGTGTGTAAGATATTAAGTGCTGTGCGTCCTAACCGGATTTGATCCCCACCAACATGGAGATTAGGGCGTTGTAATTCTGTCTGCCAAAAATCAGCCTCAGCCTTGAGTAGGTGCAGTTCTGGATCATACTGCTGCAAGATATCTTCGACCCCATTGATGTGGTCATGATGGCTATGAGTAAGCAAGATGTCGCTAATATTGAGCTCATGCTTGCTGACATAGTCATGAATAGGCTGCATATCCCACGCCGGATCGACAATAGCAGTACGTTTGCTGTCACGATCAATGATCAAGTAAACAAAGTTTTGCATGGGCCCAAGTTCCATGCTGACGATTTCATAGGGTTTATTCATAACAGTTTCTCCAACGGCTTGTAATACTAGCGAGGGAATTGCATATTTCCAAGTATGACGACGGATAAAACCACAACAACTTTGGATGATTTTATAAGCGAAGATTTATTTTGCTTATCAATCGGTTTAAACCCATCTATTCCTTCGGTAAAGGCAGGCTATTATTTTGCTAATCCAAGGAATCGCTTTTGGTCTGCACTGAATGCGGCCAATCTATTTCCAGAAGTGCTTGATCGTTCGATAGAAAGTCAGCGACGTTTGCATACACAGTACAGGATCGGCTTCACCGATGTGGTAAAACGTCCTAGTCGTATGGGGCATGAGCTTAATGCAGCTGATTTTCGGCGCGATGCACCGCTACTGAGAGATAAGATAGAGCGCTATCAACCCGGTTTACTCTGGTTTCACGGTAAGATCGCAGTGACTAAATTCTTCTACTATGCCTATGGCTTAAAGCAGGGGTGGGACTGGGGTGTATGTTCTGTCTCTGAGCTGACCATGCCAGTTTTGATTACGCCTAACCCAAGCCCAGCGAATGCAGCGTATAGCGTGCAAAATATCACGCAGCAGTACCAAGCCTTAACTCCATATTTGGTAGCTGATTAGCATGAAATATGAAGATATCTGCACAGTGGCTACTGTTATAATGCGACATTGCTTAAGACTTTTTCATAGCCAGTTTTCTATCGCATGAGTTTTTATGTAAAGACTTCATGTCAGGATTTAGATGCGCATCAGTGCATAGAGAGAATTTAGAATGATGATGACTTATCGCCGGTATCACTTATTGCTTGTGTTGTTAGTTTTGGCGGCACTCGCGTTTGCTGTGTTTTATCTTGAGGGTGCGCTCTATCTCGATCCATGTCCTCTATGTTTGGTCGATAGGGCGTTATTACTGTTGCTCGCAGCAGTGAGTGTGATGGCCTGGTTACAGCATCCGCAAGGAATAGGACGGACCATCTATGCGGTGCTATCAGGAATGATTGCCAGCACCGGTGTGGTGGTTGCATTACGACATATTTGGCTGCAGGGTCTACCACCTGATCAGGTGCCAGAATGTGGCCCTGGCCTCTATTTCATGTTGGATGTGATGCCCTTAGGAGATGTCTTTGGCCGCGTATTTAATGGTTCAGGTAGCTGTGCTGAAGTCAGCTGGACCTTCTTGGGCTTGTCTATTCCTGAGCAAACTTTAGGTTTATTTGTACTATTATTGCTGATTAATGTGTTGGCAAGTCGTTTGCCTCGAAACCCCAATAAAGTATAAAGCGTAGATGCCTGAGACAGGTATCCGCGATATAATTGCCTACTTTTCGCCCAACATACCCCCATAAAGCGTAAATCGTATGACCGAAAACATTGCTGCAAACGCATCACATAGAATCCCACCTGCCAGTAAACTGGTCACCTTAGTCGGCGACTATGGTACGGCTGATTTTAAGCTACACCGTGGTGGTGTGTTGCAAGAGGTGGTGGTTGCCTATGAATCATGGGGCTCGTTGTCAGATAATCACGATAATGTCATTTTAGTTTTTGGTGGTCTTTCACCATCAGCGCATGCAGCATCATCGCCTGAAGATCCAAGTCGTGGCTGGTGGGAATTTATGATTGGTCCAGGTAAGCCAATCGATACCGATCGTTTTTATGTGGTCTGTGTTAATTCCTTTGGTAGTTGCTTTGGCTCAACGAATCCCTCTTCAATCAATCCAGAAACGGGGAAAGCCTATGGTTTGGATTTTCCTGATGTCAGTATTGAAGATATTGCTAAATCAGCGCATCACGCCTTACAAGACCTAGGCATCGATCATCTACATGCCGTGGTCGGCGGTTCTATGGGCGGCATGTCATCGCTGGCTTATGCATTAATGTATCCCGACGAAGTCGATCATCTGATATCTATTTCAGCAGCAGCCCGTGCGTTGCCTTTCACTATTGCCGTGCGTTCATTACAGCGTGAGATTATTCGCTGTGATCCAGGCTTTAAAAATGGTCAATATGATGCTGATGAAGAGCCGACGCATGGCATGATGCTAGCGCGTAAGTTGGGGCTGATGTCATACCGTGCATCTGAAGAGTGGCATCAACGCTTTAACCGCGCACGTATTAGCCCTGATCGGAAATCTGATGAGCGCTTTGGTATTGAGTTCGAGGTGGAGTCCTATCTGGATTACAACGCAAAGAAGTTTGTGCGTACTTTTGATGCCAATAGCTATCTCTATCTATCGCGTGCAATGGATTTGTTTGATGTCGCTGAGCATGGTGGCTCAGTCAATGCTGGTCTCGCTAAAATTCAGGCCAAGAGCAGCCTTATTATCGGTGTAGAGACTGATATTCTATTTCCAGTTCAGCAGCAAGAGGAATTAGCAGAAGGTATTCAAAGGGCAGGGCGAAAGGCTGAATATATCCAGTTGAACTCGATCAACGGGCATGACTCTTTCTTGGTTGATGAAGCTCACTTTGGGCCAGTAGTACGAAATTTCTTTGATCAAACCTAAGGTATAGAAAGGCTGATCGATAGGCTAAACATTCAGTTTCGAGCACAAGCTGTGCCCGAAACCGATGGTGTACTGCTAGGTCTTTCTTCTATGAGAGGCTATTTTATCGCTTATCAGTAGCGATGTAATCACGCTCAGCTGAACCTGTAAATAACTGGCGAGGACGACCGATACGATTAGTCGGATCACTCATCATTTCCATCCAATGAGACAGCCAACCAACCGTACGTGCTAGAGCAAAGATTACGGTATACATGCTGCTAGGGATGTTCATAGCTTTGAAGATAATGCCGGAGTAAAAATCTACATTCGGGTATAGCTTACGTTGAATGAAGTAGTCATCTTCCAAGGCGATTTTTTCTAGATCCATTGCAGTTTTGAGTAACGGCTGATTAGGGTTGTCTTCACCCATCTCGTTGAGAAGGTCATGACAGATCGTCTGAATTAGTTTGGCACGTGGATCGTAGTTCTTGTAGACACGATGGCCAAAGCCCATTAGGCGGAAGCGGTCGGTCTTGTCTTTAGCACGAGTAATATAGTGACTTAGCTCTTTGCCTGAAGAAACGATCTCATTCAACATGCTGATAACAGCCTCATTAGCACCGCCGTGAGCTGGTCCCCAGAGTGAGCCAATACCTGCTGCTATAGCTGCATAAGGACTGGCTTCTGAACTACCGGTTAAGCGCACAGTAGAGGTTGATGCATTCTGCTCGTGGTCAGCATGTAGGATCAAGATCAGATCCATCGCACGTACCATTGTTTCAGATGGCGTGTAAGAGCCGTCTTTAGAGCCAAACATCATGCGTAGAAAGTCTTCGGTATAACCACTGTTTGGATCAGAGGGGAGGAATTCCTTTCCTTGCTGATGCTTGTAGGTCCAAGCGGCCAGGGTAGGCATCTTGGCAATCAATCGATGTGCTGCTAGACGACGGGCTTGATCATCGTGTACATCAACATCATCGTTATGTTTGGCTGCTAATGCACCGACTGCTGAAATCAGCATAGCCATTGGGTGCGCATCTTGTTGAAATGCTTGAAATAACAATGGCAGCTTGTCATCAACTGCTTTGTGTTCAGCAATAGTTGCCTTGTACTCGTCCAATTGAACGGCCGTTGGTAACTCACCATTCATGAGTAGGTAGCAAGTTTCTTCGTAGTTACTTTTTTGGGCTAACTGCTCAATAGGGTAGCCACGGTATGAAAGTCTACCTTCGTCACCATCGATGAAAGTAATCTTACTTTCACAGCTAGCGGTTGAAACAAAACCAGGATCAAAAGTGAAGTAACCAAGTTCGCGGTTTAAAGCGCGAATATCAAGTGTGCTAGCACCATCTGTAGGTACTAATACCGGCATTTCTACCTGCTTCCCGCTGGCATTGTCGGTAATGGTTACTGTATTTTTAGGGTTGTCAGACACGTCTGTCCTCCTGAATCTTCGTTCAATACGCTCCCTGTCCCAGGCTGATGAAGCATCAGCCTGGGACAGGGAGTGATCTGAAAGCATAAGCTTGTTAATCAAATATCACTATTGAAATCAATAGCTTGCGAATTTTTTTCTTGTAGCGGGTGTTGTTTAAAGGCATCTGAATAATGCCTTAGCACCTACTTAGGGCCAGGGTTTTATCGGTGAATGTTCTACTCGAACAGACTAAATACCAGTCAGGCCAATCAGGTATTTTACCTCACTTCAGCAAATAAATAATAACCAAAATGGGCAGATAGGCAGAAATTATGCTGTTTTAAGGTCTAGCCAATATGATTTTGAGAATAAATTGGGCGATTTCCTCAGGATTGTTTAGATCTAGCTGAGGAATATCCCGTTCTACCTGCAGTTTTTCATCACTAGCAATCGCGATAACGTGATCATCTTTTTCGCAGAGTAGAGGCAAGCCTAGAGACGGACGATGTAACTCAATCTTACCAATAGGCTCTTTTTTAAACCCCTCGACCAAGATTAAATCAGCAGCGTCAAAATCCAACTGTTGGATCAGTTGATCTAAAGAGGCCTCATCTTGTTCACTTGCATGATCATGCATTAGCGCCCAGCGATTAGCCGAAGAGATTAACATTTGCTTGGCACCGGCTTGGCGCAAACGGTAACTGTCTTTGTTTGGATGGTCGATATCAAAGGC
>DGKH01000056.1:0-256 GCA_002386945.1 Proteobacteria bacterium UBA4575
GTGTCACGATTAATGCAGACGCTAGGCCGCGCCGCTTAGTTGGTAACCTGCCCTACAACATCTCAACGCCTTTAATCTTCCATGTCTTAGAACAGGCCGATGCGGTGCAAGACATGCACTTTATGCTTCAAAAAGAAGTCGTTGATCGGCTCTGTGCTAGCTGTGGTGACCGCCAATATGGCCGTTTATCGGTAATGGTACAAAGTCGTTGTCAAACACAAAAACTATTAGAGATACCAGCCGAAAGCTTTTCGCC
>DGKH01000056.1:386-11089 GCA_002386945.1 Proteobacteria bacterium UBA4575
GAGAGATAAAGCATGAGTGAACAACATAATATTGTAGTCAACGTAACAACGGCTCATATCAAAGAACAGTCCGATGCTAAGGCTGAGCGTTACGTCTTTACCTACACTATTACTATTCGTAATGAAGGGTCGATGGCGGCACAACTATTGACTAGACACTGGGTTATCACCAATGCCGACGGTAAGACACAAGAAGTACGTGGTGATGGCGTCATCGGTGAACAACCTACTATCAAGCCGGGCAATACCTTCCAGTATACCAGTGGCACCATGCTAGAGACACCAGTCGGTAGCATGTATGGCAGTTATCAAATGCGCACCGATGATGGCACCACCTTTGATGCAAAAATTGAACCCTTCACCCTGTCAGTACCTAATGCGCTGCACTAAGGCAATTAGGCTCGACTGATAAATTATGGCCGTCTACGTCATCGGTGATATTCAGGGCTGCCTAACGTCACTGCAGTCGCTACTTAAAACAATAAAATTTAAGCCTCAGCAGGATCAAGTCTGGTTTGTCGGTGACCTCGTCAACCGTGGCCCCGACTCTTTAGAAACACTACGCTTCATTCATTCATTAGGCGACAGTGCCCGCTGTGTCTTAGGCAATCATGACATCCATTTAATCGCCTGCCATGCCGGCGTCAAAAAATGCAAAGCAGATAGCTCACTTAATGCGGTATTAGAAGATGCCAAGGCCGACCAGTGGATTCATTGGTTGCGACAACAACCACTACTCCATCATGACCCTCAGCTAGATTGGTTGATGGTGCATGCAGGCCTATTAGCAGAATGGGACTTAACCACTGCTAAGCGCTGTGCGCATGAACTCGAGACTCAGCTACGTTCTGATAACCATGTTGAATTTATCACCAACATCTATGGTGATGAACCGAGACAGTGGTCAGAAGATCTAGCAGACAGTGAGCGCTGGCGTTTAAGTATGAATGCCTTCACTCGCATGAGAATGTGCGATCCACAAGGCGCATTGGATCTTTCTTACAAGGGCCCAGTAGAAAAAAATGGCACCGGTTTAAGACCTTGGTTTGAACTGAAACGCGCAACCGAAAAACAACGCATCGTCTTTGGTCATTGGTCGGCCTTAGGCTTAGTCAAACGCGACAACCTTCTAGCCATAGACACCGGTTGCCTGTGGGGAAACAAACTGACCGCCGCGCGCATTGATTGCGACACACCTATCATTACGTCGATCGACTGCCCTAACTATTATCAGGCTGTTTGAAGGCAGTCAGACAAAATGACTGCCGGCTGATTTAGGCACTACGCTGGTAGTATTGAAAGCGCATCGCATGTGGATTTTTTTCATCGGCATCGAAGTCGCTTTCAGATTGTAATTGCCACTCCTGTGCAGAGATCTCTGGGAAATAGCGATCACCTGTGACCGCCACATCGACCTGTGTCACATACAGCTCCTGCGCCTTTGGCAGCATTTGCTTATAGAGCTCGGCACCACCAATAATAAACACCTTATCGACCGCGGCCAGTTGTTCCATCGCGGCCTCAATCGAGCTGAAGATGTCACAGCCAGCAGCTTGATAATCAGAGTTACGACTGATGATGATATTTCTACGCCCTGGCAGCGGTTGGATCTTCAGCGACTCATAGGTCTTGCGCCCCATCACCACCGGTGCACCCATTGTGGTGCGCTTAAAATGTTGTAGATCAGCGGGGCAATACCACGGGATGTCATTATCCGCACCAATCACATTATCCTTAGCGACGGCAACAATCATAGCGATCACACTCATACTGCTACCACTGCCTTGATGTGTGGATCGGCCTCATAATTCTCTAGACTAAAATGCTCAAACTCGAAATCAAAGATCGATCCCACTGTTGGATCAATCCGCATCATTGGCAACGGCTTAGGGCTTCGCTCGAGTTGTAAGCGCGCCTGCTCTACGTGATTGGTATACAGATGCAGATCACCAAAGCTATGCACAAACTCACCGACGGCCAAGCCAGTGACCTGTGCGACCATCATCAACAACAAGGCATACGATGCAATATTAAACGGCACACCCAAAAAGGCATCGGCACTGCGCTGATACAACTGACACGAGAGCTTGCCGTCACTGACATAGAATTGGAAAAATGCATGACAGGGTGGCAATGCCATGTTCTCTACATCCGCCACGTTCCAAGCGCTGACGATCAAGCGGCGTGAACTAGGGTTGCTTTTGATCTGCTCAATAAGCTGGCTGATCTGATCGATCGTACTGCCATCTGCACGTGGCCAGGCGCGCCATTGCGAACCATAGACCGGGCCTAGCTCACCCTGCTCATCGGCCCACTCATCCCAGATAGTGACGCCGGCATCCTGCAGGTATTGAATATTCGTCTCGCCACGTAAAAACCACAGCAGCTCATAAATAATCGATTTGGTATGGAGCTTCTTGGTGGTTAATAACGGAAAACCCTGCGCCAGATCAAAACGCATTTGATAACCAAATACGGATAGCGTGCCGGTGCCGGTGCGGTCATCGCGCAACGCGCCATGATCGAGGATATGTTGAAGTAGTGCGTGATACTGTTTCATCAATCGGTTTCTTTTATAAGCTTAACGACTGCTTTGGCGACTGTAGCCAAAACCTATCAGTAATAACCCTAAGGCTATCATAGGTAAGGAGAGTAGCTGGCCCATACTCATCCAATCAAACGCGATAAAACCAATATGGCGGTCGGGCTCGCGTACAAACTCAGTAATAAATCTAAACAGGCCATAAAAGACCAAGAACAGTCCGCTGATAGCACCTGTTGGACGTTCTTTCTTAGATGCCAGCCATAGAATAGCAAAAAGTAGCGGCCCTTCTAACAGGCACTGATAAAGCTGTGAAGGATGACGCGCGAACTGATCCACCTGCGGAAAGACCATCGCCCAAGGCACATCACTCACCCGACCCCAGAGTTCGCCGTTAATAAAGTTACCCATCCGTCCGGCACCCAAACCCAACGGCACTAATGGCGCGATAAAGTCTGTCGTGCAGAGAAAGCCCCAAGCCTGTTTGCGCTGGTATAGATAGATCGCGAGCAACACACCGAGCAGGCCACCATGAAAACTCATACCCCCTTCCCAGATCCGTAAGAGATAGAGTGGGTCCTGCAAAAAATAGTCGAAGTTATAAAATAGTACCGAGCCCATGCGGCCACCGAGGACCACCCCAAGCACACCATAGAATAAGAGATCAGACACTTGATCGGCCTGTATAAAGCCGTTGCTGCGCTTGGCACGATATTGCCCTAGCAACAGAAACAAGACAAAGCCGAGTAAATACATCAAGCCATACCAACGTACAGCTAGCGGGCCGATCTGGAACAGAATGGGATCAATTTGCGGGTGAACAAGCATGCTTAAGATAGTACCATGTGGGACACAGATGTTCGCCATTAGGCAGCCGCTTATGCGCGCCACCTTCAAGTCATTTTATAACCCAGAGTATGCCTTAGCCCCATGTCTAGCAATCAACTAAAAAACGAAACCAGCCCCTACTTATTGCAACATGCCGACAACCCGGTCAACTGGTATCCTTGGGGTGAAGAAGCGCTGCGTCTAGCGCGCGAACAAAACAAACCGATCTTACTGTCGATTGGCTATTCCGCCTGTCACTGGTGCCATGTGATGGCGCATGAATCTTTTGAAGACAGCGCCACCGCCGACGTCATGAATGAGCTGTTCATTAATATTAAAGTCGACCGCGAAGAACGCCCAGACATCGATAAGATTTATCAGACCGCACAATACCTGCTGACCCAGCGCACCGGCGGCTGGCCATTAACCATGTTCTTAACACCGGATGACCAGATGCCCTTCTTTGGTGGCACTTACTTCCCTGACAAACCGCGTCACAATCTGCCGGGCTTTAAAGATTTACTGCGCCATGTATCAAAGGCACATGATGAGAAACACGAGCAGATCAGTACGCAGAATGATTCTTTACGTGGCGTCTTGGCCAATGTCTATGGCTCTACCGAAGTACCGCTAGATTTAGACAGCAGCATGTTAGAGCGTGCAGCTAAGCAACTACTAGAACAGTTTGATAAGCGTCATGGTGGTTTTGGCCCAGCACCTAAATTTCCTCACCCCGCCAATCTCCAACGCCTGATGCGCGAGTGGTATCACTCTGAGCGTGGCAAGGACGAGGAACGTGACCTACTGCATCCGGCACTCTATACCCTAGAGCGAATGGCAGCCGGTGGCTTGTTTGATCATGTCGGTGGTGGTTTTTGTCGTTACTCAGTAGATGAGTATTGGATGATCCCGCACTTTGAAAAAATGCTTTATGACAATGGCCCACTGCTAAGTTTATGTGCAGAGGCCTATCAACTAGAGGCGCGCGCAGACTTTAAACAAACCGCCTTAGACACCGCTGACTGGGTGATGTCTGACATGCAATCTGAAACCGGTGGTTACTACTCTTCTCGTGATGCCGACTCCGAAGGTGAAGAAGGTAAGTTCTATGTCTGGGAGACCGAAGAGCTACAACAGCTATTAACTGAAGACGAATATGCGGTCGCCGCACAGCGCTTCGACTTTTTACGTGGCCCCAACTTTGAAGGCAGCTATCATCTGCATGAATTCAACCCATTCAATGAGGTTGCAGAGACCTTAGGTATTGAAGAAGAAGTTGCACGTCAACGCTGGCAGCGAGCAAAAGAAAAATTATTTAAACAGCGCCAACTGCGCATCGCCCCAGGCCGTGACGATAAGATCCTGACCAGCTGGAATGCCTTAATGATCCGCGGCATGGTGATCGCCGCCCGTGTCTTTGAAAAACCTGAACTACATCAATCCGCCCTACGTGCGATCGATTTCATTCAAGGCACGTTACTGGTCGATGGTCGATTACTCGCCACCTATAAAGATGGCAAGGCACACTTAAATGCCTATCTGGATGATTACGCCTACCTACTAGACGCCCTATTAGAGACCATCCAAGCACAATGGAACTCGGGCTATCTAAACTTTGCGATTCAACTCGCAGAGGTGTTACTGGAACAGTTTGAAGATAAAACCAACGGTGGCTTTTATTTCACCGCTAACGATCACGAAAACTTAATCGAGCGACCAAAAGTCAGCAGTGATGAAGCAACACCTGCGGGCAATGGCATCGCCGCCAGCGCACTGTTACGTCTAGGCTACCTACTCGCCGAGCCGCGTTACATAGAAGCAGCAGAGCGCACTCTAGGCTATGCCAGCCAACAGATCAGCAACTCACCGATGGCTCATGGCAGCGTATTACATTGCCTGGAAGAGATTGAGAAGCCGAGCAAGATCGTCGTCTTACGTGGCCCAGCGGCAGACATTGCCGTATGGCAAAAACGCCTGCAGGGCAGCTTCCGCCCTGACTTGGTATCGCTGGCGATTGCCGATGACGAACAGGACTTACACCCAGCGCTAGCAAGCAAAGAAGCTGGCGAACAGGTCCGTGCTTATCTCTGTATCGGCACCCAGTGTCTACCAGCCATCGACAATCTAGAGCAATTGATCACACAACTCGCGCCCACCCCATAAGCCAAGCTAGCTGCTACATCGGGGCCTATTCTGGTCGAGCGCTGAATGCTCGGCCGGAGCCTTGCTAATGCCTTAAAAGAACCTCGTTAGCCAGTCAAAATATCCCAATTTAACCCTGATTCAACATCCAAATTGCTGCACCGCTAGTGTTATAATGAGCGAAATTACTCACTCAGATAACTATTATGCGTCTAGCCCTCAGTTCACTCCTATTAGCGGTCATGCTAACTGCCTGTGATAAGCAAGCAGAAGGCTTCTTTATTGAAAATGCTTGGATACGTGAGGCACCACCCAATGCTCGGGCTTTGGCTGGCTACATGCTGTTAGACAACAACACTGCAGCAGACATCACCTTAGTCAGCGCCGAGAGCGATGATTTTGGTGTCGTCCAATTCCACCGTAGTATCGAACAAGACGGTGTCTACCGGATGCAACATTACCCTCAGCTGATGATTGCCGCTGGTGAACAAGTTGAATTCAAACCCGGTGATTTCCATCTGATGCTGATGTCGCCAAAACGCGCACTGAAGTCAGGTGATAGCGTTGCAGTCCATCTAACGCTTAGCGATCAAAAGAAAATGCTACTGACCCTTCCGGTGCAAAAGAAGGCACCTTGAATTCACTAGTCCAGACCCTCTCTAGTCAACTGCGCACCAACGTTTAAACGCGCAGTCGACTGCATGCAGGAATCGACCTCCATACTGGCGCAAGCCTGGCACCTGATAGCCAGTCTAGACCCGACCCTGCTTGAGATCGTTAGCCTATCGCTGCGGGTCAGTCTCAGTGCGGTATTGATCGCCAGCCTGATTGCGATCCCACTGGGTGCCATCTTGGCCTGCTATCGCTTTATCGGCCATGGCGCCATCACCAGCGTACTCACCGCCTTAATGGGCTTACCGCCAGTCGTTGTTGGCCTTGGCCTCTATATGCTGTTGTCTCGCTCAGGCCCACTCGGTGACCTCAACCTTCTATTCTCGTCTAGCGCGATGATACTGGCACAGTCGATACTGATACTGCCTATTATCGCGAGCCTGATGCAACAGGCCATCGGCGAGCACTACCAACGTCAGCTAGAGCAATTCAAGGCACTGGGTGCACGCCAATCTCAAGTCATCCTGCCATTGCTATGGGATGCCCGACGCGCCCTCATCACCTCTGTCCTCACTGGCTTTGGCCGTGCATCGGCAGAGGTCGGCGCGGTCTTAATCGTTGGCGGCAACATCAACCATGTCTCACGCGTAATGACCACCACCATTGCACTAGAAACCAGCAAGGGTAATCTCGAACTGGCGATGGCCTTAGGTCTGATCCTATTACTGATCTCCTTCAGCATCACCAGCCTAATGATCATCATCCGTGATGATCACCGTCTAAAGAACCGTAGCTAACGCTAGTCACCTGCCAAATGATTAAGCCAAACCCACACCTGCCGCTACGCCTAGACAAGGTCAACTACACGATTGACAACAAGGCCTTGATTGAAGATTTCTCAGTCGAGATCCAATCCCCCGGCATCAGCATTATTCTTGGCCATAATGGCGCAGGCAAAAGTCTATTACTCAAATTACTACACGGTGTAATAGAGCCCTCCTCTGGCAGCATCCATTGGCAGCAGCAGACACCCGACAGCCAACAATACTGGCGCACACTGGTATTACAAAAACCCAGCTTCTTCGACCGCTCGGTACGCTTTCATTTGGAATTTGTGTTATCGATCAGTCAAACAGAAAAGGCACAGCGGCAAGAACGCATCGACCACGCCTTAGACGTCTGTGGTCTCAGTGAATTACAGCAGCGCAAGGTCAGCAGCCTATCGGGTGGTGAGATACAGCGCCTATCACTCGCCCGCGCCTGGGTACTACGACCTAAGGTATTGCTACTAGACGAACCAACTGTTGCCTTAGACCCACCGGCCGCCTATCAATTTGAAACCCTAGTACAACAATTCCGCGACAGCGGCAGCAAGATCATCATGACCACGCATGACATTCCACAGGCACAACGACTAGCGGATGAGGTGATTTTTATCTATCAAGGAAGATTGGCAGAACAGGCCAATGCCAACCACTTTTTCCAAGCACCAACATCGAGCATTGCGCAACATTATCTGAATGGACAATTGATTGCTGATAGTTAGTGCTTAGTTAATCCGTGCGACCCACTACTCCACGCTTGATTCTGCCAGCTAACGACGTAAATCAGACACCTAAAGCGTGTCAAATCCAGAGACCGACGTACGCTTTTAAACCGTCTACATCTGCTTTGTTATGCATTTTCACTCCACTTCATATTCAGCCTCTAATATCCATGGGCTATAAGTAGGGTTACCTTCGTTATTAACATTTTTCAACCGTTGCAAGACACTATTATGAACCACAGGCTTATCTGTCCTTTTTGAATCCCAAAAACGATTTTTTTGTCGGTAAAATTTACCAAAAAATCCCTCACGAGAATTATGCATGAATCCGTTTATATTTCCTTCGATAGAAACCGTATGTTTCTGGTACATGATCAGACCATGTTTAACAGCCATATCCTGCATCCATAGCAATGGAATATTAGACAACTCTTGCTCCTCATAACCACCGCCAACATCAGTATGCATTCCACAGAACCATACTTGCTTAACAGTTTGATACGACAATATTTCTTGACTCCATAGTATCGGATGAAAAACTTCTCGTTCATCATCAATCGCTAAGGCATGGTAAGCATTCTCAACAGTTTCGCTCAATTTAAAGTTATGAAATTTATGTTTTAACGTGGGGATCATACTTGTTAGAGCATCGATAAATTTAATTGGGACGCCTAATGCGGCAACAGTATCGTAGCAACCAAGAAATCGAATGCTTGTCCACATGGTGTGGTGAGAGGATACAAATTCACTTGCTTTTCGTTTGCGTTTTGCATCGTCTTTAATTCGGTAAATTTTGTAAGCATCGCCTATCAGACCCGAACAAGATCTTGGCAATATTCCAAAATAATGAATGAAGCTT
This sequence comes from Proteobacteria bacterium UBA4575, assembly GCA_002386945.1. GTDB lineage: Bacteria > Pseudomonadota > Gammaproteobacteria > UBA4575 > UBA4575 > UBA4575. The sequence goes on from DGKH01000056.1 coordinate 8,916, forward strand.
GACAGACTTCGAACTGTCGCCGCGCCACGACTAAATCCAAACAAGTAGATTTGATCACCCGCCTCATAATTCTCAAATATAAAGGTGTAACACTCCTTTATATTCTTTGATATACCCGCGCCGCCAATATTTCCAGACAGTTTTCGCCGCCCCGTACCTATACCTCTATCATAGAAAGATATTTGATCCAGAGTACGATCTTCAATCATATTGAATAGTTTATAAATATTCGTGTTTATACCTTTACCGCCCTCCTGTCCGGTGCCATCAGAAAATATCACGATATTTTTTGGCATATTATGCTCCTTTCAGTCTGCCTTAATAAAAATGTTGCCGCGTGCAGTACCTTGTTATTAATGATTTTTAGGCTCTATGAGCCCTGAAAACTTTACGCCCGATAACAAAGCCATCTCTCTATGCCAAGTTGCTAAATCATCTATATTGAATAGATTTAACGATTCGTGGCCACATGCCCTCGCCATAACCTGCATGAGCTCAACAGACGCATCAAAGAAGTTTCTTAATTGCATCGCCGACTTTTCAACGTTTAGTCGTTGTCGCAAATCAGATTTTTGTGTTGCTATGCCAGCAGGGCAATTATTAGTGTGACATATACGCGCCGCCACACAGCCTATTGCTTGCATAGCACTATTTGATATGGCGACACCATCAGCACCTAAGGCCATTGCTTTTACAAAATCCATAGGCGTACGTAAGCCACCTGTAATGATAAGGCTTACTTGACCACTCACTCCTTGCTCATCCAGATAACGCCGTGCCCGTGCTAGCGCAGGTATAGTAGGGATACTTATATGATCTCGGAACATTTCTGGTGCGGCACCGGTACCACCTCCACGGCCATCCAATATGATGTAGTCAGCACTCGCATCCAATGCAAATTGAATGTCTTTTTCAAGATGGTTGGCACTCAGTTTAAAACCAATAGGAATACCGCCGGTCACTTCACGTACACGATCAGCGAATTTTTTGTAATCTTTAACCGTATGTAAGCCTGTAAATGTTGCTGGTGATATTGCTGGCTCACCCTCGGGAATGGCTCGTATTTCTGAAATTTTACCAATATTTTTATTACCAGGAAGATGCCCTCCCGTCCCTGTTTTTGCGCCTTGCCCACCTTTGAAGTGAAAAGCCTGAACATTTTTTAATTTCGCTTCATCATATCCAAATTGCGCACTCGCCAATTCATAAAAATAGCGAGAGTTAGCAGCCTGTTCCCCTGGCAACATTCCCCCTTCACCCGAACAAATACCAGTGCCGGCTAATTCAGCCCCTTTCGATAAGGACAGTTTTGCTTCTTCTGACAATGCCCCAAAACTCATATCAGAGACAAATAAAGGGATTTTCAATTTCAGTGGTTTTTTAGCTCTTGATCCAATAACTAATTCAGTACTAACGGCAATATCTTCGAGTAAAGGTTTAGTCGCCATCTGAGCGGTCATGACTTGAATATCATCCCAATGCGGTAGTAAATGACGAGGCACTCCCATAGAAGTCATAGGGCCATGATGCCCTGTTTTTGATAAACCCTCTCTAGCTAACTGATGTATAAACTCGACCGTAGGTTCGTCTACCGTAGCCTTAGCAATAGGCATTTTATTGTCGTTAGCTTGAATGCCTGGCCCTTCTTTACCTATTGCATCATCATCAAACTGATTATGAGCGCCATCACAAAATGGTAAGTTTGCCGAATGTTTGCACTGACACAAAAAAACGTCACCAGATTTATCAGCTGCAAATGCCTGTGGTTTAAATTCGGTTCCAGCGTGCGAGCCGTCACAAAAGGGTTGATTATAGGAACGACCACAGGTGCAAAAGTAATATTCCTTGCCTTCTGTCACCTCGACTTTTACGGGCTTGTTATTCGCTATTATTGGCTTCATAAATCAGTTCCAGATGTGTGCGGTATAACGCTGAACAGAACTATACCAACAACTTTTTACAAGTGCTTACACCGACACTGCACAGCAATTTCAATCGGACTATACGCTGTCTTTATATACGGTTGAGACTAGTCACTCTAAAAATAGAAGCTTTTCAGGTTATTTAACCTCTGGGACTTCGGCTTTATCTTATTGCCTAATATGCACGTCAAATGAGCCAGCAATTCTTGAACTCTTCTGTTTTTTCAGTCTGAGCGAACAAAAATTATAGTT
>DGKH01000056.1:11096-11416 GCA_002386945.1 Proteobacteria bacterium UBA4575
ACTGCTATTTCTAAAAGCTTACTGAAAAGCTCACTGATTGGTTTCTTTCCAGAAGGGCAGTTAATAGTAGAATCATACATTCCGAAGAGATTGCAGGTGTAGAAAACAACAGTCCAAATGCACATAACACATGTTTCATATGAGCCATGGATTTAATATTTTTTAGGCCTAACTATCAGCTGAGGCAAGAATAGGATGGCTGGTTTGTTGCATACAGCCCAGCCATTGCTTTTGTTCGTTCTCAGTCACCTTTAAATGAGCATGCGCTAGCGGGATGCTAACTCCAAATCATTTGATACCGAGGGTATTTATCGCCTTTA
>DGKH01000023.1 GCA_002386945.1 Proteobacteria bacterium UBA4575
AATAACTTCATGTCATTCTCCTTAGACTCATATCACCCGTCAGCAGCCTATGCTCACCCTCTTTATTAGATACTTTATAGGCACCATCAGCACAGATACCCTGGGCTATCCCTGACAGCCCTTGATGCGGATCCTGTAAGCTTACTGATTGCCCATGGAATGCATCCATGGCCTGCCATTGTTCTTGCCATAGCCCCATCTGATCAGATTCAAACTCACGCAGTGCAACAAACAAGCTATTGATCAGTTCTGCTGCTAATTGATTCCGTGACAAGCAGTCAGCAGCGCCCATAACTGTTAGTAAATCTATCCATTCCTGATCGATTGTTATTGTTTTATAGGTACTCATAGACACATTAACACCGACACCAACAACCAAGGTGCAGCTATCGCTTAGTTCACCAAAACACTCGAGCAACAGGCCTGCGATCTTTTTCCCATCACAGTAAATATCGTTCGGCCATTTCACCTGCACTTTTGGCACGCCCAATCGCTGCAGGCATTGCCCCACACGTAAGGCTAGAAAGGGACTCAGTACGGCAGCCTGACTAGGGGGACGCGATAAAGCCCAAACCACCGACAAGTAAATATTAGCTGCATAGGGTGAAATCCAAGTGCGGCCACGGCGACCACGCCCCGCTGTTTGTAACTCGGATAAAACCGCTGACCAATAGCCATGACTCGGCGCCACTAACTCACCTGCCAATTGATTGGTGGAGCTTAGCTGATCAAATAACAGTAACTGATCTTCTGAGCTACGACAGTCCTTTTGCAAATGGCTATGCAGTAAATCTGAATCGAAAAGCTCAAGTTCATGCTGTAAACAATAACCTTTACCGGCCACATTTTCGATCATTAGCCCTAAAGACTGGAGGCGTTTTATTGCCTTATGGATCTCAGGATGAGTCGTTGAAAACTGTATTGCCAGCATCTCATCAGAACAAAACCCATGCTCGTTGAGTGCGACTAAAAGCGCTCTGTTTTCAATCATATTTTTTTAAACTCGTTGGCGATGATATTCCGCTCTATCTTATGCCCCTATAAATCGTCCTTTAATACATAGAGGCGAGCCATAAGCGCCTTAACATTGTACTATAGCGTGCAAGATTAGTAGCCTTGTGCTGCCAACAACATTATTCAGCTTCGATTTTTAGCCTTTTAGACGATACCTTCATGACAGACCAAGACAACAGTATCTCAAGTAACTTTATTCGCAGCCGTGTGCGTAATGACCTCGCAAGCGGAGACAGCACCCTCTTGACTCGATTCCCACCGGAGCCTAATGGTTATCTGCATATTGGCCATGCTAAGTCGATCTGCTTGAACTTTGGTATCGCTGAGGAATTTTCAGGCGCCTGCAATCTACGCTTTGATGACACTAATCCAGATAAAGAAAACCAAGAATACGTCGATGCTATTCGAAATGATGTTGAATGGTTAGGTTTCAGCTGGAAAGACACCCTCTTCACCTCAGATTACTTCGAGCCACTGTATCAGTATGCAGTACAACTGATCCAAGCCGGCAAGGCCTACGTTTGCGACCTAAATGCAGAGCAGGTTAGAGAATACCGCGGCAGCCTAACGGAAGCAGGCAAAGACAGTCCTTATCGCAATCGCAGCACAGAAGAAAACCTAGATCTGTTTTCACGTATGCGTAGCGGCGAGTTTAAGGAAGGTGAACGCGTGTTACGCGCCAAGATTGACATGGCCTCCGGCAATATTAATCTACGTGACCCGGCTATTTACCGCATCAAATTCGCACATCATCACCGCACAGGCTCCGAGTGGTGCATCTATCCCATGTACGACTATGCACACTGCATGTCAGATGCCATCGAGGGCATTAGCCACTCACTATGCACCTTGGAATTTGAAGACCACCGCCCTTTGTATGACTGGTTCATCAGCCAAATAGACATTGACTGCCATCCACAACAGATAGAATTTGCTCGCCTATCACTAGATTACACCATTACTAGCAAGCGAAAACTGCATCAGCTCGTGGCTGACCAACATGTCAGTGGCTGGGATGATCCACGTATGCCAACCATCTCTGGGATGCGCCGCCGTGGCTATACCGCCCGTGCAATCCGTGATTTTTGTGAACGTATTGGCATCACTAAGAAAGATGCCCAGATTGATGTCAGCGTACTTGAGAATTGTGTGCGGGAAGATCTAGATGAGCATGCTCAACGTGCCCTGTGTGTACTGAACCCGATTAAGGTCGTGATTGAGAACTACCCTGAAGATATGCCAGACGGGGAGATGCTCGAGGTTTCTAATCATCCTAAACGTCCAGAGCTCGGTAAGCGCCCACTGCATTTTGGTCGTGAGATCTATATCGAACGTGATGACTTCATGCTTGAACCAGAGAAAAAATTCTTCCGCTTAGCACCTGGTAAAGAGGTGCGGTTACGTTTTGCTTACTGTATCACCTGCAATGAAGTGATCTATGACGATCAGGGGCAAATCACAGAACTACGCTGCAACTATGATCCTTTAACTAAAGGTGGAAAAACCGGTGATGGCCGTAAAGTGAAAGGCATTATTCACTGGGTCAGTTGCGCACAAAATACTGCACTAGAAGTCCACCTCTACGATCGTTTATTCAACGATGCAAATCCGGCCGCTAGCGACGACTTTAGGACCAGTTTAAACCCCGAGTCAGCGATTACTTTAGAACACAGTGTTGGTGAAACAAGTTTAGCCGATGCAACGACAGGACAGGGCTTTCAGTTCGAGCGTTGTGGCTACTTTAGCCGTGATAGAGAGCAGACCAAAGACGGCCGTTTAATCTTTAACCGCACAGTGACCCTGCGTGATACTTGGGCCAAGATTAAACAGCAGTAAACCATCACTGAGATTGATTCTAGACGTCTAGCGACGATAGGCCTCGGTTATCCGACCGACAACGGCTAAGGCCGTCTGCACTTCGGCATTGGTCATGGTTTTGTATACCCCCACAATACCACCAGCGCTCTCTTCAGCTGCCTCAGTAGAGACCTCTGCTGCTGCGTCAGCAAGCTTGATCACAGTATCCATCAGAGGTTGGTTTTCTAACAGCCTCAACATCTGCTGCAGATTCTCATTACGTGCTAAGCGATCAGCGATACACATCAGTTCACTGAGTGTCTCAGACAAACGCGCGACAATATCATCACTTAATGCATCGGCCGCCGAACCCAGTACACGTGTTAGATTTACCAATCGATCGAGATCACCGTTCTCCACCAAACGATTAATCGCAGGCAAGGCTTTATCGACCTGGCTCTGGTTAATCTGCTCCAACAGGACCAGGCTATCCCCTGCAAGCTCAGCCAATCTAGCGATGATGTCATCGCTCAAGGCGTCCGTAGCGCTCTCAGCTAAACGTTTGCCTTCAATTCTTAAGTCACCTAACTGCGTCATCTTAATCGACCTCGTTTAGAGTAAGCCACGAGCACTGGCCCAATACATCTTGTTATAAGCGGTTTTAAACCAGTGAACTCCGGCAGTAGGTGCTTTTGGATCCGGCGGATTTTGATAATCAAACATGGCATAGCTTGCCTTACCTTCACCTGTCTCAATAAAACAAAAGACCTTGCCATCATAATTCCGTGGCGCAATACCAGACTCGGCCAGGGCTGCAATATTCTCAGCTAAAACCTCTGCTTCATAATGGGCAGTAGATCCGGCTTTGCTGATAGGAATATTAGTGGTATCACCGAGCACAAAGACATTGTCTCGTCCTTCCATATTTAATCGTTGCCGATCAGTGGCGATAAAGCCGGACACACCCAAACCATTATCTTCGATCACCTGCATGCCCTTATGCGCCGGGATAGTCACCAACAGGTCAAATGCTTGTTCTGAGCCCTCTTCACTAATTATGGTATTTTGAGTCACCTCTTTCATATTGAAAAAGGTCTCATACTGTATGCCTAGACGCTCAAATTCTGGGGCTGCCCACTTCGCAACCGGCTCTAAACTATGCACACGACCAATCGGGTAGGTGTAATGCAGATCAACCTTTTCCCAGATTCCGCGCTGTTTAAAGTAATCAACTAGCATGAAGGTTATTTCCAATGGTGCCATCGGACATTTATGCGGCACTCCTACTGCAACAACTACTTTGCCACCTTCAAATTTCTCTAACTGCTTATACATTGCAACAGCATCAGGCTCAGTATAAAACTGCAATGCATGCTCATTCAGCCCGGGAATCGATTCAGCATGTGCGCGAGAACCAGTGGCAATCACGATCATGTCATAGTCATAGCGTGCACCACTCTTTGCGATAACATAATTATTATCTAGATCAAAGGTGGTCACAGGGTCAACCTCAAAGCGAATTGAAGGTTCTAATAGACTCGTCTGATCACGGTACATTTCTGATGGCTGCATCTTACCCACCGCAACATATAAAAGCCCAGGCTGATACATATGTTGATCGCTAGCAGACAACATAGTAATGCTAGATTTTCCTGCTTTTAATTCTTTGCGCATACGACGTGCTAGGTTATTTGCAAAAATAGTCCCACCCATGCCGCCGCCAATAACTAATACTTTCATAACAACCTCATTTGGTTTGGTCGCACTTACTTTTCTTTACGAACAATTACATGCCAAACACCGTTCTCATCAAAACTATCGAGAACCTGGTGACCTACTTTTTTAATCCACTCTGGAATATCATTAGCAGAACCCTCATCCGTTGAAAGTACTTCCAGCTCATCGCCTACTTCTGCCTGCTTCATACTCGCAATCAGTTCCATTAGAGGTCCCGGGCAAAATGTATTCTTTGCATCTACGATTTTTCTATCACTCATAATCATTATTCCTTTAGCTCAGGTCAGAATGACCATACTTGTGAATCAGAGGCCATATCTAGAAACTTTGTCAGGCCCAATGGCTCAGCGACATAATCAACTAAATCAGAGACGGGGATATTGAGTATGTCTAAGGCCATAGAACAGGGATAAACCTTCGCATCACCTAGCTCTACTGCAGATTGGAATAACTCTCTAAAATCTGGTGCATTTTTATTCTGCAGAAGCACACCCACCTCTCCTTCTGCCGGTGCCAAGCTAGCATCACCCTTCTGGAAATAACGCATGGCGTTCATGGATAGGAATATAGTTACTTCGCTACCACTAACTGCAGCAACTGAGGCCAACATAGCGGCCATTTGTAACTGCTCACGGTCACCAGAGATGACTACAACAGAAACTTTATTCGACATGCTCTTTCCTTAATTTCTATAAACTATTGAAAATTATAATTAATAATAAGAACTAAATACTTTACATGGCAAAGGTAGAAAAGAAAGGGATATACGCACACCTTTTGTGTACTTTGAAGCTGGAGAGTAGCCTAAAAAGTTACAATGAAGAGATAAGTTTCAATGTAATTAAATATGCAGATAGAAATCTTGCATGACTTAAGTCAAAAATTCTATCAGGCTGGCTTGCAGATTTTCTAGATGTTTGAGGCTTGCGCAATCCATGAGGCCAAGAGCGCTTCTGTAGGCAAATCAGATAAAATATTCAGAGATGAATTTTGTCGTGCGAGCTTCTCTGCTAAACGCTGCGGCTTTTGCTGCGCTAATTCGACAGCAGAATAAATTGCAGTCGCCTCAAGCAACAAAGCATGTTCTGCATTCAGGCCCGGTACGCGCATCAAGTCAGCTAACGATAGCCAGCGTTGAATTGCAAAGTCTTCTACCCCAATACTCTTCGCCAACTGAATAACGGCCGAGCTTTCAGAGCAATACCTGAGTAGGTCTTGTGTAGTGGAAATATTTTGTGCGAACAATTTAGGCAGTGCTGATTGATCTATATCAGGAATATCGGCCAACTGATGTGCAACCACAGAAGCGGTTACCACCACTGACTGCCCCTGTTTTAGCTGAGCTATCTGCTGACGCAGTTGATCTAACTGCTGCTGGGCATCCGTGCGGTAGCTGATCATCTGAAACCGCGCCACAAGAATGCGTAACAGCCAGCCAACACACAGACCGAGGCTAAACATAATTAAAATAATTGTCGGAATTCCAACAATAAATTCTGGGATTTGAGTCATGTAATCCAACACTACGATATCAAAGGCTTATCGCTTTAAAGAAACTACAGTTTAGTTGGATTCGGCGCGTCACCGTAAACCTCTTTTGGGTCGAATACTTTATCATCTTCTTGGTAGTCCAAGATCAGAGGGCCATCACCTTGGGGCTTTCCAATAGGGACTGAGCGGTAGAAACAAGAGCGATAGCCAACATGACAACTGGCACCGCCATTGACTGCAACTCGTAGCCAGACACAGTCCTGATCGTCATCAATACGCATTTGGATAATCTTTTGAACAAGACCGCTGGTAGCTCCCTTATGCCATAAACAGGCTCGACTGCGGCTCCAATAATGGGCTTCACCAGTCTCAACTGTTTTTTTGAATGCTTCGACGTTCATATATCCCATCATCAATAATTCACCGGAATCTATATCCGTGGTGACAACAGGGATCAATCCATCTTCATCGAACTTAGGTGCTAGGACGTTACCCTCTTCAACCTGTTCTACACTCTCGCGGGGAGCAAACATAATGCGCGTTTTCCATATTTATTCGGTGCCAAAGTATACCACTGCACCTTTTAGTTTCCAGCGTCGAAACGCTGCTTAAGATTTTAGAACGGATTCCAACTCTTACCCTGAGTGATTTTCATATAGCCGACACTAGCGCCAGCACGCCAGCCAAGCCCAACACGTATTGGCGCCAAGGTAATCTCATCTCGTTTAACGTAGTTCACACCTGCGCCACCGATGAAGTAAAGGCTACCATCAACCCCTGGGAAGCGTTGAAAGATGTCATCTACGTTAGAAAGGTTATAAACCAGAACGAACACCTTTGATGCATTACCACCAAAATCAAAACCGAAAGAAGGTCCCTGCCAGTGTACTGTGCCAGTAAAGCCATCACTCATCACCAGCTCACCATCCCCGTAGCGCAAACCAACAATAATGGCGCCACCGGCCTCGCGACCCCTAATAAATCCAACAGGCTCACCACGCTCGGAGAATACTTTCTCTATGATAGATGCTATACCTTCTGCACCAGCACCAAAATAGCTGCTCGCCTCATCTAAGACTGTTTCTTTATCAAAAGTTGCCATTCCATCATCTGTCACAGCGTCATCAGCAGCACTTTGCTGCAAAACTAAGGGAGTCGAAAGCCCCATCCAAAAAATTGCTAAGAGTAGATATCTCAACATTTACTTAATCTCCGTAATCGGTTTAATAAGAATAACATCGATTTGCACCTAGGGGACACTTAGCGACGTCCTATGACAGCAAAATCGCCGCGACCTCAGCCGCATCTTCAGTCTGCACAAACCTCTCACCAAGCTGACAACAGCTAGGGCCGTATTCTGTATACATGAACTTTAAGGTGGTACGTTCAACCACCGTTTGCGCCGCAGCCACTGATAATCCACCCTGCAATAGATATTCCAGATACAACGCAGCAGGCTCCTGTGCCTCACGTCGTGCCAAGGCTAGACAGACACCATAGGTGAAAACGGACATTTTACGTCTAGGTGTTTCACTTGAGCTACTAGGAGGCTTTAGACCCTCAGTTGCCAGTTGCAGCAACCGTTGAACTTCCCCACATAAGGCTGTCATTGCTACTGTTTTATCCTGCTCACTCATAAGTCATACCCTTTTACACGTTTCATAATTCCATGATTTATCAGGACGAGAGCAGCTTGACTAGCCATCCTCCAATTCAGCCCATCGGTCCATCACCTGATCTAATTCCTTTTGCAGACTAGCTAAGGTATCCATCACCTCACTGGTGACATCAAAACTCTGTTCGTAAAACTCAGGCTGAGCTATCTGTTCTTGCAAGTAATTGATCTCCTGCTCAAGCTTTTCAAGGCGCTCCGGCAAGGCATCTAGTTCTCGTTGTAGCTGATAACTAAGCTTTTGTTTTTTCTGTGCAGCATCACGCTCTTTACTCTCTACTGCATGGGTAGTAACACCTTGATTAGGATCATCTTTCTCGGCTAACTGCTTACCATGCTTGACCCAATCACTGTATCCACCCACATATTCTTTAATCGTATCGCCTTCCTCAAAGACTAAGACACTAGTCACCACATTGTCTAAGAAATTGCGGTCATGACTTACGATAATCAGCGTGCCATCGTATGCTACTAAGCGCTCTTCCAGCACTTCTAGCATTTCAACATCTAAATCATTAGTCGGTTCATCTAACACCAATAGATTGGCTGGCTTGGTAAATAACTTGGCCAGTACGACGCGGTTACATTCACCACCAGAAAGACAAGATACTGGTGTTAATGCGCGCTTGGGTGAGAACAAGAAGTTCTTCAAGTACCCCACAATATGTCGCTGTTTTCCATTTAGGTTAATGTATTCTTTACCTTCACCTATATTTTCCGCTACAGTTTTTTCTCGATCTAAATCACGCTGAATCTGATCAAAGTAAGCAGTTTCTAAATTAGTCCCCAGTTTAACGTGTCCCTGCTGTGGCTCTAACATGCCTAGAATAATTTTTAGTAATGTACTTTTACCCACCCCATTATTACCGATGAGACCTATACGATCGCCACGCATCACTTTCAGGTTCAAACCATCAATGACTTTTTCATCACCATAGCTGTAGGAAATATTACGTGCCTCAATGACCTTACGTCCTGAGCGCTCACCACTTTCAATCTGGATTTTCGCTTTACCCTCACGCTTAACACGCTTTGAACGCTCATTACGCATCTCCATCAAAGCACGAACACGGCCTTCATTACGCTTTCGCCTGGCCTTGATTCCCTGCCTAATCCAATCTTCTTCCTGCGCCATTCGTTTATCAAATAGGCTGTTTTGGGCACCCTCTTCTTCCAAGGCTTTTTCTTTTAGCTCTAAATAATTCTGGTAATTACCCGGCCAACTGACAAGTTTAGCCCGATCAATTTCAACAATTCGTGTCGCTAATTTCTGCAAAAAGATTCGATCATGCGTAATAAAAATAATACTACCTTCAAACCCACGGATCCGGTTCTCCAGCCATTCGATAGTATTAATATCAAGATGGTTGGTCGGCTCATCTAGCAGTAATAAATCCGGTTTTGAGACTAAGGCTTTAGCGAGAGAAACACGTCGGCGCCAACCTCCAGAAAGCTGACTCAGGCTACGCTCTCCCGGTAGATTAAGCTGAGTAATCGTGGTGTCAATTTGCTGTTCAATATTCCAAACACCACTGGCGTCAATCTGTTGTTGTAGATTCTCAAGCTGTTTGAGTTGATGCCGATCAAGCTCTGAATTAGAAAGCCGATTGTATTCATCTAGCAAATCTTGTTGCTCTTGCATTCCCTTACGCACCACATCCCTTACAGTCTCTTCAGACTCATCTAGCAAGGTTTGTTCCAGTTGGCTAATACGCAGATGGCGGCGCTTTTGAATATCACCATCATCGGCAACATAGTCGCCTGTAATCAACTTCATTAAGGAAGATTTTCCTGCACCATTGCGCCCAATCAGACAGACCCGTTCCTTCGGTTCGATCATGAATTGGGCATGCTTAAGAATAGGAACGTCGCCAAATTCAAGGCTAACGTCATCAAATCGGATGAGATACATAGGCTATAGGGGGACTGCCGACAAAGTGAAATTAAGAGAGGCTAAGAATCAAACAAAATATATCAAAACCACCATAGCGGTTAATAGCTGTTCTTTCTATACAAACTACTCTCTGGTGGTACCGAATATTCTAGATCAATGTGATAGCTTAGACGATATCTCTACTATGCTTTATGTTTAGCTATAAAAGGCATAACAATCCGCTATCTAAAATATTTCAAAAGGCCCTTATGCGCTTAATTCGCTATCTTCTTGGAAAAATCATTCTTTGGAATGAACAACGCACCGCACCTACTCCACTGACCCGTGCCACAGAAGCACAAGAGGCCCTTAATCAAATGACTAGCGAGTGGTTGCTATATGAATTTAACGCCTGCCCTTACTGCGTCAAGGTACGACAAGAAGTACGTCGATTAAACCTTGAGATACAACGAGTAGACGCTAAACGTGATGCTGAACATAAAAAAATCCTAATTGAAGCTGGTGGTCGCTATCAAGTACCTTGCCTGAGCTACCCAACACCAAGCGGCATAATTTGGCTGTATGAGTCAGATGCTATTATTGCTTTTTTAAGAAAACAGACGGCATAAAAAAAAGCCCCTTGAGGAAAGGGGCTTAACAAGGACATAACAACAAGATAAGAGGGAATTATATCTCGTATGCTTTTTTAGAGGAGAGTCTCTAAACAACATGGATACACATTAACCTTAAAAACTTGAATAATCCATAGACGCCTACTCAATACGCTTGTACAAACCCTTTAATACCAGCAGAACCCACCAAAAAACCTGTGCAAAGCTGCCACGCCTTTACCGCACTAACGTAAAAGCCGAATACTTTCGGCCGATTAAACTATTTGACTCAGTCAAAGGCTATTATAGACAATCAAATTACGCATTATAGTTCGTAGTGCCTTTAAAGCTACTACGGCACCGTAGCCTTATGTGGAAAGCTGATTTTGGTAACGACCTTCGAGAACACCGCATTAGCCGTGGCCTCACCCAAGAAACCCTGTCATTCAATGCAGGGTTATCAGTTCGTTATGTCCAGCGCTTAGAAGCTGGTGAGCAACAGCCAACACTAGAGACCATTTTCAAACTAGCCTATGCTCTACACACCTCACCAACAGAACTAATCACTAGCACTTACGTCTGGTGGGTAAAAGAAGGAAGCGGTGATTTAAGCGAAGACTAATAGGCAAAAAAAAACGCCGAGAGATTCTCATCCCCCGACGTTTAATTTAACCAGATTAGCTAGTCTATTTCTTTTCTTGACGCTCTTTCGCTTCTTTAATGACCTGCTCAGCAACATTATTTGGGCACGGCATATAGTGCGAGAATTCCATAGAGAACTGGCCACGCCCTGAGGTCATAGTACGCAGATCACCAATGTATCCAAACATTTCAGCTAGAGGTACATCACCTTTCACACGAGTACCGGTAACACCAGGCTCCTGCGACTTAATCATGCCTCGTCGACGGTTCAAGTCACCAATAACATCACCCACATGATCTTCTGGTGTAAACACATCCACCTTCATGATCGGCTCCATAATTTGTGGGCCCGCTTTTGGCATAGTCTGACGGAAGCCACCACGTGCTGCCAGTTCAAAAGCAATCGCTGATGAGTCAACGGCATGGAAGCCACCATCTTGCAGCGTCACACTAATATCTACACAAGGGTAGCCAGCAAGGACACCCGTATCAAGCATAGACTTAAAGCCTTTTTCTACTGCTGGCCAGAATTCACGAGGAACGTTACCACCAGTAACCTTGGACTCGAAGGTCCAACCAGTACCGGCTTCACCTGGCTCAATGGTGTAATCAATTTTACCAAACTGACCAGAACCACCAGATTGCTTCTTATGTGTATAGCTATCTTCAGTACGCTGAGTAATCGTTTCACGATAAGCCACTTGTGGCTTACCAACAACCACTTCAACACTATGCGTACGTCGAAGGATATCAATCTTAATATCTAGATGTAGCTCACCCATACCCTTCAGGATGGTTTCACCACTATCTATATCAGTCTCGACATGGAACGAAGGATCCTCAGCAATCATCTTACTCAAGGCAACGCCCATCTTTTCAGAACCACCCTTATCTTTAGGTGCTACTGCCATCGAAATCACTGGCTCTGGGAAGACCATCGGCTCCAGAGTCGCTGGATTATTCTGATCACATAATGTGTGGCCAGTTTGAACATTCTTCATACCCAGTACTGCGATAATGTCACCCGCCTGAGCAGACTCGAGTTCTTCACGAGAGTCGGCATGCATCTCAACAATACGTCCAATACGTTCTGTTTTACCAGTGAAGGTATTTAGTACAGTTGAGCCTTTCTCTAATTTACCGGAGTAAACACGCAGGAAAGTTAGTGCACCATAACGATCATCCATAATCTTGAAGGCTAAGGCTCGCATTGGCTTATCGACATCAACAATAGCGAAGTTACCAGTCTCATTACCCTCTAGATCAACCTCAGGCTGAGGCTTCACTTCAGTAGGGTTTGGCAGGTAGTCGACGACTGCACTAAGAACCAACTGCACACCTTTATTTTTAAATGCTGAACCACAATATGTTGGGAAGAAGTCGAGAGCGATAGTGCCCTTGCGGATACACGCTTGTATGGTCTCAACACTAGGCTCTTCACCGTCTAGGTATTTCCCCATAGCATCGTCGTCTTGCTCGAGAGCGATCTCAATCAGCTCTTCACGATACTGCTCAACGTCATCCACCATATCGGCAGGGACGTCTTGAACTTCATACTTAAACGGATCACCTGATCCATCCCATATCCAAGCTTTACGGGTCAATAGATCAACCACACCACTGAATTCATCCTCAGTACCAATAGGTAATACCATAACTAATGGGCGCGCACCGAGTACGTCTTTTACCTGCTTCACTACACGATAGAAATCTGCACCTAAGCGGTCTAGCTTGTTGACGAAAATAATACGAGCCACTTCAGACTCGTTGGCATAGCGCCAGTTGGTCTCTGACTGAGGCTCAACACCACCAGAACCACAGAAAACACCAACGCCACCATCAAGTACCTTCAGTGAACGATACACTTCGATCGTGAAATCAACGTGTCCCGGGGTATCAATAATATTTAAGCGATGATCATCCCAGACACAACTGGTCGCCGCTGACTGAATAGTGATGCCGCGCTCACGTTCCTGATCCATGAAATCAGTAGTTGCCTCGCCATCATGAACCTCACCGATCTTGTGGATCTTGCCGGTAAGACTCAAAATTCGTTCTGTAGTAGTGGTTTTTCCCGCATCAACGTGCGCGAAAATACCGATATTCCGATACTTGGATAGGTCAGTCATAGTCTTTATCTGTTCACTGTCAAAATTAATGATAGGCGGTTTGCCAGATCCTTTTAGCCGCGCGGATAATACTACAACTACGGTGCTAACACTAAGGATTTATTATACCTACACTGGTAGAAATAATGGGGGCAAGCCGATAATGGCATAGCATTATGCCTCAATTCCCAGCCAAATGGGCCCGAGACTAGTCCTGCGCCGAGATAGCCTCAACCTTGAACCGTGTCACATCAAAATCACCTTGTAATAGCTCCATAGCAATCGCCTTACGTTGCCTATATGGCGTAGCGGTATTGATTATAAAAGCGAACGGGTGCCACGCATCAGACCGAAAAAGATAACCGGCATAACTCATAACACCCTGCAGAGTCCCTGATTTGGCCATGATCTTCGCAGACTGCGCCGGCAATAGCCGACGGTAGGGGCGAAACGCTTGCAACACATCGGCTAACTGGCTAACGCTCAGCCTGTTTCGCCGCGACAAGCCCGCGCCATCAGCAATCACCGCGTCTCGCCACTGAAAATGCTGCTGAATATAATGCTGATAAGCCGTTTGTGCTGCGGTTGTTGAGATCTCACCCTGCCCATTGGATAAAGACAGCATCAAGAACAGCTGGTTGGCAATAAAGTTGTTAGAGTATTTCAGCATGGCCATGACCACCTGCTGCAGTGTGTGGCGGCTCTCATGCCGATAACTGAGCTGACTTGCTGGCGACACTGCTGCTGACTCAATCGCCATATCGCCGTTTACCTCAGCAGCACGTAACTTCTCTCTCAGTATTTCAGCAAAATAATGGGCGCCTTGATCGGCTGTAGTTAGCGGTAAACGGTGTCGGCCAGCAGCTACCTGAGTGGCTAACTTACGACCAATCGTCGTCAACGGGGTTTGCTGCTCATCACTTTTAGTCCCCGCTGCCGTCACATTGAACGCTATGCTGTTAAAATTCGCGGCCAATGCACCGTTGACCGCCGTGTAGGGGTTATTACTACCATCCTGCCCATCAATGTCGATATCTTCGCTAAAATAGCGCCCATCTGTCGATATTTTCGCTATCTCATGGATGCCGGCTTGAGCTAGCTGCGTCGCGATATAAGTAATCTCTTCGGAGGTTAGAAAAGGATCACCCAAGCCCCGAATAAAGAGCACCTTGCGCTGACCATCAAACCAAAATTCAGTACTGAATCGATGTTCCGCTCCCCAATACTGTAGACTCATCAGGGCCGTCAAAATCTTCACTGTGGATGCTGGCACCATCGCTACACGTGGGTTTTTAACCATCGCTTTCGATACCGATTGCTGTAACCAGAGGGCTGAAGCTGGCGTTGCTAACAAGCGGTCAACTGCCGGCCCTGCCTGTGCTACAGAGAGCCACAGCAGACCGAGCAACAAGCCTAGAATTGAAGTCCACATCGATTTACACAGATGACATATCATATTACTTAAGGACTTCATGATTATTCAGGCTTACACCCCAGTATTTGGTGCTAGTTAGTATCGCCGTTGTGACTTTTAAACGCCATTCCTTTAGCATTGGCAAGCCATTGATTTACTGGCTCTTTAGACATAACGCAGACAGCCTGCGTAGCCACACATGAGAACCCATGAACACAGCCCCTGAAAGTAACGACCATGAGGGAATCCTCCTACAGCAGAGCCCTTTGCTAGACGTACGCGCGCCTATAGAGTTTGCTAAAGGGGCTTTTCCACAGGCATTCAATTTACCGTTACTCAATAATGAAGAACGCCACCTCGTAGGTACATGCTACAAACAAAATGGGCAGGATAAAGCCATAGAGCTCGGTCATGCCTTAGTCTCAGGCCAAACCAAGACTGATCGTATTGAGGCTTGGCGGGCATTTTGCGAACAAAACCCAACAGCTTACCTATACTGCTTTCGCGGTGGTTTACGCTCCAAGACCAGTCAGCAATGGTTGGCGGATGCCGGCATTGAAATCTGTCTGATTCAGGGCGGCTATCGCGCACTACGCCAATGTTTACTTGGCACGCTGGCACAGGCCGATAGTAGATTTGATTATGCTTTAGTCGCTGGACTCACCGGCTGTCGTAAAACCGGTATGGTCCAAACGTTGGACAATGGCATTGATCTCGAAGGAGCCGCCTATCATCGGGGCTCTAGCTTTGGCGCTCACGCTGTTGCACAAAGCACTCAGGTCACTTTTGAACATCAATTAGGCATCGACCTACTCAATGCCAATAAACAGCAGCACCAGATCTTAAGCTTAGAAGATGAAAGTCGCTTTATCGGCAGCGTCGATATCCCGGCTAATATCTATAATAAAATGCGCAATTCGCCATTGGTTGTTATCGAGGCGACATTGGAACAACGCTTACAACAGTTATTAGAAGAATATGTAATCAATATGCAGGCTGAATTTTTCGAACTACACCAGGATGAAGATGCCGCATTTAATGCCTTATCTGAATACCTGCTCGCAAGTATGCAGCGCATTCGAAAACGTTTAGGCACTGAGCGCTGTGACGATTTAATTCTAAAAATGCAGCGAGCGCTAGGCCTTCAAAAAGAAGGGCGTGGCTTTGATGCGCATTTTGATTGGCTGCAGCCATTATTAGATCAATACTATGATCCTATGTACCGCTCACAATTAAGCAAACGAGAAAATTTAATTATTTTTCGAGGCAACTTTGACAGTTGTAAAGAATTTTTAGACGATTACGCCAAAACAGCGACCGATCGTTAAACCCTTATGACCCACTAACATTCTTAGGAACTAAATATGGAATTCAACGTTTATCTCTCTGGCGAGATTCATACTGACTGGCGCGAACAAATCAAAAAAGGTGCCTCCGACCTTAAACTTGATCTCAACTTTAGCTCCGCGATAACCAACCATGCTGCAAGCGATGCTGCTGGTGATTTATTACTCCCAGAAAGTGAAGGTTTTTGGCGTGATCACAAATCATCTAAGGTGAATGCGATCCGGACAAAAACCCTGATCGAAATGTGTGACATTGCAGTTATCCGATTTGGCGATAAATACAAACAGTGGAACGCTGCTTTCGATGCTGGCTATTGCGCAGCCTTAGGCAAGCCCTACATCACACTACACGATGAAGACATTGTTCACCCCTTAAAAGAAGTCGATGCTGCAGCCATGGCTTGGGCGCAGACCCCAGCGCAGGTGGTTGAAATTTTACGCTACATTTCGGCCTAACAGTTCAATACCTCACCGTATTATTAGGCAAAAGAAGCTATGCCCTGCGGATCTAATCCACATTTGGCATAGCTTCTTTATTCTGCCGTTAGCCGGCCCAGACTTAACAGCTGATTGGTTTCACTACCGCTGGCAGATCAGATTTCCCCATAAGGAACTCATCAACACATTTTGCAGCCGCCCGTCCTTCAGCGATAGCCCATACAATCAAACTTTGGCCACGCTGCATATCGCCAGCAACAAAAACACCTTCGACATTAGTCATCCAGTTTTTATCTGCAATAACATTACCGCCTGCATCTAAATCAACACCTAACTGCTCCAACATCCCTGGCTTTTCTGGGCCAGTGAACCCCATCGCTAACAAGGCTAGATCACAAGGCACTTCTATTTTGCTACCTTCCACCTCAGCAAACTGCATACGGCCATCAACCTCTTTCATCTCAACCGTCACTAGCTCGAGTGCCTTCACATTGTTTTGCTCATTACCAATGAAGCGTTTTGTTGAGACTGAATAAAGACGCTCAACACCTTCTTCATGCGCTGATGCTGTACGGTAAATCCGCGGCCATTCTGGCCATGGGTTAGATTCGGCACGTAAGTCAGGGGCCTGTGGCATGATTTCCAACTGATGTACGCTAGCTGCGCCTTGGCGATTAGCTGTACCTAAACAATCGGCACCAGTATCACCACCACCAATAATCACAACATGCTTACCTTTGGCATCGATGAAATCACTAGGCTTGTCATCACCTTCACAGAGATGATTTTGCATAGGTAGGTATTCCATCGCTTGATAGATACCCGACAACTCACGCCCTTCAGCTGGCAGATCACGACGCTCACAAGCACCACCAGTCAAAATAACGGCATCAAACTCTTGCTGCAGACTCTCAATTGCAATATCAGCACCGATATTGGCGTTCGTTACAAAGGTCACACCCTCAGCTTCCATCTGATGCATACGACGATCAATCATACGTTTTTCCATCTTGAATTCTGGAATACCGTAACGCAGCAATCCGCCAATACGATCATCTCGCTCGTATAAAGTCACACTGTGACCGGCGCGTGCTAATTGTTGTGCTGCCGCCATACCTGCGGGGCCTGATCCGACAATCGCTATCGTCTTATTACTCTTACTATCTGCTATTTCTGGTTGTATCCAACCTTCTTCCCAAGCTCGACCAATAATCGAAAGCTCTACCGCCTTAATATTAACTGGATCATCATTAATACCTAAGACGCAAGCACCCTCACAAGGTGCTGGGCATAGACTGCCGGTAAACTCTGGAAAATTATTCGTTGCATGCAAACGCTCAATGGCTTCTTCCCACTGCTCGCGATAAACCAAATCATTCCAATCAGGAATCAGATTGCCAAGCGGACAACCTTGATGACAAAAAGGGATGCCACAATCCATGCAACGCGAGGCCTGTTGGTTCAGTTCTTCTCCGCCCCAAGAGTCCATGACTTGACGCCAATCTTGCAGACGATCCTCAACTGGACGATAAGGCTGTTTCGCTCTACCGACTTCCATAAATCCAGTTATCTTACCCATTAGATGCCTCCATAACTGCGTCATCCACTGAAGTACCATTAACTTCAGCTACACGTATCGCCTCTAGGACTCGCTTGTAATCCGTTGGCATGACTTTAATAAACTGAGATTGATAATCTGACCAATTCGCAAGAATATTCTTGGCTACAGTACTTTCTGTATACTGCAGATGCTGTTCTAGCAGCCCTTTCAACTCTGCCACATCATCGGCATCATCTACGCTTTCTAAAGCCACCATATCTTGATTGCAATTAATGTCGAAGGTTTCAGCATCTTGCAAGACATAAGCAACACCACCTGACATACCTGCAGCAAAGTTACGTCCAGTTTGACCTAGCACGACAACCACACCACCAGTCATATATTCACAACAGTGATCTCCGACGCCCTCAACGACCGTCTTCACGCCACTATTCCGTACTGCAAAGCGCTCACCGGCAATGCCACGAATAAAGGCTAAACCGCTGGTTGCACCATATAGGCAGACATTACCCACAATAATATTTTCTTCTGCAACAAAACGTGATTCCTGCGCTGGATGCACGATCAGTTTGGCTCCAGAAAGGCCCTTACCTAAATAGTCATTAGCATCACCTTCTAAACGCATGCTAACCCCTTTAGGTACAAAGGCACCAAAGCTCATACCAGCAGAACCTTTAAAGTGCAGCTGAATTGTATCTTCTGCAAGCCCTTTGCCACCATGCTGCTTAGTGATGTGGTAACCCAATATGGTACCCACACTACGATTTGTATTTTTCACATCCAGTGTTAGCTTAACTGGTTTTTCTTGCGCAATAGCTTGCTCACATTGCGGCACTAGTTCAGTAACATCCAAGGTCAGATCCAATCCATGATCTTGTTGCTTAGTACAGTAAATATCAGTCCCCGCATGTGGCGTTGGCTTATGCAAAATAGCTGAGAAATCCAAACCATTAGCCTTCCAATGATCAATCGCCTTACGCACATTTATGCGGTCTACTTGCCCGATCATTTCATCAATACTTCGGAAACCAAGTTGCGCCATATGTTGGCGAACGTCTTGAGCAATAAACTTAAAGAAATTTTCCACAAACTCAGGCTGGCCACCAAACTTCTTACGTAACTCTGGATTTTGTGTTGCAACACCTACTGGGCAGGTATTTAAATGACATACCCGCATCATAATACAACCCATGACTACGAGTGGTGCAGTTGAAAAACCATATTCTTCAGCACCTAATAATGCAGCAATAATGACATCACGACCGGTCTTCATCTGACCATCCGTCTGCATCACGATGCGATCACGCAGGCCGTTCATGACCAGTACTTGCTGTGCCTCGGCAACACCCAGTTCCCAAGGGAGACCCGCATGTTTTAGTGAGTTCATTGGTGAGGCACCGGTACCACCATCATAACCAGAGATCAGCACCACATCGGCATGCGCCTTAGCAACACCGGCAGCAACTGTTCCAACACCTACTTCAGCAACCAACTTAACGTGTACGCGCGCTACTGGATTTGCATTCTTAAGGTCATAAATCAACTGAGCCATATCTTCGATAGAGTAAATATCATGATGTGGTGGTGGCGAAATCAAACCTACACCAGCAGTCGAGTGACGTACTTTAGCTACCCATGGGTAAACCTTGCTGCCTGGCAGTTGTCCACCTTCACCAGGCTTGGCGCCCTGTGCCATTTTAATTTGGATATCATCAGCGTTAACCAGGTACTCACTGGTTACGCCAAAGCGGCCTGATGCCACCTGTTTGATTGAACTACGACGTGAATCGCCATTGGCATCGGGGGTAAAGCGATCAGGATCTTCACCACCTTCACCTGTATTCGAACGACCACCAATACGATTCATCGCAATGGCTAATGTTTCATGCGCTTCAGAACTAATCGAGCCATACGACATGGCACCAGTAGAAAAACGCTTCATGATTGTATCAATGGACTCAACCTCATCAATCGAGATTGGCTCACGGGCATAGTCCAATTCAAACAAGCCACGCAAAGTCGCTAAATGTTCGTTCTGCTGATCTACTCGATCAGTGTATTCCTTAAAGATTTCATATTGACCTGTGCGGGTCGCATGTTGCAACTTGAACACAGTCTCAGGATTAAATAAGTGATACTCACCATCACGGCGCCATTGATATTCACCACCCCAATTCAAATCAGGTCTCTTTACCTGACGTTCTGGGTAGGCATGGTGATGTCGCATACTCACTTCGGACGCCACTTCTTCCAGACCGATACCACCAATACGTGATGCAGTCCAAGTAAAGTAACGATCAACAAATTCTTTGTTTAGACCAATTGCTTCAAATACTTGTGCACCACGATACGATTGCACGGTAGAGATACCCATCTTCGACATGATCTTGATCAGACTCTTACCGACACCTTTGATATAATTCTTTTCAGCGGCCTCTTGCGTCATCGCAGGTACATACCCTTTACCGATCAGATCTCCGATCGATTCAAAGGCAAGGTATGGATTAACTGCACCAATACCGTAACCAATCAAGACGGCAAAATGATGTACTTCACGTGGCTCGCCTGACTCTAGGATCAAGCCAACCTTAGTTCGGCTACCACTTTTAATCAGATGATGATGCACACCGGCAGTCGCTAACAGCGCTGGAATTGGCGCATGATCTTGGTCGACACCACGATCAGAAAGAATAATATTAGTGGCACCATCAGCAATTGCTTGGTCAACTTCAGAACAAACCTGCTTCAATGCTTTATCCAGACCAGCACCAGCTTCAGCGACTGGGAAAAGAATTGATACGACACTGGTCTTAAAACCAGGCAGATCCACATCCCGAATACGCGCCAATTCATCATTGGTTATTACCGGTGATGGAATCTTAATTTGACGACAGCTTTCAGACGTAGGCTGGAGCAGATTTCCTTCGGCACCAATTGTTGTCGATAGCTGTGTCACCATCTCCTCACGAATACCATCCAATGGTGGATTAGTAACCTGAGCAAATAATTGCTTGAAGTAGTCATATAGCAGGCGCGAACGATTTGATAACACGGCTAACGCCGCATCGGAACCCATTGAACCAATTGGCTCCATACCCTTAGCTGCTTTTGGCGCTAAGAGCACACGCAAATCTTCATGCGTATAACCAAATGCTTGTTGTCGCTGTAATAGGGTCTCTTCATCATGTCCGGCTACATTGTCTGTCGCTGGCAAATCCTGAACCGAGATTAAATTTTGGTCTAACCACTCACGGTAAGGGTGTTCTTGAGCGAACTGGCTTTTAAGCTCAGCATCTTCAATTATTCGACCTTGCTTCATGTCGACCAAGAAAATACGACCTGGATGCAGGCGATCTTTAATCACCACATCTTCTGGTGGAATATCTAATACACCAACCTCTGAAGCCATAACGACCATGTCGTCTTTAGTTACATAGTAGCGTGATGGACGCAGACCGTTTCTATCGAGCACGGCACCAATTACGTCACCGTTAGTAAATGCTGTTGAAGCAGGACCATCCCAAGGCTCCATTAGACAAGCATGATATTCATAGAATGCCTTAAGCTCATCCGACATGGTTTCATGCCCACTCCATGCTTCAGGAATCATCATTAACATGACATGCGATAAGGGACGGCCAGACATGTGCATGAACTCCATCACGTTATCGAAAGTCGCAGAATCACTACCACCTTCAATTGCAATTGGAGAGAGCTTCTTTAAGTCATCGCCAAACAGGTCTGACTCACATAATGCCTCACGTGCACGCATCCAGTTGGCATTACCTCTAACGGTATTAATCTCACCATTATGCGCAACAAAACGGAATGGGTGCGCTAACTTCCAAGCAGGGAAGGTATTAGTTGAAAAACGTTGATGAACCAAGGCCAAAGCTGACTCAAAATCATCCTGCAATAAGTCTGGGTACATCAGCTCCAGCTGGGTAACCGTCAACATGCCTTTGTAAATAAAAGTGCGGTGCGATAGTGATGGAATATAGAAATAATTCTTTTCAGAAAGATCAGATGTGGCTACTGCCTTCTCAACTAACTTACGAATAACAAAGAGCTTACGTTCGAAGTCCATTTCATCGGCGACATTGTCTCCACGTCCAATAAAAATCTGCTTGAATGTAGGTTCACCTGCTAAAGCTGTTGGACCGAGACTTGAACTATCAGTCGGCACTACTCGCCAACCTAAAACAGTCTGACCCTCTGCCGTAATAATCTCTTCAATAATTGCTTGAATACGCTCTGACTGTGCAGGGGCCACTGGTAAGAAAACCAGGCCAGCTCCGTATTGTCCATATTCAGGCAGATCAATGCCCGCTTCGGGACATATTCGCTTAAAAAATGTGTGTGGCATTTGCACTAACATGCCAACACCATCACCGGTGTTTTCCTCACAACCACAGGCACCACGATGCACCAGTTTTTTGAGGATGGTTAAACCGTTTTCGATGATCGCGTGAGACTTGCGTCCCTTAATATTAGCCACGAATCCAACACCACAAGCATCATGCTCATTTGCTGGATCGTAAAGGCCTTGCGCTGGCGGGTAAGTATTCTGCATCGCTATTCCACTAAGTCTATATTCTTATGATTCTGATAGTAGTTAATCAGGCCGCTTGAGTATCTATCTCGCATGATTATTTAAGCGCAATAAATACCTTAGAAATTCGCGACTTAGGCAGTTATAAACATGCACTAAGAAGGCCGCAAAGTATAATGCAGAGGGGGGAAAGGCCGCAAGCTAAGGTACTCTTTAAACCTTGTACGAAAAACACCCCAAAAAACTGAATATTGAGATACAAAGTCCTGAAATATATGAACTTTAAGCCCTAGAAACTTTATCTGTAGGTTTAGCCAGTAAGTCTGTAAATCTAGCCCAATTGATTATTTGTAGGACTGCCAGCAATCACATAAAAGTAGACACTCATTAGGTGAGGTAGTTAGGCTAAATTCAGCTCATTCTATTTAGCGATTAAACGACGCTGACCTTGGTCTTTCCACAGTGAGTACAGATAAATCGATTCACTAAGCGACCCTGTTTTGAGTCGAAGATAGATTCTTTATCTAGAACCCATTTATGGTGGTTGAATTGACAAAGCCCTTGCTTTTTAACCACCGGCTTTTTGAAGGAGATAATCTTAGCCATAGCTTCACAAGGTGCTCACCAAATGGTTAAGAGCGAGACCACTACCAACTGCAGCCGACACATGCGGGACAAATGACAAATATCGATGGGTAACAAAGCGAATGAAGGCCGGTTGGTCGGTATATAGGAGCTCTTTTACCCCAGTCCAACGATCCAGTGCATAGCCGACACTCAATCCGGCTGGCAAAAACGGTAGGAACCAGTACGAGGCCTCCTCAGAGAATCCCACAATGAAGCTAAAATATAGCGTCAGCATGTAAAAAAATGTTGTGAGTAGAGAAAACATAATTCAATAGCACCTAGAGATAAAACCTATCGCAATAATACACGATTAGACAGTGTCAAAATAAAATCACAGACACAAAAAAACCCCGCACTCATCGGAGTACGGGGTTTTAGATTTGATGCCTGGCGATGTCCTACTCTCACATGGGGAGACCCCACACTACCATCGGCGCTAAGCGGTTTCACTTCCGAGTTCGAGATGGGATCGGGTGGGTCACACTTGCTATGGTCACCAAGCAAACTGGCATGCATAACGGATTCATCCATTACACAAATTCTGAAAATGCATTCAAGTCAAAAGTATGTCTTGTATCAGTGTACTGTTACTTCACGTCACTCAATGTATTTGAGTGTTATATGGTTAAGCCTCACGGTCAATTAGTACTGGTTAGCTTCACACATTACTGCGCTTCCACACCCAGCCTATCAACGTTGTAGTCTTCAACGGACCTTTAGAGATCTCAAGGATCTAGTGAAATCTAATCTTGGGAGAGGCTTCCCGCTTAGATGCTTTCAGCGGTTATCCCTTCCGAACATAGCTACCCGGCAATGCCATTGGCATGACAACCGGCACACCAGAGGTTCGTCCACTCCGGTCCTCTCGTACTAGGAGCAGCTTCCCTCAAATTTCAAACGCACACGGTAGATAGGGACCGAACTGTCTCACGACGTTCTAAACCCAGCTCACGTACCTCTTTAAACGGCGAACAGCCATACC
>DGKH01000026.1:0-9334 GCA_002386945.1 Proteobacteria bacterium UBA4575
ATTGGATACCGCTTGAATTTGAAAAAGAAACACGGGCCGCTACTGTAAATCTGCGAAAAGTATTGCTGTTCAAGGGATTTCAAGGCAATACGGTTAAGCTAAGCTATCGTGAATTTGCTGAAGACTTGGCACGCGACAGCTTCACCACCGATGTTGAATTTGATATCACTAGCAATAAAATAATCGGCTATTCGTCAGCGCGTATAGAGATCATTGATGTATCAGCGCTGGAAATTAAATACCGAGTATTAAAAACTTTTTAAGACGTACCTAGCGCTGCTCGCAATGAGTATCGCTAGAATTTAATTATATCGCACTAAAAATAGTGACACGTTTCTAGTTAACATCCCTATTTCTCATGTCGTAACCTTGCGCCATGAAATCAAAATCGAAATCTATCCAGATCTTTAGACCTGGTGCTCATGCGCCTGCGATTACAGCAGATCAGCTAAAAAACACAGTTGACGCTTACGATGTTATGAAGCACGAAGCGCCGATAGTTATCGGTCATCCAACAGACGCTGGCATGGCCCAAGGCTGGATCAAAAGCTTAGATTTTAACGATGAAACTCAATCGCTGGAAGCTGTGCCGCAACAAGTCAATGCAAATTTTGCGCAGTCAGTAGATGCCGGCGAGTATAAAAAAATATCAGCGAGTTTCTACCTACCTAATTCAAAATCAAATTCAGCGCCAGGCACTTATTATTTGCGCCATGTCGGTTTTTTGGGTGCACAACCGCCGGCAGTTAAGGGCATGCGTCCACCGCAATTTTCAGAAACAGAAACTGAAGCAGATTACTGCACCGTCGAATTATCTGACAGCGTTAGACCTTACACTATCGGTACCATCGGCAGACTCTTGCGCAGGCTCAGAGAGATGCTGATCGAGAAAGACGGAATCAAAGCGGCAGACGAAGCTATGTCGTCTTGGGATATTGAATCAATTGAAGAAGCTGGCCAAGCGACCGACACTACGGCGCAGATCAATTCCAATTTTTCTGAAACCACACAATCTGAAACCACACAAGGGGATCCAGCCATGGCTGATGATAACGATAACGCCGCAGCGCGTAAGAAAATAGATGATGACGCCGCACAATTAGCTGCTGACCAGGCTGAATTTGCTGAAAAAGTAACTCTAGCAGCAAAAAAAGATGCGATTGATTTTGCTGAAGATCTAGTCAAAGCAGGCAAGATCTTACCGCACCAAGCCGGCGCTATAGCTGATTTAATCACCGCGCAAGACAGTGAGGCATCTGTTGATTTTGCAAAGACTGTCGAGGCTGAAAGCAAGCCGCTGGCAACAGGTGATTTTCTCAAGAAATTTTTAAGTGAGTTACCGGCTCAAGTTGATTTCGATGAAGTTCGGTAATTGTTTTCGCTAAGATTATTTGATAATTGAAACACCTGCAACTTCTAAAACTGTTTTTGCTTCGGCCCGTTCGATAACTTTTATCAAGGTGGTTTGAATGGTCTCGTCTTTTCTGACGTCTCCTTTGCAGGAAAATCTTTGCTCTTGAACTACCGTACCCTCTTCTAAGGTGAAACCAATCACTACTTCGGTTGCGCAGTCCGCTGATTCGCCAAAATAAGAGAGTGTGATTTGAGGGTAACCCCGAAACCCTCTTTTGACTTTCTTCGCTATGCTTTTTGTCGCTTTATCCAAATTCATAATAGGCATCCAAAATAAGTATAACTGTACTTAATTATTTACCCTGCTGTATGAATTACAAGGTTAAATAAAACTTATTTACTAGTTTTAAAAAAACTTATCCATAATTATTAAAAATAAATTTGGCATTCTCATGGATGGAGATACCTTTCTCAATCAGGAATATGGCTGCATTGTTACTGCTTAGCGCCAGAGGTAGCAGCAGCCTTACAGTTATCTCTTAAGCAACAGATCTCACAACGCGGTTTGGTCTTACACAGCTGCTTGCCACATTCGATGATAAGGGCGTGGTAATGCGCGTAGGTTTTCACATCTGCTGGGATGGCATTTTCAAATTGGGCCTGTAGGTCAGCATATGAGTCCTTCTCGTCTATCAGTCCTAGACGAGAAAAAATACGGCGTGTGTAGGCGTCTATGATAAAAACTGGATGATAAAAGGCATATAAAACAATATCGTCTGCGGTTTCAGGGCCCACGCCATTCACCGCTAATAAACCAGCACGTAGATCGGCCATCGACCATGTTGCTAAGACCTCTGCCCCACCCTGCTGAAGATACCAAGCACAGAGGGCCCGTAGCCTTTTCGCCTTTACATTGTAGTAACCGGAGGGACGGATGACTTGCGCTAGCAGGTCGATGTCGCTGTCCATAATGGCTTGTGCATCTAAGAGATTATGTTGTTTCAGCTGGAGGATAGCCTTTTCAACATTGGTCCAAGCGGTATTTTGGGTTAATACGGCCCCAACCATAATCTCAAACGGATCATCAGCCGGCCACCAGGCATCTAGCGCCAGCTGTTGATCAAGTTTTGAGAAGACTGTTTGGAATTTATTTGCTGCCAGAGATATCTCGCTTAGACTGTTCTATCAGGGATTTCAGCTGTTGCACTTCTTTTGCTAGCAGTAGGCGATGACGCCCTTTTCGAAAATCGTCTTCTAACAGGATAGGTCCAAATCGGATGCGAATCAGGCGCGTTACCTGTAGGCCCTGTGATTCAAACATGCGTTTCACTTCATGATTACGGCCTTCTTGTAAGACCACCTGCACCCATTGATTAGTGCCTTTACTACTGCGTGGCTGCACATCGGTAAAGCGTGCAACACCATCTTCTAATTGCACACCATCTCTAAGGTTCTGCAAGATGTCAGGATACAAACCACCATGCACACGGACTAAATATTCACGATCCACACTCGCGCGAGGATGCATTAAGGCATTAGCCAGGTCGCCATCATTGGTGAATAGTAAGATACCCGTGGTGGTTAAATCGAGCCGACCAACGCTGATCCAACTGCCACTATCGGGCTCAGGTAGGCTTTCAAAGACCGTCTTACGCCCTTCAGGGTCTTTCCGCGAACAGATTTCATCATGCGGCTTATGGTACAGCAGGACTTGTGTTTCTAACTTACTATTGAGCTTGATAACACTGCCATCAATCTCAACTTCAGAGAGCCCTTCATCCGTTTGCCCAAGCTCCACCGGCTTGCCTTCTATTTTAACGCGTCCGGCTTTGATCCAGCCTTCAATTTCTCGTCGCGAACCAACCCCCATTCGGGCTAGCACCTTGTGTAATCGCTCGGCCATAGTCTTTTCTGCTTGTTACTGCTGATTAAATTAAGAGTTGGATTAACCGAGCTTCTGGTTAATCACAGATTTAGTGGCGTGTCTCGCCAGGAGGGGGATCCATTGATTCTATTTTTTGTTGCTCAGGCATTTCTTCATTCACGATCAAGGCAAGCTCAGGTGCTATATCATCAATGTCTTTGATTTCAGCGAGATCAGGCAGTTCGTTCAATGATGATAGATTGAAGTAATCTAACAGCTTGCGCGTCGTGCCATACATGGCAGGACGGCCTGGCACTTCTTTATGCCCAATGATCTTAACCCACTCTCGTTCTAGCAAGACCTTGAAGATACTGGTACTCACTGCAACACCACGCACATCTTCAATCTCGGCACGTGTTATTGGTTGCTTATAGACAACCAATGCCAATGTTTCCATGAAGGCGCGCGAATAGCGTGGTGGGCGTTCTGGGCGCAACTTATCGACCCAAGGTTGCACTTCTTCTCGTGTTTGATAGCGGAAGCCACTGGCCACCTTTTTAAGCTCATAGCCTCGCTCCTGACAGTCTTCTTGCAGCGATTGCACTATGGCTTTGATGTCATCGCGGCTCACCTCATCTGCATCGTCTGCAAACAGCTTCAATAGCTGGTCAACATTCAAGGCCTGTGAAGCAGACATCAGTGTTGCTTCAATAATCTTCTTACGTTGTTCATTGTCCATGTTCAGCTCCTTCATCCGGCTGACGAATTGCAGGTTTTACATAGATAGGTGCATAGATGTCAGACTGCACAATCTCAATAACCTGATTCTTAAGTAACTCGAGGATTGCAATAAAACTAACAATAACACCGGCTCGTCCTTCTTCGACTGAAAACAAACTAACGAACTCGACAAACTCGTCTACTGATAAGCGACTCAAGACCTCGGTCATACGCTCACGGATAGATAAGTTTTCACGTTTAACTGTATGTGCAATCTGCATATCTGCGCGGCGCAAAACTTCCTGCAGCGCAAAGGCTAAATCTTTAACATCAACTACTGGCAGCTTCTCTTCGCTGACGATCTCCACCTGATGGATACTAATTTCTTCAAAATCTCGCTCTGAGCGAGGCAAGTTATCAACATCTTCAGCTGCTTTTTTATAGCGCTCATATTCTTGCAGACGTCGAATCAATTGTGCACGTGGATCTTCTTCATCGGTATCTTCCACTGGGCGTGGCAGCAACATGCGCGATTTAATTTCAGCCAACATAGCCGCCATAACTAAATATTCGGCAGCCAGCTCTAAGCGCATATCTTCCATCAGACTAATATAGTCCATGTACTGCTGAGTAATTTTTAATACGGGCAGCGTCAGGATATCTAAATTCTGTCGCTTGATAAGATAGAGTAATAAATCCAATGGCCCTTCAAAGGCATCCAGGAAAACCTCTAATGCATCAGGTGGGATATAGAGATCTTGTGGGGGCACACTGACGCGCTCACCATGCACGATTGCGAATGGCATTTCATCTTGTGCGGCTTGAGTCTCCTCAGCCCCTGGATTGGCTACATCTTCTGTCATGCTTACCGGTAAACTAGCCCCATCGCTTTACGAACATCTTCCATCGTATCACGAGCGATATCACGCGCTTGCTCGCAACCATCATGAATAATACTTTGCACCGTCTTCATATCACGCTCGTATTCACGGGCACGCTCTTGAATCGGTTGTAGCTCTTTTTGTACGGCCTCAATGACTGGCTGCTTACATTCAACACAGCCTATCCCCGCACTAACGCAACCTGCTTGCACCCAGTCTTTTACATCACTGGGAGAATAGATTTCATGCAACTGCCAGACTGGACACTTTTCTGGTGTGCCTGGATCGGTTCGTCGAACACGCGCCGGATCTGTTGGCATCGTTCTAAGTTTTGTTTCAATGTCTTTAGGATCATCACGCAACGCAATCGTGTTGCCATACGACTTAGACATCTTCTGTCCATCCAGACCAGGCATTTTTGATGCCTTCGTCAATAAGGCTTTAGGTTCTGGCAGGATAATCTTGCCACCGCCTTCTAGATAACCGTATAAACGCTCACGGTCACCGATCGAAATGTTCTGCTGTGAATCCAACAAGGCTTGCGCCACGCTGAGTGACTCTTCATCACCTTGCTCAAGATATTCCTTGCGCAGTTTTTTATACATCTTCGCGCTTTTCTTACCCATCAAGGAAATTGCGTTTTCTGCTTTTTCTTCAAAGCCTGCTTCTTTACCGTAGAGGTGATTGAAGCGTCTAGCCACCTCACGCGTCAACTCAACATGCGCTACTTGATCTTCACCTACAGGTACATTTGCCGCACGATAGACCAGAATATCAGCCGCCTGTAGTAAGGGATAACCTAGGAATCCATAGGTTGCGAGATCCCTTTCTTTTAATTTTTCTTGCTGATCTTTGTAGCTTGGAACACGCTCTAACCAACCCAGTGGTGTACTCATAGAGAGTAGAAGGTGCAGCTCGGCATGTTCAGGCACACGTGACTGAATGAACAAAGTAGCAGTGCCAGGACTAATCCCTGCGGCTAGCCAATCAATCACCATATCGGTGACATGCGGCGCAATTCCCTCACTGCGATCGTATTCAGTGGTCAACGCATGCCAATCGGCAACAAAGAAATAACACTCATGCGTGTGTTGTAGCTCGATCCAGTTTTTTAAGACGCCATGGTAATGGCCGAGGTGTAGTTTCCCAGTGGGTCGCATGCCTGATAGCACGCGCTGGTTTTGATCTGATGTACTTGCCACGTTAGTAGAGAGCTTATCCTGTTAGTTTTATGATTATGGTATTGCAAAAATCTAATCTAGATCATACCACTGACACTAGCAAACTGGCATGCCCGCAACACGGCATTGACTGCATTTTCATCACCATTTGACGCCAAATTTTACTGTGGAAAGGGCTTTTTGCCCTGACGTAAGACCTGAAACCCTTCATCGGCCAAATCAACCACAGTCGTGGCCTCAGTGCCGCAATAACCACCATCCATAATCAAGTCCACCAAATGACCCAAACGCTCACCTATTTCATCGATATCTGAGAGCGGCATTTCATCATCAGGCAGTAACAGCGTGCTGGAGATCAATGGTTGATCTAATTCCTCTAATAGGGCTTGAGCAACAGCATGCTCAGGGATACGCAGGCCTATCGTACGGCGCTTAGGTTGCTGCATACGCTTTGGCACTTCACGCGTCGCCTTTAAGACAAAGGTATAGGGACCCGGGGTATGACTCTTGAGTAACCGAAAACTGACGTTATCAACGATAGAATACTGTCCTAGCTCGGATAGATCACGACAAACCAAGGTGAAGTTATGCTTATCATCCACCTGCCGTATCTGCCGAATGCGTTCCACAGCCTTTATATTGCCGAGGCTACAGCCTAGCGCATAGCAGGAATCAGTCGGATAGACGACCAGACCACCGGACGTAATGATCTTCGCCGCTTTGCTTATCAATCGTGGCTGTGGATTGTCGGGGTGGATCTGTAAGAATTCGCTCATTGCACTAGTTTACGCACTTATCTTAGAGAAAACAGGGCGCTCTGCTAGAGCTTATGCCACGGCTGTTGTAAGCTAAAAGATCGCCACACTCATTAATAATAAAGTGTCTTTTCAGGCCCACCTATCAAGGTTTCAGGATGAAGTTTTTAGTTGAATTCTTTCCTGTAGTGCTATTTTTTATAGCCTACTTTTTCTACCAACATATTCCAGCCATGTGGGTCGAGTCGGTCAGTGCCATCGGCTTGCCAAGCTTTAATCCCGCAGAGCCATCTGATGCCATTTATTTCGCCACATTCATTGCCATCATTGCCTCTGGCTTAGTTGCAGCATTACACCTGATTCAGCAGCGTGAATTAAGCAAGGGAAAGACAATTACCTTCGTCATGTTTCTAATCTTTGGCGGCGCGACTTTATTTTTTCGCGACCCTAATTTCATTAAATGGAAACCAACCATTCTTAATTTGGTCTTTGCATTAGTCTTTACCGCCAGCTTTTTTATCGGCAAAAAAACCATTGTTGAACGTATGATGGGGGCCTCAGTCGAAGCACCTAGCCATATCTGGAATAGGTTAAATCTAGCTTGGATTATCTTTTTTATTAGCCTTGCCGCACTCAACTTATATGTGGCCAGCGCATACAGCGAATCAGCATGGGTCAACTTTAAAACCTTTGGCGTACTCGGGCTTACACTAGGCTTCTTAATTTTACAGATGGTCCTAATTAGCCGCTTCGTTGTTATTAAATCAGGAGATTAAAATGTTTTACGCAATCATCAGTGAAGATGTAGAAAATAGCTTAGACCAACGGATGGCAGCACGCCCACGCCATGTCGATCGTCTGCTTGCCTTGAAAGATAGTGGCAAGTTATTAATCGCCGGCCCACACCCAGCCATTGATAGTGAAGACCCAGGCAGTGCCGGCTTTACGGGTAGTTTGGTCGTAGCAGAATTTGCATCACTTGAAGAGGCGCAAGCTTGGGCGGATGATGACCCCTATATTGAAGCCGGCGTCTACGCAAAAGTTATTGTTAAACCATTCAAAAAAGTCCTGCCGTAAGGCCACAATCCACATTGGAATCAACACCATGATGAAATATGCCCTCACACTCTTTTTAGCCTTCAGCCTTAGTGCATGTAGCCAACAAGAAGCGGATACCGTCGCCGACGATCAGATAGCAGCCAGTGTTAATGCCGTTATCATTAGTCACGCCGATGTTAAAAACTATAAGGCCGCTAAAAAAATGCCACAGGCCACTGACGCACAGGTCCTTGAGGAACTCATTGCGACCGAGCTATTACGTCAGGCTGCAAATGATTCTAACCTGTTAGAGCGTGACGATATTCGCTACCAACTCCGCCTTCAAGAATCTGAGTTTATGGCTAGGGCCTTTATGCGAAATAAATTCAGTCAGATGACTTTCACTGAAGAGCAGCTGCGTGAAGAATATGAGCTGGGCGGCCAAGACAAGAGCAAAGTTGAATACAAGGCACGTCATATCCTAGTGAAAACCCCAGATGAGGCACGCGCTATTATTGATGCCTTACGAGCAGGTGGTGATTTTGTAAGCCTAGCAAAAGAACGTTCAACTGGACCTTCTTCTGTTAATGGTGGTGATCTAGGTTGGTTCCAAGCGGCCAATATGGTGCCGGAATTCTCCAGCGCACTGCAAACAATGTCTGCAGGCGATATCTCGGTAAACCCAGTACAAACACAATTTGGCTGGCATATCATCAAATTAGAAGAAATTCGTGAGCCAGCAAAACCTGAATTTGAAAATGTTCGTAGCCAGATCCAACAGTCTCTTTTGAGCAAAGCAATCAATGAATATATGGAAGGCTTACGGCAGAATGCGGATATAGAAATTCGTAAGTAGTTGCATAGATAGAATAATTGCACAAGAATGAGCTGTGTTGTGCTACGAGTAATACGCACAGCTGCAGAACCTAAATAATAACTATAATTGTAAAATCGGAGAGTAGTTAAATGAGTGGATCAAATGGGGCAATGCCTGAGTGTTCAGTTTTACGCCGACACTGGCAATCAACACAAGACATGAAGAGCACTACATCCTCTTCTACCAGCTCAGCTAGCAGCACATCTAGCGGCGGTATTTTTGGCTGGTTAAAGTCGCTATTTAGTTAAGCATTAACTTAATAGCTAACCCGCGCTGAATGTCAGATTCAACGCGGGTCTTTATTACTGTTCACTACATCAGTAGTGCATCACCTGCCACCACTTAATCTCTAATCCTTTGCCACCTGCTTTAGAAAACCGTAAAGCAATCGGCCGTTCACATCCTGCAATATCACCGGCTTAGCGTCTGCTAATCGAGACTGAATCATCACACCATCTGGCTGCGGTGTAAGTGAAAAGATATGCTCAAATTTAATATCTAAACGCTGCTTTTCACCTCGCAAATAAAGGCACTGATTACTCACCCATAGCTCTATCGCTGTCTGCTGTTTTGCCTGCACTGCAGACTGTGTCCTATTGCCTAACAAGCCACGAAACAATTGTCGCGCAAGTGACCATTGTGCAGTTTGTTCTTGTGTATGCAGC